>CAXSHQ010000008.1:22060-30147 GCA_964236875.1 uncultured Acidobacteriaceae bacterium | reverse complement strand
CGACGGCACCGGCACCTTGGTCGTCGTGCACAACGGCATCGTCGAAAACTACCTCACCCTCAAGAACGCCCTGATCGCCAAGGGCCACAAGTTCGCATCCGAAACCGACACCGAAATCATCGCCCACGTCATCCAGGACGAAATTGAGCTCGCCGCCCAGGAGCAGCAGGGAAGCAGTGCCCCCACCGCGGCCACTCCCAGCAAGTCGGCAGCCTCCCGCTATGGCGGCTTCGAAATCCGTATGTTCTCGGACGACCCCAGCGAATCCCACGAGGTCACCTCCGAAGCCGCCCCCGCTGCACGCTCCGACGCCACCGACCCCACCACCAGCAACGAATCCCAAACCGTTCTCGAAGCCCCCGCCCTGGCCTCTCCCACCATCCCCCTCGAAGAGGCCGTCCGCCGCGCCGTCCGCCGCCTCACCGGCGCCTTCGCCATCGGCGTCCTCTCCGCCGCCGAGCCCGACAAGATGGTCGCCGCCCGCATGGGCCCGCCCATCGTCCTTGGCCTCGGCGAAGGCGAGTTCTTCCTCGCCTCCGACGTCCCCGGCATTCTCCACCACACCCGCACCATCTACTTCCTCGAAGACCACGAGGTCGCCACCCTCACCACCGCCGGCGTCACCCTCACCGACTTCGCCGGCACCCCCCGCACCCTCCGCCCGCAGCGCATCACCTGGGACCCCATCCAGGCCGAAAAAGCAGGCTACAAGCACTTCATGCTCAAGGAGATCAACGAGCAGCCGCGCGCCGTCCGCGACACCACGCTCGGCCGCGTCTCCCTCGACACCGGCCAGGTCTTCCTCCCCGACATGAAGATCACCCCCGAGGAGTTCCGCGCGGCCACCGGCATCACCATCGCCGCCTGCGGCACCTCCTGGCACGCCGGCCTCGCCGGCAAGTTCATGATCGAGCGCCTCGCCCGCCTCCCCGTCGATGTCGACTACGCCAGCGAGTACCGCTACCGCGACCCCATCCCCAATCCCACAGATCTGGGCTTGTTGATCACCCAGTCCGGCGAAACCGCCGACACCATCGCCGCGCAACAGGAGCTCATCGCCAAGGGCTCCAAGACCCTCGCCATCTGCAACGTCGTCGGCTCGGCCGTCACCCGCCTCGCGGCTGGAACCATCACCACCAACGCCGGCCCGGAGATCGGCGTCGCCTCCACCAAGGCCTTCACCGCCCAGCTCACCGCGCTCTTCACCCTCGCGCTCCACCTCGCGCAGGTCCGCGGCACCGTCACCCCCGAGCAGTCCCTCCACCTGGCCGAAGAGCTCGCCCACATCCCCGCCAAGCTTGAAACCGTCCTCCGCACCGTAGACGACCAGACCAGCGAGATCGCCAAACAGTTCTACAACGCGCGCGACTTCCTCTTCCTCGGCCGCGGCATCCACTACCCCATCGCCCTCGAAGGCGCGCTCAAGCTCAAGGAGATCAGCTACATCCACGCCGAAGGCTACCCCGCCGGCGAAATGAAGCACGGCCCTAACGCCCTCATCGACGAGACCCTCCCCTGCGTCTGCATCGCCACCCAGGACCCCACCGACCCCAGCTCCGTCCTCAAGTACGAAAAGACCCTCTCCAACATCCAGGAAGTCACCGCCCGCTCCGGCCGCGTCATCGCCATCGCCATCGAAGGCGACACCCACATCCCGCAGCTAGTCGAGCACGTCATCTACATCCCCCAGAGCCACGAACTCTTACTTCCCATTTTGGAAGTAGTCCCCCTCCAACTCCTCGCCTACCACATAGCCGTCCGCCGAGGCTGCGACGTCGACCAGCCGAGAAATTTAGCCAAGAGTGTGACGGTGGAGTAGACATGGCTAGATACGAACTAGATTAGCTGGGCTTTTACCAATTTGAATGGCTTGCACAAGTTCTCATCAAGAACGAGTACGGGTTGGATGTTGAAGCTTGGGGTGGGCACGGCGATCAGGGCCGCGACGCTTATTGCACGCGTTCGCTGACTTCAGGAACAAGGAAAGTCACAGTTGCCGGGCCAGTCATTTTTCAAGCGAAGTTTGTCTCTGAAGCTAACGCTGCGGGAGCGAAGCCCGCCAAAGCACTTGTTGACGCGTGTAGGTTCGAGGCTAAACGCATTGGAGAAAGGATCAAGAAGAAGGAGTGGGCAAATAGTAAGAGTTACTTGCTGTATACAAACGCGCCAGTTGGTACAAAGACACGCTCTGCGATAATCAGCATACTCTCCCCTGTCCTAGGTTATGAGCCAACCGTTCTCGGATTTGAGGACCTCTCTGCGGAACTTGATCTTCTACCTCATTTGGCTCGGAGCTTTCCTCAAATACTTACATACCGGAACCTACTGATCGGTATAGAAGAGATGCTGACGTCCGCGCTCGCAAACATTCTGAACGCCGATATCTTAAAGAGAACCGAAAGCGTAGTGAAGAAGGCGAAGGAAGTGCTCGAGGTCTTCGTTCCAACTACTGCATTTGAAAATACATGGCTTGTTCTCTCGAAGCATCATTTTGCGGTACTTAGCGGACCGCCAGAAATGGGTAAAACGTCAATTAGCTGGATGGTGGCTCTCTCGCAAGCGGCGAGTGGCTGGCAAGTAATTGATTGCGAGACGCCGGACGACTTCTTCCGATTGCACCAAAATGGTCGATCTCAAATCTTTCTTGCCGATGATGCTTTTGGGCGAACTGAGTATGATCCATCGATCGGGAAGAGATGGGGTAAACAGCTTCCAAACATCTTGCCTCAGCTCGACAGGCAGCATCAACTCGTTTGGACCAGTCGTAGACACATCCTTGAGCGTGCCCGCTCTGAAATGGATCTAGGTAGTACGCTTACCTTTCCAATGCCAGCAGAGGTGATCGTTAACGCCGACTCATTGACGCCTCGCGAGAAAGCACTGGTGCTATACCGGCACGCCGTGGCTGCTGGACTTGAGCAGGATGCAAAGTTGCTCCTGAAGTCTAACCTCCAAGCGATCATTGCTGATCCGCACTTTACGCCTTTGAGAATCTACCTTTTTTGCCGCAGATCGCTGCCTAAGTTGACGGCAGCCGTTGCAGCAAAAACCCTAAAGAAGAAAGATGTAGCCGAAGCTATATCGAAGGCTATCAGCGAAGTAACGTCGGAAATGACGAAGAGCTACAGAGCTCTCCCGCTCGAAACTCAGTGGCTTTTGGCCGTCTTGCTGGACGAAGATGGTTCGCGCGATGCCTCTGCGATCGAGAAGCTTTATACCGAAATTTCACCGCTTCCACTCTCCCGCCCCATTAAGGAAATTCTTGATGAGCTCGACGAATCGTTTTTGCGCATACGGAGGCCGTATTGAATCGCAGACTTTTCGGGCGTTCGTGGGATTGGGTTCATCCAAGTAATCGTGACTTGGTCATTGACCAGCTTAGCGCTAGCAGAGAAATGGCGCTACGGTATATCAAACGGGGCGGTCTCGCTTCGATCAAGCTCGCGTTATCTAAGGAAGGCGGCGTAGCCGGAGAGCGTCAATTTCCGCTTATGCAACACCAAGGGTCTTGGCAGGCGCTCACGGAAGCTTGCCGAATCCAGGTTACCACTACAACTAATGCTCCTAAGGTGTTAGCGATATTGGACGGCGCCAGCGGCAGTAAGGTTATCGTCCAAATTATGAAGCTAATCGCGGATGTCTGCGAGGCGTGCCGCGAGCACTGGAACCGAAGCGGGAGCGTGCTCGACCCTGGACTCGTAAAATTGTTTGTGTCACTAAGTGACAAGTCGGGAACTTACATAGCTGCGCCGTGGCTGGAAAAGTCTTGGAAGGAATCCTGCGGCGAAATGATGGAAGCTAGCAAAAGGGCGAGTGGCGACGCTGGGGAGTTCGACCTTGCCGAGCTGGCAAGTTGGCTTCAAATGGCTTCATTAATTTCCTTGGTAGAGCCACGTTTGCTAAAGAAGCCGCCGGCAGAGGAATTCGATACCGCGCTTGATTCGTATGTCGAAGCGCTAGGGATCGCGCTTGAGGAGGAGATCGATGAGGATGAAGACGAGGATGAGTTTCTAGGTCAGGGACAAAGATTCGAAGAGCTTCGAGATGTCGTGCTATTAGCCGTTCAGGTTTTCCGCGATCGTGCGAAAGAATTGGAGTCGCTCGCGCTCCGCTTGGAGGACAGAAGCGACCAATGCAGAGAAGAGGGAACCCGCCGAGCTTATGAGCCACCAGATGACGACCGTCCAGATTTCTCCGCCTCTCGACAAGAAGGCAAAGAGGTTTCATGGGAGAAGATCTTCGATGATCTTTAGAGAGGAAAGGCGACCGGCGGGTGGCCCATTCATGCCCTCGCGCTTGGGGCATGAGTGGGTGCCGGACGACCCGTAGCATGCGGCTTACAGATTGAGCGTCTTCAGAAGCTGCTCCAAGGTCAGTCGGTGGTGAGTGGCGACCCGCTTAAGGATGCTTGACAGCGTTCCCGTCTTGATGGGGTGATGATGCGGAACGACTTCGTGGTTCTCACCATCCCGCTGTGTCGTCACGCGGATGTGTGATCCGGTCTGGCGGGTCGTCACGTACCCCAGAACGGCTAGAGCCTTCACAAGTTCCGACCCGTCGATGTCGCGGGGCAGCTTCACTATGCCAGCACTTCATCCCGTACGAAATGAAGGCGAATGATTTCTGGTGAAGGAGTCTCCTCATCGAAGTAACAAGCGACGGCATCCCTCACCATCGTTCGCAGTTCCTCCAGCGTGTCGCCCTGAGTGTGGATACCGTATCCTAGGGCGTTCGCCGTATAGCCGCCGTCCACCTCGTCCTCATGCACCTCAAAGATGATCTCTTTCGTCATGACACGGCTCCCGTTGGCGACAGCATACCAGTTACGATGGGTGCATCCCATGACACCGCTCGTCGATTGGCAAGTCTTCTGCGAGATCATCGGCTCGGCCGCCGGCGCGCTCACCGGCCTCCAGTTCCTGGTCATGGCCCTCATCTCGGACATGCCCATGCGCTCCGGCGAGGATCAGGCCAGCGACGCCTTTGCCAGCCCCACCATCGTTCATTTCCTCGTCGTGCTCCTGCTAGCTGCGTCCATGGCCATGCCGTGGCACGGCCTTCGCCTGCCCGGCGCGGGGTGGGCGCTCTCCGGGGTGGCGGGCCTGGTCTACACCTTGATCGTGGTCCGCCGCATGCGCAGCCAGCCCAGCTACCATCCCGTCTTCGAGGACTGGCTCTTCCATGCCGGGCTGCCGGTCCTTGCTTACGTGGGCCTCACCGTTTCAGCGCTGCTTGTGCCGTCCCACGCTCGCGGAGCCATCTTCGGCATCGCCGGCGCGGCGCTCCTGCTGCTCAGCATCGGCATCCACAACGCCTGGGACAACGTCCTCTTCCTCGTCAACCTCAAGCGGGAACGCATGCGAGCGCATGAGTAATCTGCCTGCGGCGAACCGGCGCGGGCGCGGCCTGCCTGCGGGGAACAGACCGGCCGAGCGTATAGTGGGACGACCCCCGGCCAGCTCACACATTCCACTCGAGTTTCGAGGAGCCACCATGCTTCGTTCCAGCCGCCTTGCGTCTGCTGTCCTGATCGCGTCCTTTGTGACGCCCTTCGCCCTCGCCGCCCACACCCACATGGCCACGCCCAGCACTTGGACGCTCAACCAGAAGGAGTCCAACTGGGGCGGCGGCCCCTCCATGAAGAGCGACACCTTCATCATGCTCACCGACACCGAGAAGAGGGCCAAGTTCACCGACACCATGGTCGACGGCGATGGCAAGACCTGGAAGCTTTCCTGGAGCGGTCCTGCCGACGGCTCGGCTCATCCCATGGTCGGCATGAAGGGCGCCACCTTCAGTGACAACGCCGCCGCCGACATGAGCGTCTTTGTGATGCCGGATGGTATGTCCGTCACCTGCAACTTCTCGCTCAACGCCGACAAGAAGAAGTTCGTGGAGAAGTGCGTTGTGAAAACGCAAGACGGCAAGCAGGCCAACCAGACCCTGGTCTACGACCGCACCAAGTAGCTCACACGGGGGAACACCTTAACCAACTCAGGTGTTCCCGCCATTTCTGCCGCCGATCCTGTCAGAAGCTCTCCACCCTCGTTACCTTGCAATGAGGAGGCCATTGCAACGTGTCAAGCCCCATTGTCTCTAAGTAGCTCATTCCAGGCCGAATGTATTTGCATAGCTATTCGTGTAGCTTCCATATACTGGAAATGGGCAAAGAACCGGACCGAGTCACCAATAAGTCTTCTGTCGAATCGCACACGTCTAAGTCTTTCTAATGCATACTTTGCGGCTAAATGGTTTCGTGTGAATACTTTCCGGGATCACCCCTTTGTAAGCCACACATGTTCAAAGACTTAGCTCCAAAATCCCCAACCCAGGAGGGTGGGGGGGGTAGGGCAGGGTTCTGGGGACGGTGTTGCCGGTCGTGGGCGATCTGAAGATGGCCTGAGAGTGAACAACTTTCCTTCCCCAGCCGGTCTGTCTTCTGCACGGGGATGCATGTAAGCGTCGCGCCCGCTCAGGAGACCACCGTGAAGAAAGCCCTTGCCGTTTCCCTCCTTTCCGCCGCCGCGCTGTTGGCCGGCTGCTCGCAGCCACGGCCCATCGCCTATGGCCCGCCGCCGCCCGCCATCCAGATCCACGAGCAGGGCGTCCACGACGGCTTCGAGGCCGCCCGCCACGACGTGGCTGACAATCATCCGCGCTACCGCAACCCGCCCGTCCCGCCGCCCGCCTTCCGCGACTACCGCGAAGGCTTCCGCCAAGGCTACGAGCAGTTCCTTCACCAGGGCCCACCCCCACCTCCCCGCGGTTACTAGGGAGTACAACTCAGAACCGGCTGAAAACACTCTGACAAGTTGGGCCACAAACCTACTGGAGGAACATTCGCATGGGTCACGGAATCATCGCCTGGATCATCATCGGCATTGTGGCTGGCTGGATCACCGGCAAGATTATGAAGGGTTCCGGCTTCGGCGCTCTGATGGACATGATTGTCGGATTGATCGGAGCCCTTATCGGCGGCTTCATCACGTACCACCTCGGCTTGGGCGGCGCGGGCGAGCACGGCCTCATCGTCAGCATCGCCATAGCTGTGCTCGGCGCGGTCATCCTCACCTGGCTCATACGCCTGGTCACCGGCAACAAGTCCGCCAACCTGTAGGACCTCAAGGCCGCGAAGCGGGGGCACAGGTACACTGGAGAGGCTGCGTTCCGCAAGCCAACTATCAGGAGTATCTGTGTCCCAGCGCACTTTCAGTATCATCAAGCCCGACGCGGTCGGTAAAGGCCACGCCGCCGGTATTCTCGCTGAAATCGAGAAGGCCGGTTTCAAGCTTGTCGCCATCAAGAAGATCGGCCTTACCAAATCGCAGGCCGAAGGCTTCTACCACGTTCACTCCGAGCGTCCGTTCTTTGGGGAGCTCACCACGTTCATGAGCTCCGGCACGATTTTCCCTATGGTGCTCGAGAAGGACAACGCCATCGTCGATCTCCGCAAGCTGATGGGCGCCACCGATCCCGCCAAGGCCGAAGAAGGCACGATCCGCAAGAAGTTCGCGAGCTCGATTGGCGAGAACGCCATTCACGGCTCTGACGCAGAAGATACCGCCGCTTTCGAGATCGGCTACTTCTTCGCTGGACTCGAGTTGAAGTAGGACTTACCCGGAAAACAAGGGCGGCTGCGACGACCTCGCAGCCGCCCTTTTCTTTACGACACCTCTTACCTGTAGAAGAGCTTTAGATCGATGCTTTCTCCCATGGCTTTGTAGCCGGCATCTTTCGGATGCAGGTGATCGCCCGAGTCATAGGCCGGCAGAAACACAGCAGAGTTTGCCGGATCTCGCGTGGCTTTCTCGAAATCGATAAATCCATCCAGCACCCTGGAAGTGCGGATCCACTGGTTGAGGGCTTGCCGCGCGTTCTCTCCCGCAGGCGATTGATACTTCGCTCCAACGTAAGGAGTGAGGGTCGCGCCATACACCTTAATGCCGTGAGTGTGCGCGCGTTCGGCCATCTGGGTGAAACCGGCGATGAGGTCGTCCGCGGAGACCACATCGTAGGACTTGCCGGGATCGAAGGCGTGACCGATGTCGTTGATCCCTTCCAGGATCACCAGGTACTTCACACCCGGA
>CAXSHQ010000008.1:18618-22042 GCA_964236875.1 uncultured Acidobacteriaceae bacterium | reverse complement strand
CTGGGTCCGGTGACGTCGTGCAGAACGCGATTGCCGCCGATGCCTTCATTGAGAACGCCGAGCTGCGCCGTCTTCTTGTCGGTGGCGAGACGGCGGGCGAGCACATCCGGCCAGCGCATGTTCGTGTCACGCGTGCTGAGCGCGCCGTCGGTGATGCTGTCGCCGAAGGTGACGATCGCTCCACCGCCGCTTTGCACGTCCACGCCTTTCAAGAAGTTCCAGGAGTAAATCTCTTTCGCGCCTGTGAGCGATGGTGCGGCGACGCTGTTGCCGGAAGCGAGATAGCTGGTCTGGTCTGCGAAGTTGTGCACGGAAAGCTGCGTCAACGGCTGGGCAGGCAGGAAGAACGAGATCGCCGCGTCCGCGAACGCAGGCAGTTTGAAGGCGACCTGGTCCGTCACGGCGAGGGCGCCTGCGGGAATCGTGATGGATGGCCGGCCGGCGAACAACAGGGTTGCGGCTGCGCCCGTGTTCACGGCAGTGCCGGTACTGCGTAGAGCGATCTGCGCGGCAGCGATGGTGAGCGGCTCCGCACCGAACTCGTTCGTGAAGGTGACGCGCACGGTGCTTCCGCCCAGCGAGACATGAACGATCTCGCGGAGCGTCGTACCCGCCTCGCCGCTACTCGTGAATGCACCGGAGACTTTGCCCGCCACGGGAGACGTGGCCCAGGTGCCCACCCACTGGCCGGTTTGCGCCACCATCGGGGCTGGAGGCAGGCACATGCCCAGAAGAAGAAGGCCAAGGCAGGAGGACAGGACAGGAGCGAAACGGCGGACTGCGGGCATAGTACCTCGATGGGCTCGGGAGCGAACGTTGGGCCTGAAGGGCAGATGGAAGTGCGTTCGGTACACATGCTATATGTCGCGGAGCGATTTCGCGACGAAGGCGACCGTGGTCAGTTATAGTTTCGAAGACGAAACGACTCCCGTACGAGAGGCTCTGTCTGATGAAGGTTCTCCGCTATATCCTGCTGGCTATGACAACTGCCGCCGCCGGTGCTTCGGCCGCCGTGACTCACAGCGATTTCGGCAAGCTGCCCGATGGCTCGGCCGTGCAAATCTACACGCTTTCCAGTCCGACCGTGGAGCTGCGTGTGATGACGTTTGGCGCGCGCGTGGTTTCTGTGAAGACCAAGGACCGCGCGGGCAAAATGGGCGACATCGTGCTTGGCTACGATGACCTTGCCGGCTTCGTGAAGGACAACAAGACGTACTTCGGTGTGGTGCCGGGCCGCTACGCGAACCGGATTGCCAAGGGCAAGTTCTCGCTGGAAGGCAAGGACTACCCGCTCAGCGTCAACGACGGCCCGAACACCCTTCACGGCGGCAAGGACGGTTTCGACCGCCGGAACTGGACCGCGAAAGAGATTCCCGGCGGCGTGGAGTTTTCGCTCGTCAGCCAGGATGGCGACCAAGGCTTTCCCGGCACCCTGACGGCTCACGTGCGCTATACCCTTAGCGGCAATGTAGTCTCGATCCGCTACAGCGCCACCACAGACAAACCGACTGTAGTGAACCTGACCAACCATGCTTACTTCAACTTGGGCGGTGTGGGCAGCGGGACGATCCTGAACGAGAAGCTCACCATCAACTCTGACAAGACGACGCCGGTGGACAGCACGCTGATTCCGACAGGCGAGCTGAAGCCGGTTGCGGGTACGCCGTTCGACTTCACCAAGCCGGAGGTCATCGGCTCGCGGATCGGCGCCAATGACCAGCAGCTCAAGTTCGGCAAGGGCTACGACCACAACTGGGTTGTGCGCGGCGCGGCGGGCACATTGCGTCCCGCGGCCAAGGTCTTTGACGAAGGTTCAGGCCGGGTGTTGAGCGTGGCGACCACCGAGCCGGGCATACAGTTCTACAGCGGCAACTTCCTGGATGGCAGCTTCTCCGGGCCGCACGGCAAGTATGACCTGCGGACCGGTCTTTGCCTGGAAACGCAGCATTTTCCGGACTCGCCGAACCAGCCGAAGTTCCCCAGCACGGCGATGAAGCCGGGCCAGACCTACCATAGCGAGACCACCTGGACCTTCACGACAGAGAAGTAGCAGAGGCAGGGAAGCAGTAGAGAGGCGCGACATTCGCGCCCCTCTCTGCTGCACCCAGCTTGGAACGATCCCGGCTAACGCAGAGCGGCGATCTCATGATCGAGCGCGGAGAGCTGCGAGGCGTCCAGCTCCTTACGAATCTGCAGGAGGATGTGCGCGTTGGCTTTTTCGAGCTCGGCGCGGGCCTGCGCTACGCGGTCGATAGAGGCGAACACCTTGCTCTCGTCGGACAGCTCCGCGCTGGACATCGAACCGAGCCGCGATTCCTCCCGTTGCAGATTCGAGTAGAGCTGCAGGAGATTGCCCTTGCCCGCATTGAAAATCTCGTCCATCTTCCGCTGCTGATCGGTGCGCAGACTCAGGCTGTGAGCGATCTTCCGGTCGTCCCACCAGCGCCCTGGAGGCCCGAGCTGCGGCGCATTCCGCGGTGGCGTGGACATGCCTGGAGCGGGACCGCGGTTTCCGAAGCTCCCGCCGGGGTTGTTCCCCGAACCAGGCGCACCAGGCGCACCGGGCGCTCCCATGGTGCCTCCGGGTCCTCCCGGACCACCTGCACCGCCGCCGGGCGGAGGTCCACCCGGTCCACGCTGCGCAGCGGCCAGGGCAGACGCCGCACAGAGCAGGACGGCCAGCACCGAAGAACGAATTGAACGAAGAGACGTCAAGGCAGGAGCTCTCTAGTTACGCACCGACACCGAAGCGGCAGGTGCGTGAGTTTGAATGCTGGCCGGCTGGAGGCCGTACTCCCGAATCGTGGAAGGCGTTGCATCGAGCTCGCGGTCGATGTTCTGCAGCATCTGGTTATCGCGGGCGATCTGCTCATCCCGGGCCGCTACAGGATTGTCGACCGGACCGGTGGAGGCCATGAGTGTCGGCGCGGCACCGTCGTGGCTGGAGGCCAGAGACTTGCCTTCACGGGAGTGGCGCACAACCGGCACGGTGATGCCAACGGCGAGCACGGCCGCTGCTGTCGCTGCCCACAGTGCACGCGGCAGCCAGGCTGTGTGTGCGGAGTGAGTGGGGCGTAGAGGCAGTGTGGCAGAACGGCGTTCACTCCAGGCCAGTGACACGGCGTTGAAGTTCGCAATCGGCGCCTCGGCCTGTTCCAGCCGCAACTGGCACTCATCACACCCGGCCAGGTGGGCCGCGCAGTCAACGGCCAGGTCACCGATGAGAGCGTCATCCATCTGGTCGTCCGTAAGGTGCGGCATAAGGTGAGGCGTAGAAATCATGGGGTTCATCGAGTGCTCCCGGCTGCTGCCGTTGCGGGGCCCGCTTCTCCTGCTGCCGCCACCTGGGCACGCACCGACTTCAGCGCGCGATGCAGGTGAGTTTTCACCGTGTTGATCGGCATCTTGATCGACTGGGCAATTT
>CAXSHQ010000008.1:9311-18608 GCA_964236875.1 uncultured Acidobacteriaceae bacterium | reverse complement strand
CAATTTCCGAAAGCTCCATCTCTTCAGAGAAGCGCATGAGAAAGATTGTCCGTTGTTTGGGCGAAAGGTTCTCCAACGCCGCCTGCACCTGCGCAGTCTGCTCTTTGGCTAGGATACGCCGTTCTGGAGAGCTTTCGTTGGAAGGGAGGAAGCTCGCGGCGTCGTTCACGTCGATGGCTGTCGCCCGGGCCTGGCGCCAGAAGCGGAACTTGCCCAGGCGCTGCTGGTCGCGGATCAGGTTGAGTGCGATGGACGTCAGCCATGTATTCACGGAGCAGTCGCCGCGGAACTTCGCGCGGCCGTTCCACGCTTTCAGGAAGCAATCCTGCGTAATGGTCTCGGCAAGATCCGGGTCTCCGATGGAGAACGCGACAAAGCGCAGCAGGCGCGGACGGTAGGTCCGCACGAGCGCGTCGATGTCATCGAGCTCGGTAGTGACGCTCGATGCCTGGGGGGTGTCGGCCATGGCAGCACTGCGGGCTTGGGCGGCTGGAAGCGCTATCTGCATACTAACGGAGACGGGAAGCCTTTCGCTTCGGAGTACATGACCGGCTTGGATTGCTTGGCCGGGTACGTTGCAGGTCATCTCTGCCCTCGTAGGACGGGGGTTCGCGTCCCCGGTTTACACGGTTTCGATTTCCCGCTGCCGTAACCCGGTTGGAGGCGCATGCCGTCCACCACATTGCTACTCGAATCAGCACACCGAAACCTGCCTCCGCTCGGCTCTGCCTGGCTTTTCCAGGGTAAGGAATCGGTCGTGCCCCGAGGTTCTTTTCTCCCGATGCTGCTCCTTCGTTCCTGCTTCCGCTCCCTGCCGGCGCTCTTCTGCGCCCTGGCCTGCTCCTTTGCGACCCCATCGGTAAAGGCGCAGGATGCCGTTTCGATCCACCAGATCATGGTGGCCACGCCGGGGATCACTGGCTACACCACATATTTCCTGCCGGACTCCTTGTATCTGTACTCGCACTATGGCAAGTCGGTGTCGGTCACCGGCGTGGTGGTGGGCGTGATGCAGACTGGCGACTTCGCCGGCACGGTCTACCTGTCCGAGCCCAACGGAACGTGCTCCGGGAGCGCTACCAACTCCAGCCTGTGCTGGGACAGCTATCCGGCGACCGCCGAGGGGCTGCCTGTCTTCGGGCTGAAGACCGTCGCTCCCGCGTGCGCCGTTGTCGGGGAGAACGTCACCATCATCGGCACGGTGGTGAACTCCAACTCCGTGGTGCCGGCGGACATCACCGCCACGAACACGCCCGGAACCGGCCTGCTACCGACCTCCTGCACGGTGAACTCGACTAACGGCACGATGACGCAGTCGATCTCGCTGGGCACCACTCTCAACAGCTTCGGCGGCGCGCTCCAGTACACCGGCATGACGACCAGCGCGACGTTCTACGCTGTCTCTCCTTCAGGCAGCACCAAGAATGCGACCACCGGCGCCGTCACCTCCACCGGCCAGTTCTGGGCTACGCTCAGCTCCAACACCACAACCAACAATCACCTATTCCGGTCCGCGGGCGTCGCTCCGGACGAAAGCACAGCTGCCACCGGTGTGACTACATGGGCCGGCAACCCGCAACGCATTCTCATCGACACCACCACCTTCGGCGGCTCGCCGGTGGAGCTGACGGTGGGGCAGGGAATCGTGTGCTCCACCGGAAAGAACATCACCGTGGGAGCAACGGCCGGGATCGGCCTGATCGACTACACGCTGGGATACGCGCGGCTGCTTATCTTTTCCCACCAGCACCTGCGCCGCCAGCGGCACCGTGCAGGCGATCAACTCGGCGGTCTCGGACTCCACGCACTTCCACGTCGGCACGCTGGACCTGAATGGCCTCGGTGCGACGGATGCCGACTTCTCGACGCGCCTTGCCAAGGCGGCGGTCGCCGTTCAGACCAACCTTGGGCAGCCGGATATCGTCAGCCTGCAGGAGATCAAGGATTACGCCACCCTGAGCGCGTTGGCGATCGCGGTGAACACGGCCGCGGGTACGAAGTATGGGCCTTACCTCTACGCGGGCGCGAACGCCGGTGTGCTCAACCTCGGCTTCTTGGTGAACTCGGCGACAGTGACCGTGGATTCCGTCAATCAGTTGGAGGGCAACAGCACGTACACCACGACAGCCGGCGGCAGCGCGCCGCTGTGGCTGCAGCCGCCGCTGGTTCTCAAGGCGGAGTTCGTGCGCTCCATTGGCCCGGCGTACCCGATCACGGTGATCGACACGCAGTTCACGGCACGCGACAACATTGGCGACAGCACGCTGGGACCAGACATCCGTACCCATCGCGCGGCGCAGGCGGTGGACCTGTCCAAGCTTGTGCAGAGCTACCAGAGCTCGAGTGCCAACGTAATCGTCGCAGGGAACCTGAATGCCTTTGAGTTCTCCGATGGCTTCGTCGATGTGACCGGCATCATCAAGGGTTCTCCTGCCGCGAGCGGCACGGTCACGCTGTATCAGCCCAGCTCCACAACCAGTGGGCTGACGGACTTCGTCGCGAGCACGGCTACCAGCCGCTACAACTACATCGAGCGCGGCGATGCCGTGATGTACGAGCACATCCTGGCTTCGAACACGGTCCTGGATAGTCAAACAGCAGCGGCTTCGCTGGCTTCGTATGAAACCGCCATCACGCAGCCTCACTTCACCACGGATTATCCTGCGGCCACCTACGCGAACACGACCACCACGGCCGCCGGTCTTACTCCGCACGACGGCATGGTTGTCGCGTTCCTGCTCCCGAACTCACCCACCGTTGCCACGCTTTCCCCGAGCACACTCAACTACGGAAGCGTGGAGTTGGGTGTCTCGTCCACTCTCTCGACCACCTTCACGAACAGCACCACCTTTGCTGCGACGGTGACGCCTTCGAGCTACACGATCACTGGCACGAATGCAGCCGACTACGCCATCACGGCGAACACCTGCACCGGCACTTCGCTGAGCATGGGCTCGGCATGCACCATCACGGTCAAGTTCACCCCTGTGGCTATCGGCTCACGCACCGCGACCCTTACCGTGACGAGTGACTCCACCAGCAATCCCACGTTAACGGCCTCGCTGATTGGAAATGGCGTGGACACCACCGCGACGCTCGCGCCCTCCACGTACACGTTTCCAAGCACCAACATCGGCGCGAGTTCCACGGCGGCAACGTTCATCTTCACAAACACAAGCACTATGGTTTCCGAAACCGTGAGCACGCCGACAGTGACAGGCGACTACTCCATCACCGCAAATACCTGCACCGCAACCATCGCACCGAGTGGGACATGTACGATCAGCGTGATCTTCACCCCTACGGCAACAGGTTCGCGTACAGGCACCCTCACGGTGCGAAACTCGTCCACGGGGAACCCCCTCTTGACAGCGGCACTCGGCGGCACGGGCCTGGATACAACGGCGACCCTGACGCCGACGAGCTATGCCTTCCCGAACACCGCCGTCACCGGCACTTCTGCCGCGGCGAACTTTACGGTGACGAACACCAGCGCGATTGCCATCAAGGTCAACGCGCCGACCATCACTGGTGACTTTGCGATCAGGGCAACGACGTGCAATGGGAGCTCGCTCCCATCGAACGCGACCTGCACCATCACCGTAACGTTCTCTCCGACCGTAGTAGGCGCGCGGACGGGCACCCTCACGGTGACGGATACATCCACCGGCAACCCGACGTTGACTTCTGCTCTTACGGGGACAGGCCTGGATACAACCGCGACGCTGACGCCCAGTTCAGCCGACTTCGGCAGCATCTACGCCGGCGGGGGAACGTCGGCGGCCAGGGTGTTCACGGTGACCAACACCAGCGCCGTTCCGATCACGCTGACGACTGAAACGGTGAGTGCGAACTTCACCTACACGACGACATGCGGCACAACGCTGGCCGCCGGTGCGACCTGCGCGATCAGCGTGGTGTTTGCTCCAGCGGTGAGCGGCGGCCTCTCCGGCACGCTGACGGTGACGAACTCGACCACGCTCAACCCGACTCTCACCGCAACGCTGACCGGCACGGGTCTGCCGACGACGGCGAGCCTTTCGCCCACTTCGGCCAACTACGGCAATGTCATCGTCGGCGTCACTTCTGCCACACAGGCATTCACCTGGACGAACACCAGCGCGATCGCACTGACGGTTTCTAAGGTGGCGACCACCGGCGACTTCACCGTGATTTCAAGCACCTGCGCTGGCACAGTGACAGCGAATGCGAGCTGCGTCGTGAACGTCGCCTTCGTGCCAACCGCACTGGGCGCGCGCACCGGAACGCTTGTGATTACCTCTTCCGCTTCCGCGAACGCAACCTTGGGCGCGTTGCTGACCGGCCGCGGTGTCGCCGATGTGCAAGCGGAGGTAAGCGCTCTGGACTTCGGCAATGTGGACCTTGGCTCCACGTCGGCGCCCCAGACGATTACGATCACCAACTACACGAACGCTTCCATTGCGCTGACTTCTATCGGCATTACCGGTGATTACAAAGACACCACCACCTGTGGATCAAGCATTGGCGGACTGAGCACGTGCACCGTGACCATTCGTTTCACTCCTACTGCCCTGGGCGCGCGTCCAGGAACGTTGACCATCAGCACGAACGACACGAAGTATCCCGTGATCAGCGTGGCGCTTATCGGAAATGGAGTGGACTTCGGAATCGCCGTTTCGCCTACCTCCGGGAACGTGCTCGCCGGCTACGGTGTGAGCACGACCGCCACCGTTACACCGCTCGGCGGCTTCAACGGCAGCGTCTTTGTCACGTGTACGACCAACGCCGGAGGGTCTACCTGCACGCCGAATCAGAATACGTTCACGCTCAATGCGGCGACACCGCTGACGGTTGCGATCACGACAACCGCTCAGTACACGGTGACCGGCTATGGCGGATTCGGAGGACGGCTGGGCTGGCTCGTTGCCTTCGGTGGCGCTCTGCTGATGCTTGGATTGCTGCGTAGACGCAGACTGCCGAGGCTGCTCGCGACCGTCGCTGTGCTGTTCGTTCTTATCGGTGGCATCACGGGCTGCGGAAGCAAGCTGCCCGATCACAACGCCGATCCCACCTACCCCGGGACCTACACCTACACCGTTTCGGTCACCGACGGCACTCTAACTCACAGCGCGACTTACTCACTCACGGTTCGCGCGAAGTAGCGTACGTTCCGCTCCCTGCAGCCGGCGCGGGTTGAGTCCGCGGGCCGCCGCGGCGTGGATCACGACTTGGCTGCAGCCTCTTGCGCCAGGTTGCGAGCGTCCGGCTGCACGAAGTACTCATCGACGAAGACTGCCAGGAGAGCCGCCGTGGGGACTGCGACGAGCGCACCTACGACGCCTGCTAAAGCGGAGCCGGCCAGCAGAGCGATCAGCACAGCCAGCCCAGCGAGATCCACGCTGGTCTTCATGATGCGTGGTGTCAGCCAGGCGTTCTCCAGCTGCGTATAGATGAGGTAGAAAATGAGGACACCCGCCATCTTCCCCCAGGAATCAAGCGCGGCCACACCTGCAGCCAGCAGGATGGTAATGACCCCGCCGGCGATGGGGACGATGTTGAACAAACCCATCAGCAGGCCGAGCAGGACGAAGTAGCGGACATGCAGGAAGCCGAAGACCACCGTGCTGGCGACTCCCAGGATGAGCATCAGGGAACCTTGCCCGATAAGCCACTTGCTGACGCGGTGCTCTGCCGTCTGCATGGTGTTGGCCAGGCGGTCTCGCTTGTATGCGGGAAAGAATGAAAGGAAGTAGTAATAGGCGAACTCACCTTCCAGCATGAAGTAAATGCAAAGAATGAACGCGGTGATGAGGTCCAGAGTCTTCTCAAGGAACTTGGGCAACGAGGCGAACAGGTACCCGGCTGTGGAGGAGGCCAGCGCCTGAGCCCTCAGGCCAATCTCATCGATGCCGATTTTGTTGACTAGCGGAACCTTCTTCAACTTGGCAACGAGCTCGGGAATGCGCTGCGGGGCGTCCGACGCGAAGTGCTGCACGTCGTTGATCACCGGCGGCAGAGCGATAGCGAGGAAGAGACCCAGTGAGAGAGCGACGACGCCGATCAGGAGGATGATCGCGATGGGCCTTGAAGGACTCCAGCCCTTGATGCGGATGCGCTGCACCATCTGGACCAGCGGCATGAGCACCACGGCGAACAAGGCACTCACGTAGACGATCAACAGAACGGAATGCATCTTCCACGCCGCCGCGAGAAAGAGGATCACGCCGAAGAAGAAGAGGATGTTGCCTTGCACTGCGCGGGAGCGCTGCACTTCGCGAGGCGGCAAGGGATCCTGCTCCGCGCGTTCCTGGGCAGCCTTGGCGAGGGCATTCCGCTGCTCTATCTGTGGCGACGTGACTTCGTTATTCAGCGGACATCTCCCTAGCTGACGGAGGTAACTGCGGTTGTGATGCTTTTCCTCCGAGCTCAGGGTGTATTGCGGCTGTGTGCAGCTTCCTCACCAGCATGCCCTGCACCAAGGGTGGAGAGGATTTCTTCGGTGAGCGCCTCTGGAGAGGCGTCGATGTCGAAGGCTGCGGTTGCAACCTGCGTGTACAGCGGTGCACGGCTGTCGAAACGGCTCCTGGCTACAGCGGCGTCCGCGAAGAGGGGGCGGGCGACGGCATCCGGCTGCGTGGACTGCGCCAGGCAGCGAGCCTGCAGGAGCTCGAAGCTGCCCCTGAGGTAGAGGACAGCTGTCTGTGGGCTTTCGCGCAGGAGGACGCGGTTGGCTTCGGTTTCCGGGGCGCCTCCACCGAGAGCGAGCACCAGGTGAGTGCGGGCCAGGCATGCTGCCAGGGCGAGCGACTCTTCGCGGCGGAAGTGCGCCTCCCCGAAGCGGGCGAAGATCTCCGGAACAGCCAAGCCGCAACGGCGGGTGATCTCTTCGTCCAGGTCGACGAAAGTCCATTGCAGACGAGCGGCGAGAAGGCGGCCTACCGTCGTCTTCCCGGAACCCATGAAGCCGGTGAGAACGATGCGCTGGAGTGGAGGAGAGGAAACGATGTCCTTGCCTACGTGAGCTCCGAGAGATCCGTATCGCCAGCCTGCGGCTCGGTGCTGAGCTTGCTGGCGATGTTGGACCACACGTCGTCGCTGGGCTCGTGCACGGGCTCGAACAGGGATTTGGCGTGCTCGGCGATGATCTCCAGATCACGGACCAACTCGGCGCAATCGGGATGGGCGTCGAGGAAGGTCTTGAGGCGCGGGTCCTCGGAGACCTTTCCGCCGCCGCTGGCGAAGAGGTCGGGAAGGACCTCTTCGAACTGGGCCGGAGTCAGGGTTTCGAAGTTGATGCCGGCGAGGTCGCTCACTGGACGATCTCCCGTGCACTGCCCTCGAAGGGCGGCAACTGCTCGGGCTGGCGGAGCAGCTCACGCAGCTTCAGGCGCGCTTTGTGGAGCTGCGACTTGGAGTTGCCGGTGGAGCATTCCAGCATGTTGGCGATCTCGTTGTGCTCGAAACCTTCCACGTCATGGAGGACGAAGACCATGCGGTAGCCGGGGGGCAGGGAGGCCACGGCGCGCTCCAGGGTGACGCGGTCCACGGAGCCGGCGAGCTGCGGGTCGCGGGAGCCGAAGTCGCGCTTGGGAGCGTCTTCCTCGCTGGGGTTGATGGTTTCCTCCAGGGAGACGAGCTGCAGGCCCTTCTTGCGGAGGTGCATGAGGACGAGGTTCACGGTGAGGCGATGGAGCCAGGTGGAGAAGGCGGACTCGCCGCGGAAGCTGCCGAGCTTGCGGAACAGGTGCAGGAAGGCTTCCTGGGTCATGTCCTCGGCTTCGGAAACGTTGCCGAGCATACGCAGGCAGAGTGTATATACACGGCGCTTGTGCAATCCATACAGCTTGGAGAAGGCATCAGGATCGCCGTTCTTGGCGCGCTCAATAGCTTCGGCTTCGCCGGCGATAGGGGGATTCCGCTTGAACAAGCCGGGTGTCGTTTTTGCTTGCATTATCAAAGGGCCTTGTACTTGCATGAACACTCCGGTCAGAACGGTCGCACTACGCCGGTTGTCCGGAGACAAGGGTATCATCCCGTTCTCCTTGGCTTTGTGGCTTCGGGATGTGCAGACTTGGACGCCGGGAGCGCGGAGGACGGTTGTGCGGTGCCCGCCACCCCTCCCCGGGGTAACTGTATGGCTAAGTCCTTTGGGAACTGCAAGATGCAGGAAGGCGGCTTGCGCAAAGTACTGAGCAGCAAGGGATTGGGCGCAAAGGCAATAAATACGCTGGCTAACCCACGCGCTTGATTTTGCGGTAGATGATCACGATAGCAGCGACGATGGCGAAGCCAAGGACAGCATCTTTCATTAGGCGCACAACAAGCCAGTGAGTCATGCCAGACATGCTCTCAGGCGGACGAGCAAGGCGCAAGAGAGAAGCCGCCCGATGTTCTGGACGGCTGGGTTTGGGAGCGTAAACTCTATTTGGGAAGACGATCACGACGGTGCCGTCTGGCTGGACTGTGACGGTTACGCGCCGTGACCCGTGGCGGCTAGGCTTTGGGTTCACTTGTTCGTTCTCCTATCCGGCCACCTGTTAGCGCAGGTGGCCTTCGCATTTCCGACGCCTAAGCATCGAAGTTCAAGTTCAAGTTTCCCGTTTGCTTTGGAAAGTTCCGCTGCACAGCCTTGTAGAACCCTTCCCACGTCTCGGACGTTCTCGCCATACCCAGAAGCTCATAGAGGCGTCTGCTCAGCGCAGGATGTGCACTACGCCTTCAGAAGACGCGTTCCATAGCTGTTCTCCTCGAGGTGTAGTGCCACTGCGAGCAGAATGCGGGGATCCTTCGCTTTGCTCAGGATGACACCCAAGTGAGGAAGCACTCCACCTGGAGGAGAACGGCTCTAAGCGCCGATGTAGCGGGCGTACAGGGAACGGGCCACGGCTATGTCTGTGGTGCCCTGGATGAGCGCGCGACCGTCGGGGAAGACCGTCAGGGTGTGGGGGGCGTGCTCGAAGCGGAGGAGAAGGCCGTTGGAGCGGACCGGGCCGAGAGGCTCCAGGCGGGTGCGCAGGGCGGCGAGGTCAACGGAGCGGCGGTGCTCGTGGATCTGGACGGAGTTGCGGCCGCAGAGGGTGATCCGGGGGCGGTTCTCGCCGGAGAGGTAGCGGAACCGGCGGGCTCCCGAGGCGCCGCAGACTTCGCAGTCCGGGTGGGGCTCGGCGGCGGAGATCTCCGAGCGGTCGCCGGTCCAGAGGTCGTAGGTGAGCAGGGTGCGGCGCATCGCGGCGGCGTTGCCGGAGATCGAGTCGTGGCCGGGCGCGGGCAGGTCCGGCTCGAGCAGGCCATCGGCATGGCGCGCGACATCGGCGC
>CAXSHQ010000008.1:1824-9301 GCA_964236875.1 uncultured Acidobacteriaceae bacterium | reverse complement strand
TATTTGAGAGCCTCGGTTGCCTGGAGGGAAGCGGCGAAGTTGACGGCGGTGGAGAGGATGCCGGCGGTGTCACAGGTTTCGGTGTTGCCCTGCGGGGCGGAGGGGAAGAGGCAGGCCAGGCAGGCGGTTGCGTTGTACGTTGTACGGGGCACGTTGTACGGGATGGACTTGCTCGTGCCTTCGGCACTCGCTTCGCGAAATACAGGGGTCTCTCCGTTCCGGCCTTCGGCCTCCGGTCGAGATGACACATCGTTGGGGGATTGGGCCTCTGGGGCTGAAGCTCCTTTACGTTGGCTGGGCACCGGTCCTTCGCTTTTCGGCAGAATGTTCATGGTAGCCGCGTAGGCTCCCACGGCGGCGGCGTAAATCCAGGGGGTGCCGGTGGAGACGGCGTAGTCGTTGAGGAGGTAGCGGGTTTCGAAGTTGTCGGTGCCGTCGAGGAGGAGGTCGGCCCCGGCGAGGAGCTCGTGGATGTTGCCGGGGACGAGGTCGGCGACGTGAGCCTTGACCTTGATCGCGGAGTTGAAGGCGGCTATGTGGCGGAGGGCGGCTTCGGCCTTGGGCAGGGAGGCTGCGGCGTCGGCTTCGTCGAAGAGGACCTGGCGTTGGAGGTTGGAGGGTTCGACGAAGTCGCGGTCGATCAGCGTGAGGTGGCCGACGCCGGCGCGGGCGAGGAGCCCGGCGGTCGCGGCTCCGGTGGCGCCGACTCCGATGATGGCGACACGGGCTCCGGCAAGGCGCTGCTGTCCGCTTTCGCCGAGCGGGGCGAAGAGAATCTGGCGGGAGTAGCGGTCATGTGCTGCGTCTTGAGGAGCCGCCATGAGGTTGAGTATAGAAGTTTGCGGTTCGCGGGTTTGGAACGAGCTGAGAGCTTTGACGCTTGGGAGCGAGGAGCGGGTGGGTGCCTCTACCGTTAGGGGGCGGTTGCGGAGCCTTGACGGGATGGCTGTTTGGGCTGCGGGTTCGGGGACTCTAAGTAGAGTCTTTGGCTGGGCGAGCGAAACGCAAATCCCCTTCGGGGATGACAACAAGAAAGCAATGGCAATGGCAACAGCAACAGGAAAAGCAACGGCAACGGCAACAGCGAGTCCCCTGCGGGGATGACAAATAGGAAAAGCCAAGGCGGCGGCAAGGGCAGCGGCGAACCTGAGAGCGGCTGTATGCATCGAAGCAATTAAGCGTTCCGTTCAGGTCGTTGTACGTAGACTTTGGAGATTGCCATTGGCTCGCCCGGTGGGGCAAGCTAGTGAGTGAGGCTCGTTTGCAGGATTCCAAGCGCTTTTGCGGTGAGCAGAAAAAAGCCTGCCGGGGCGAACGACCGTTCGCCCGCAGGTGGACGCGGCTGTGCGCGACCGGAACGCTGCTGACGCTCTGTGCGATATCCGCCGCAGGGGCGCAATCGCCGGGAACGCTGAATCCGGGGTCGAGCGGCCAGGCGGCGCAGCCGACCCCTTCCACGAATGCGAATGCACCCACGGCCACGCCGCAGGCAGCGCAGAACTCCAGTCCAGTGACGCCGGCGGGGACTCCCGGGTCTGCGCAGAACGATCCGGATGTGACGAACACCCTTCCACCGCTTGCGACGAGCATCTGGACCAGGCGTGGGGTCGCGGTGACGGCGGTGCGGCTCGACGGCGTGGTGTTCGACCCGAGCGACCCGATACTGACCCGGCCGAAGCAGGCGGCGGGCAAGCCGCTGGACCCGCAGGCGGTTCGCGACGACCTGCGGGCGCTGTTTGCCACGGGCCGGTACCGGGACATCAGCGTGTATGGGGAAGAAAGCGGCAGCGGCGTGACGCTGGTGTATGCGGGCGTTCCGCGGTACTACGTGGGGCGGGTGGAGATCGAGGGCGTCAACCAGGAGCGGCTGGCCAGCCTGCTGGAGTTTGCGACCAAGCTGGACCCGGGCACGGCGTACACGGAGACGGCCATCCCGATCGCGATCGACGGCGTGAAGCAGAGTCTGGCGCAGAACGGCTACTTTGCGCCGACGGTGACGGTGAACCAGCTGAAGGATGACAGCGGACACCAGGTGAATGTGTTCTTCCACGTGCGCACCGGGCCGAAGGCGATCATCGGCAAGGTGTACCTGGAGGGCAAGGACCCAGGGGTGACGACGCTGCAGTTCCGCCGCAAAGGCGCCCTGGACTGCGGCAGGATCGCGACGTTCCTGGACCGGCTAATCCGCCGCGAGTGCGATGTGAAGGTGGAGCGCGATACGGCCAGCACGGCGCTTTCGGGGGTGCGGACGTATTACCAGCAGAAGGACCGGCTGGAAGGCACAGCCAGCCTGCAAAAACAAAATTATCGCCCGGTGCAGAAGCAGCTGGATTACACGTTCGGCGTGGACCAGGGGCCGGTCGTGCATGTGGACATCAATGGCGTGAAGGTCTCGAAATCGCGCAAGAAGCTGTTGATCCCGATCTACCAGGAAAGCGCGGTCGATAACGACCTGCTGAACGAAGGCGCGTTCAACCTGAAGGACTACCTGCAGCAGCAGGGATACTTCGGCGTGGAAGACAGCGTGAAGCTGGTGGGCGAAGGCACGGGCACGGTGAACGTGGAGTACACCGTGGTGCCGGGCAAGAAGCACAAAGTGACCGCGCTGACGATCAAGGGCAACAAGTACTTCGATCTGGAGACGCTGGAGGCGGGCCTGCGGGTAAAGAAGGCCGACCTGTTTGTGAAGTCCGGCACCTACAGCGCGCAGCTGGTGAAGGCGGACATCGCCAACATCGAGACGATCTACCGGGCGAACGGCTTTACGCACGTGAAGGTGACCTCGAGCGTGGAGGACAGCGAAAAGAGTCCGAGCGGTCAAGCGTTGAAGATGGCGCAGATCAGGGTGACCTACACGGTTGACGAAGGCGCGCAGCAGACGTTCGGGGAGGTAGCGCTGGATGGTGTGGACCCATCGCGCGAGGCAGCGGTGAAGGCGCTGACCAGCACGGAAAGCGGTCAGCCGTTTTCGCTGACGACGCTTTCCAACGACCGCGACGCCATCCTGAGCTACTACCTGACCAACGGCTTCGATCATGCGACGGTGGAAATCCAGCAGACGGTGCAGAAGGCCGATGTTTCGAAGACGGATGTGGGCCTGGAGGTGAACGAAGGCGATCAGGTGATGATCGACCACGTGCTGCTTTCGGGCGTGGAGAAGACCCGGCCCAAGGTGGTGGAAGCGCAAATGCTGGTGCATGCGGGCGATCCGCTGAACCAGGGCGCGTTGCTGCAGACGCAACGGAACCTTTACAACCTGGCGCTGTTCAACGAAGTGAACGCGGCGGTGCAGAACCCGACCGGCGAAGCCTTACGCAAGAACGTGCTGGTGCAGGTGACCGAGGCCAAGCGCTGGGATGTGACCTACGGCTTCGGCTTTGAGGCGCAGACCGGCACGCCGGCGGTGGTGCCGGGCGAAACGCGCGGAGCGACGGCGGCGCAGAACGGCAAAGCAGGCGTGAGCCCGCGGGTGAGCGTGGATGTGTCGCGCATCAATTTCCGCGGCACGCAGCAAAGCCTGACGCTGCACACGTCGTTCGGCCTGCTGGAACGGCTGGCGACGCTGAGCTTCAACAACCCCAACCTATTGGGGAAACCCAACCTGACGGCGCAGCTTTCGGGCGGCTACTCGAACGTGCAGAACATTACGACGTTCCAGGCCTCGACGCTGCAGGGCGACTTCCGCGTGAGCCAGAAGATCGGCAAGGCTGACAATTTTATTTACGACTTTCAGTACCGGCGCATCAGCGTGGACCAGAACAGCCTGGAGATCTCGCCGAACCTGATCCCGCAGCTTTCGCAGCCGGTGACTGTCGGCGGGCCGGGGATCACGTACTTCCACGACACGCGCGACCCGACGCCCCTGGATGCGACGAGGGGGCAGTACTTCTCGCTGCAGGCGTTTGTGGCGGACTCGCTCTTCGGATCGGACACGAACTTCGACCGGGTGGATTTGTCGCAGGCGACGTACTACACGTGGGGAACCAAGCATAAGTACACGTTTGCGCGGAACCTGCGGGTGGGGTTCGAAAACGTGTTCGGCAATGCGGTGAATGGGACTACGCAGGCGCTGGGAATTACGAACTGTCAGGGCGCGCTGGCGACTACGAATGCTTCGTGCAATCCGATCCCGCTGCCCGAGCGCATGTATGCGGGCGGCGCGACATCGCACCGCGGGTTCGGCATCAACGATGCGGGCCCGCGCGACCTGACGACGGGGTATCCGGTGGGCGGGTCGGGCGTGGTGGTGAACTCGCTGGAGCTGCGGCTGCCGCCGCCCACGCTGCCGTTTGTGGGCGATAGCGTGAGCTTCGTGATCTTTCACGACATGGGTAATGTGTTCCGGTATCCGGGGGACATGTTTTCGAGCATCAAGAATTTCCATCAGCCGAATGAGACCGATTGCCATCGGGTGCCGGCGAAGAACACGCCGACACCGGTGTTGCAGAACAATAGCGGAACCTGCAACTTCAACTACTACTCGCATGCGATCGGGCTGGGGGCGCGGTACAAGACGCCGGTGGGGCCGATCCGTGTGGACTTTGCGTACAACCTGAACCCGCCGGTGTATCCGGTGTACTTCGACTACACGACCAAGAGCCCGTATGTGGGGCAGGCGAGCCACTTCCAGTTCTTCTTCTCCATCGGGCAGGCGTTCTGATGACCAGCATGCGGCGTGGACATATCGGGAAGACGGCGAGCAGCGGCTGGGTCGCGGTGGTGTGCCTAGTTGTGATGGGGTTCGGCTGTGCCTGGGGGCAGGGCGGGTCGGCGGCGAAGCGCGGGAGCGTGCCCGCGACCGCAAGCACGCCGAAGGCGGGGGCCGCGCCCACCATGCCGAAGTTGAATGGGCCGCAGCTGGACCGGGTGGTGGCGATCGTCAATAACGACCTGGTGCTGGATAGCGATGTGGCGGAAGAGGAACGGTTCGAGCAGCTCCAGCCGATCGGGTTGAGCGGCTCGGCGCGCGGGGCATTCGACCGGAACCGTGCGATCGAACGGCTGATCGACCGGGCGCTGATCCTGCAGCAGGCGAAGATGGAGCCGGGCCTGGAAGTTTCCGACGGCGAGCTTGACAAGGATGTCGTCGGGCTGCGCAAGGACCTTGGGGGATGCAAGGAGGCCAACTGCACGAGCGATGCGGGGTGGAACCGCTATCTGGCCCAGCATGGGTTTACGCCGGACACGTTCCGGGACCGCTGGCGCGAGCGAATGGAAGTGCTGGCGTTCATCGAGGAGCGGTTCCGGTCCGGGGCGCGGATTTCGCAGGCGGACATCAAGAAGTACTACGACACGGTGATGCTGCCGGAGTACGCGCGGCGCAATGCGCAGGCGCCGACGCTGGAGGTGCTGAGCGAGAGGATCCAGCAGGTGCTGCTGCAACAGCAGGTGACGGCGCTGCTGCGTGACTGGCTGAAGCAGCTGCGCGCGCAGGGCAGCGTGGCTGTGCTGCATCCTGGGGAGCCGGCGCCATGAGCGATCTGAATCTGAACACGCCGGAAACTCCGGAAGAGCGGAACGCACGGGCCAGCGCTGCCAACGCCAGCGGTGGCCCCACGCGTGGCAATAAAGCTGCCACGAGTGGGGCACCCGGAAGTGGTGGCGGGCCAGTGAAGCGGCATCGGCTATGGAAGTTCCTGCTTTGGTTTGCCGGGACGGTGGTGGTGCTGCTGGTCCTGCTGGCGGTGGGGCTTTCCTGGTACACGAAGACCGAGGATTTCCAGCGGCGCGTGGGTGGGCAGGTGGTGTCGATCCTGGAGGACGCGACCGGCGGCAAGGTGGAGATCGGGCGCATCTCGTTCGACCTGTGGCATCTGGCGATCGAGGTGGATGGGCTGACGATCCACGGCACGGAGCCCGCGGGGGAGATGCCTTATCTTTCGGCGGCGAAGATTTTTGTGCGGGTGAAGCTGAACATCTTCCTGTCGCATGTGATGGGCAAGGGGGCGCAGAGCCATGTGGGGTTGAACTACCTGCGGGTGGAGCAGCCACATGTGCACCTCATCATCGACAAGGACGGGAAGACCAATCAGCCGGTGCCGAAGAAGCCGAGCACCAGCACCGAGCCGGTGCAGAACACGCTGCTGAACCTCCAGGCGGGCAAGGTGGAGCTGGCGGATGGGCTGGCGATCCTGAACGACAAGGCGATCCCGTTCGACCTGGCGGCCAGCCAATTGAATGCGGAGGTGCATTACATCGCATCGAGCGACCACTACGGGGCGACGGTGGACCTGGCAGACCTGCGGACAAAGATGCAGAAGGAGCCGGAGGTGCAGTCACGGCTGCACATGACGGCGGAGCTGGGACGCGACTTGGCGCAGCTGCAGACGTTCGATTTCTACACGGGTGCGAACTCACATCTGTCGGCGAATGTGTCGATCAACCACTTTGCGAATCCGGAGTGGCAGGCGAACTCCACCGGGTCGCTCGACCTGAAGCAGATCGGGCTGCTCACGGCGGTGCAGGGGATCAGCGGACGGCTGGACCTGGATGTGCACGGGCGCAACTGCGAGGTGACGCCGCAGGATGCGCAGCAGAATCCGGGCACTTACAAGGACATGCAGAAGGAGAGGGGCGGCAAAGTGCCGGCTGCGGCCGTGAAGACGCTGCCGCCGGACCCGAACTGCAAGTCGGGGTATCTGTTCGCGGGCAACATCAAGGGCTCAGGCGTGGGCTACAACGATGAGAATGTGCATGCCCATGACGTGAACCTGGGCGCGCAGCTGAATGTGACGCCGACGGAACTGCTGTTCACCGCACTGACGGCGCGGCTGCCGGGTGGGGGCAGCATCGGCGGCGAGATGAAGATCGAAAACTGGCTGGGCGAGGTCCCTGCGAATGCGCCGGCGAGTTCCGCGACCGTGGTGGCCGCAGCGCAGACCGCGAACAAGGCAGCCGTGGGCGTGGGGGCCAAGCCTCCGGTGGAATCCGTCACGCTGACCCCGGTGAACCGTGCGCATGCGTACTTGACGGTGACGCTGAGCAAGGTCACGCTGCGGACGATCCTGGATGTGACGCAGCCGGCGAACCATGGCGACCTGGGGCTGGATACGTCGATCACCGGACCGGTGAAGGTGGAGTGGGGCGGGCCGGTGGCGAACATCACTGACAGCGTGCAGGTGCAGGCGGATCTGGGCCTGGCTCCGGAAGGCGGCGGACGAAGCGCGCGCTACCGGCAAAGCATTCCTGTAAGCGGCACGGTGCGGGCGCACTACGACGGCAAGTCGCAGATCGTGAATATTGCGACGCTGGATGTGCGGACGCCGGCGACGACGCTGAGCGCAAACGGCATACTGGGCGTGAACAACGGCGACCCGCTGACGAACCTGCAGGTGAACCTCCAGGCGCGCGACCTGGGCGAGTTCGACCAGACGCTGCAGACGCTGGGCTTCAGCGCGAACGGCAAGAAGGGCACGGCGGCGCTGCCGGTGGTGCTGCATGGGCAACTGAACTTCAACGGGTCGGCGAAAGGCGCGGT
>CAXSHQ010000008.1:0-1814 GCA_964236875.1 uncultured Acidobacteriaceae bacterium | reverse complement strand
CCTGGATGCGACCAACATCGAAGTGAAGCTGCCGCCGAGCACGGATGTGCAGATCGATTCAGTGGTCGCGGATGCGGAGTACTCGCCGAAGGGCCTGGCGGTGGCGACTTCGACGATCAAGCGCAATACTGCGGTGCTGAATGTGACGGGCTCGTTTGCACCGCAGCGGATGGAGTCGCGGCGGCACGTGGTGACGTACGACTGGAGCAATCCGTCGATCAACGCGGGTGTGAAGCTGGCCAGTGCGCAGATCCCCGACCTGCTGCAGCTCGCGGGGCAGCAGACGATTCCGGTGACCGGCACGGTGAACATCAACGCGCACGTGCAAGGCACGCTGAAGGACCCGAGCGGCACGGGCAATGTCACGCTGAACAACGGCGTCGCCTATGGCGAGAGCTACGAGACGGTCAGTGTGGACGCCAGCGTCCGGGGGCAGCAGATCGATGCCTCGCGGCTGCTGGTGGCGGCGCATGGGATGCAGGTGACGGGCAATGGCTCGTACAACCTGACGTCGAAGCACATCACGGCGAATATAGCGGGCAACAACCTGCGGCTCTCGAAGCTGGACACGTTCAACAAGGCCAACACGGGCGCGGATGGTTTGGTGAACATCAACCTCACGGCGAACGGCACGGTGCAGGAGCCGAACCTGCATGCGAAGATTTCGGCGACGGACGTGGTGTACCAGAACAAGCCGCTGGGCAGCCTGCAGATGACGGCAGACAGCACGGGCTCGACGGTGAACTATGATCTGACTTCGCAGCTTGTGGGAGCGCAGGTGGCGGCGCATGGGCAGACCTCGCTGCTGGGCGACTACCAGACGACCGCGCGCGTGACGCTGAGCAATGTAGACGTGGCCAAGGTGATGGCGGAGTTTTCGCCGGGCGGCGTGCCGGCGAGCTCGAACATTTCCGCGGTGATCAACGTGAGCGGGCCGGCGGCCAAGCCAATGCAGCTGAGCGGGAACGCGGAGTTCACAAACTTCGATGTGACCGTGCAGGGCGTGCAGCTGAAGCAGGTGGAGCCGATTCGCGCAAGCCTGCATAACGGCGTGGCGACCATCGAGGCGCTGCATATTACCGGACCGGAGACGGAGCTGCGGGCCAGCGGGACGGCGACGGTATTCGGCGACGCGAACCCGAACGGCGGCGTGATCAATGTGAGCTCGCAGGGCAACATCAACGTGGCGCTGGCGCACACGTTCGATCCGGACGTGATCGCGGCGGGCAAGATCACGTTCAACGTAGGAGTCGGCGGGCGGCTGAAGGACCCGGAACTGAACGGCAATGTGAAGTTCCAGGGTGTGAACCTGGCGATCAACGGGATCTCGAATGGCCTGACGGACCTGAACGGGACGATGGTGTTCAACGAGAACCGCCTGACCGTGCAGAACATGACGGCGAAGACGGGCGGCGGCGTGCTGAAGGTCGCCGGGTCGATCAGCTACAACAAGGGCATCTGTGCGGACATGACCGCGACCGGCGACAACGTGCGCGTGCGCTATGCGGGCCTGAGCGCGACGGCGCAGATGAGCTTCCGGCTGCAGGGCGGACCGCAGGCTGTGAATCTGAGCGGCAATGTGCTGATCACACGCTTCAGCGTGGGGCCGGACGTGGACTTTGCGCGGTTCGCGGGCGCGGGCGGCGTGCAGGCGCCACCGGACCCGACCGCGGCGACGAACAAGGTGCGGCTGGATATCAAGGTGCAGAGCTCGCCGCAACTCGATTTCCAGAACAGCTATGCGAAGCTCGCCGGGACGGTGGACCTGGCGGTGCACGGAACGCTGGCGGTGCCGAGCGTGCTGGGACGCATCA
>CAXSHQ010000007.1:24769-30663 GCA_964236875.1 uncultured Acidobacteriaceae bacterium | reverse complement strand
CTGGGGGAGAATGCGATCGACGACTGCACGCATGGTTTGCGCTTCGTCGGAGCTGAAGAAGCGGATGGGCGTGGACTCGACGACGCGCTGGTGAACGACATCGCGAGTGGCTTTATCCCAGTACTTCTGCTGCGAGAGCGTGCTGAAGTCTGCGTAATAGCCGGGAGTGTCTTTGGGCGCTAGCGGCTGGTTGTTGGCGGGGTTGGTGAGGGGCTCGCGAGCGTTTGAAGGTGTGGGCGGGGAGGGCTTTTTCTTGAAGAAGGACATGCTTACGACCGCTCCTTCATGAGTTGCGTTGACTTGCTCGTGCTGCGCACTCGCCGGACGCGGTCTGCTTCGCAGACCGCGAAATACGGGGATTCCTCGGCTACGCGCTTCGCGCTCTGCTCGGAATGACACTTCAAAAGAGATTGTGGGGAGAGCATCAGTCGCGCTCCCTTCTCATGAGGTAGGCGAGAAAGCCGAGCATGCCGCAGGCAGCCATGAGCATGGGCGCGAAGACCGGCGGGCCGTAGAGCGTGTTGTAGAGCGGTTTCTTGAAGCCGCCCGGGCGGCGGCCGATGCCGCGGATGTGGAAGTAGGTGCCGACGACTCCGTTAAGCATGAGGACCGCAGAAACAACAGGCAGCAGGGTGTTGGCGATGCGCTTGCTCTTGATGGCTCCGAGCGCGGTGAACACCATGATGGGCGTGAGCAGGACCGGCGACCACTGGATGCGGTACTTGAAGTTGTCCTTGTAGTGCGAGTACCAAGCTTCCGCGCCGGAGCAGACCGTGCCGATGGCGCAGACCACGCAGAGGTGCTTCTGGAAGCGGCCCATCTGGATGTCGTCGCCAAAGCCGGGCTTGGGTTGCGCTTCGATGCGGGCTTCGACGGCCTGTGCACGCGGGCCGTGGTCTTCTTCGCGCTGCAGATAGCTGGCGATCACGCCAAGATACGCGCTGGTGCCGAAGAGCAGCGGCGCGAAGATCGGCGGGCCCATAACGATGTTGGTGATGGGCATGCGCCAGCCGCCGGGCTTGCGGGCGATGCCGCGGATGTGGAAGCCAAAGCCGATGACGCCATCGAGCAGGGTGATGAAACTGGTGTAACGAAGGAAGGTGGTGGCGAGGCGGCGACTGAAAAAGCCGGTAACGCCCGCAGTGGCAAGCACGCCCGACAGGATGACGGGCGTGTACATGACCGGGTTGGAGTAGCTGCCGCGATAGTGCTCGTAGGCGACTTCCATGCCGCTGACGATGCTGGTACCCGCAACCATGATCGCCATGGAGCGCTGGAACGTGCCGTGCTGGATGTGGTCGACCGCAATCTCGGCGGGCCTGCGCAGTGGGGCGGGTACCACGCGGGCGAGGGCCGTGGGCGAGGTGTCGGGGAAGGTCATGCGGTTGGGTGGCGGTGTCACGGGTTGCAAATCTCTAAGTGAGTACATTGAGAAACGTTGCGGGCATCCTGAAGCTTTGGTGCACATCGAGCGAACTACAGAGATCCTTCGCTTCGCTCAGGATGACGCCCCAAAGAAACGCGGTGGCACCAACATTGAGCATCAGCTAACGGCGAACGGCTCCGCATCTTTTTGCTTGAATGTGATGCCGAGACCGGGGCGGGTGAAGTCGGGGTGCATGCAGCCGTCTTTTGATACGGCGCGAAAGCCGTCGAAAAGCATGGACTCGATACGAACATGGTCGTGGAAGTATTCGACGTGGCGGAGCGGGCGGGCGGCGCAGGCGAGATGCATGTGGACGGTGGGACCGCAGTGGGCGGAGAGCGGGATGGGGTGTGCATCGGCGAGCGCGACGGCATCCATAAAGCCGGTGACGCCGCCGCAGCGCGTGGCGTCTGCCTGGATGACGTCTACGGCCTCGGCTTCGATCATGGTGCGGAGGTACTGCGCGTTCCAGCCGTACTCGCCGGCGGCGATGTCCATACCGGCAGGGCCCTCCGTGCGCAGGAGATGCAGGCCGGCAAGGTCGTCGGAGCTGACGGGCTCTTCTAACCAGGTGACGTTCTGCTCGGCTCGGAACTTGTGGGCGAACATCAGGGCCTGCTTGCGGGAATAGGCGCCGTTGGCATCGATGAAGAGCTCGGGCGTATCCCCGATGGCTTTGCGGGCGATGCCGACGCGGTGCGGATCCTGGTCCGGGTGAGTGCCGATTTTCATCTTGACCGCGGGGATGCCCTGACTGACCCAGCCTTCGAGCTGCTTGCGGAGTTGGGCGTCTGAATAGGTGGTAAAGCCGCCGGAACCGTAGACCGGGGCGGCTTCGCGCATGAGGCCGAGGAGCCTGGCGAGAGGCTGGTGCAGGAGTTTGGCTTTGAGATCCCAGAGAGCCATATCAACGGCGGAGAGGGCGGCGGCTGCGATGCCTTCGCGACCGTAGTTACGCTGCGAGATCCGCATGGCGGCGTAGAGCTTGTTGGTGTCGAGAGGGTCCTGGTGGAGGCAGTGCTTGTCGATCAGTTCCTGGGCTACTACTGCCGCGGCTCTGTGGGTATAGGTGTAGCCGATGCCTTGGGCGTCGCCGGCGTCGAGGTGGATGACGACGAGCGTGGTGGAATCCCAGGTGATGGTGCCGTCGGCCTCGGGGGCGTCGGTGGGGATTGTGTAGGCGCGGGCTTGGCCGGAGCGGATGGGCATCTGTAGTGGTGCTGGCAAAAAGCTTTGACGCAAAGGGCGCTAAGGTGCGCCAAGTGACGCCACGGGGACGGTGATGGATAAGGACCCGCGGCGTGATGGCTAGATGATCTGGCGGACGGTGTCGTGGGCGGCGGTGAGGGCGATTCTGGTGCGGTTGGGCTCTCCGCGCATCAACGATTCGGTGAACTTGAGCGCTTGCTTGGCAGTGATCTTGGCGGGCAGCATGGCCGTGTAGGGATCGACGACGGCTTCGATGATGACGGGGCCGGGGAGGGACATGGCCCGCTTGAGTTGGGCGTTGGCCTGCTTGGGGTCCTCGATCTTGACGCCCTCGGCGCCCATGGCTTTGGCGAAAGCGACGAAGTCGACGGGGAAGAGTTCGCACTGGTACTCGGGGTTGCCCTCGAAAACCATCTGCTCCCACTTGATTTGACCGAGCGTGTTGTTCTTGATGATGACGAACTTGATGGGCAGCTTGTAGGCCACGGCGGTGATGAACTCGCCCATGAGCATGCTGAAGCCGCCATCGCCCACGACGGCGATCACCTGGCGATCAGGGAAGGCGACCTGTGCGGCGATGGCGTAGGGCATGCCGCCGGCCATGGTGGCGAGATTGCCGGAGCAGGAGTGCATCTGGCCTTTTTTCGCCTGCATGTAGCGCGCCCACACGGTTGTGTTGGTGCCGGAGTCGGAGACGATGATGGCATTGTCTTTCGTGAACTTGCTCAACTCCCAGCCGACGACCTGCGGCTTCATGGGCATGGTGTCCACGGTGCCTTCGGCTTCGATGCGCTCCATCCATTCCTTCATGCCCTTTTGCGCACGCTCCAGAAAGCGACGATAGCTGTTGCGCTTCAGCAGCGGAAGCAGGGCCTTGATGGTCTTTTGCGAGTCGCCGACGAGGCCCACTTCGACCGGAGCGCGCAGACCGATGCGCTGGGCGTTGGAGTCGATCTGGACCACGCGGGCGTCGCCGGGTTTGGGCATGTACTCGATGTACGGGTAGGAGGTGCCGATCATGAGCAGCGTATCGCAGTCGGCGAGCGCGTCTTCAGATGGCTCGGTGCCGAGCAGGCCGACTCCGCCGGTGGTGTAGGGCGAGTTGTCGGGCACGCAACCCTTGCCGAGCAAGGGCTTGACGATGGGCGCGCCAAGGAGCTCGGCGAGTTGTTCGAGCTCATCGCCAGCGTGGAGCGCACCCTGACCGGCCAGGATGACGATTCGCTTGCCGTCGTTGATGAGCTTGGCGGCGGCTTTCAAATCTCGTTCGCTGGGCAGGTTGCCGGTGTAGGCGGGCGTTTGGGAGGAGTGGCCCTTGAGGTTGCGCTCGGAGCGGTCCTTGTCCTTGACCTCTTCCATCTGCACGTCGATGGGGATGGTGATGTGCGCGACTTGGCGTTTTTCAAGCGCGGAGCGGATGGCGAGATCGGCAACGGGACCCATGTGCGGCGCGTTCATCACGCGCTGGTTGTAGCAGGCGACGTCGACGAAGACCTTGTCGAGCTCGACGTCCTGCTGACCGAAGGTGCCGGTGAGATCGCGGAACTGCATGCCGGTGATAGCCAGCACGGGCACCTGGTCGAGCTTGGCGTCATAAAGGCCGTTGAGGAGATGGAGGCCGCCGGGCCCGGATGTGGCCATGCAGACGCCCAGCCTGCCGGTGAACTTGGCGTAGGCGCAGGCCATGAAGGCGGCGGACTCTTCGTGGCGAACGTGGATGAAGCGGAGCTTATCCTCGGCCTTGCGCAGAGCTTCCATGAAGCCGTTGATGCCGTCGCCGGGCAGGCCGAAAATGGTGTCGACTCCCCAGGCAAGCAGGCGTTCTACGAGGACATCAGAGGCGGTCATGGGAACTCCTTGGGGCTGGGTGACTGATCGGGCGGGCGTGCCGTGTCTGTGTGGCTAAGACGCGTGCGTGGAAAGGAAAGCTGTCTCGCCCGTCGTCTGCGCAGTAAGAGAAGGAGTTCGGTTGGGAACGAGCTCAGAGCAACGAGGTTCCCAGCCCAGAGCAGAGGGACGCTAACGGAGGCTTTTGCGGCCGTAATAAACGACGGCTGCGGTGGCGAGCGCGGTGCCGGTACACCAGGAGCACAGGCGGTGGAACTCGACGACTTGGCGCACGGAGTTGGCCGTAGCGACCGAGGCGTCGGCGGCGAGCTTGGCTTTGAGCAAGGGATGGGCGAGGCGAACGCGGCGGGCAGCGAGCAGCAGAGCGAAGGTGGCTGCGTAGCTAGCCAGGCCGAGCAGGCTGTCCGGAATGCCGAGCGGATGCGCGGTGCTGGATTCGGTGATGGTGTCGGATGCGAAGAGGGGGCCGGGAGGATCGGGAAGGTGACCGAGGAAGCCAAGCTGGTGAGCGCCGACGGGCAGCAGCGTGAGAAGCGCGAGGCCGGTGGCGGCCAGAGCTACGTTGTTGGCCTTCTGCTGTTCAGGTGTCAAGACCATCGGCTCTTCTTCTTGTTTGTGGCGAGCAGCGTGGCACCAACGCCGAGAATTGCGGCGGCACCGGCCAGCAGCCAGTGCCGGTGCAGGCCGATGAAGACCTCGACCGAGGAGCGCATGGCGCGGTTGTCGAACTTGCCGCGCGCGGAGTGCGCACCGGGGACGAAGCGGTAGAGGTTGTCGGGCGCATTCGGATCGCGGGGCTCGGTGGGGATTTGCTGCGAGTCGTAGCCGGTCTTGCCCAGGTAGCGGTCGAGCATGCCGGGGATGAACTTCTGGCCGATGATGGCAGCGATGGTGGGGCTGCCGACCCAGTACTCGCGGCGTGGGCGGGCGGCGTAGCCGGCGGCGAGGACGACTGCGGCGGTGACCTCGGGCTCGAAGATGGGTGGGACGGGCTGCGTGTTGTTGGGCAGGCGGTTCTTGACCCAGTTGAACTGCCAGGTGTTCATGGCGGGCATGTGGACGTGGGTTAGCTGGACGTTGCTCCCGTCGTGGATGAGCTCGCAGCGGAGCGAGTCGGTGAAGCCGGCGATGGCGTGCTTGCAGGCGCAGTAGGCGGACTGCAGTGGAATCGAACGGTAGGCAAGAGCGGAGCCGATCTGGATGATGGTGCCGCGATCGCGCCCGAGCATGCGCCGGAGCGCGGAAAGCGTGCCGTGGACGAAGCCGAGGTAGAGGACGTCGGTGACGCGCTTGTAGTCGGCGCTGCCATAGCTGGCCGAAACGCTCCCGAAATCGTCCAGCTGCGGCGTCTTCGAGATGATGTTGATCGTGCCGCCGGGAATGCCGAAGGCGCGCTGGGTGTTGATCTGCA
>CAXSHQ010000007.1:21744-24759 GCA_964236875.1 uncultured Acidobacteriaceae bacterium | reverse complement strand
TCCTTGACGGGAGAGAAGACGCTAACCATGGCGTTGGTGATCCAGATGTCGACCGGACCGAGCTGTTGCTCGGCCTGCGCGGCGGCGGCTTCGACAGCGTCGGCATCGGAGACATCGGTGGGAATGGCGAGGGCCCGCGGCGAACCGAGAAGCGTGCACTCGTTGACGGCGGCCTCAAGGGCTTCGGGGTTACGCGCGAGGAGGGCGAGCTTCGCGCCCTTCTTTGCATAGGCGTGCGCAATGGCGCGGCCCAGACCCGCGGAAGCGCCGGTGATGACGACTACGGGATGTTCGGGCAGCCTGGCCAGGAGGAAGCTCACTTTCGTTTGCACGTTCTTCCGGTAGGAGGCACGGTTCCACGGGCGGGATGCTTGGCGGGGAACTGTGTGAGGTGACGACAACAGCGAGCGTGCGGAAAGCCTGCCGAAAAGACGCGTGTGCATCCTAATAAATAAGTCTAGACAGGGAGTGACATGCCGCAGGGAGTGGAGCGAGAAGGGCTGACGCAGCCGAAGGCGCCGAAGCGCGCGCCGGGCAAGCCGGGTGCGAAGCCGCACTGGAGCAGCGGAGCCAAGGATGCCGTGGGCACCGCCGTAAGTGATGAAAGCCGCGTGTGGTTCACCATCAGCAGCGGTACGGTGAACGAGGTGTACTTTCCGGATGTCGACACGGCGAACACCCGGTCGGTTCGATTCATTGTGACGGGCAGGGATGGGTTCCATGCGGATGAGGAGCTCGATTGCGACCACCTGGTGGAACCGGTGGAGGATGGCATTCCGGCTTACCGGGTCAGCAGCACGAGCAAGGCGCAGCGGTTCGTCCTGAAGAAGGAAATCATCACCGATCCGGTGCGCGACGCGCTGCTGCTGCGGGTGCACTTCGAGCCGGCGGAGGAAGGCCTGCGGTTGTTTCTGGTGGTGGACCCGCAGTTGCAGGACCAGGGCAATGGGAACTCCGCGCACGTGGGGCAGTACAAGGGGCTGCCTATGCTGTTTGCGCGGCGGGATGGACTGGCGCTGGCGACGGCTAAGTCGGTTCCGTTCCTTGCCTGCACGTGTGGGTATATCGGCCGGAGCGATGGAATCGACGACCTGAAGAAGTACGGGTGTTTGACGAAGTGCCACAACACGGCGCCGGAAGGGAACATCGGGTTGTGTGCGGAGGTGGACTGGCGCGCCGGTGACGGGAATTTCGTGCTGGTGGTGGGGCTTGGCGGAGACTGCGCGGAGGCGGGCCAGCAGACGCGTGCCGGGTTGCTGCAGGATTTCGAGAAGCTCCTGCAGAGATTTCTGCAGGAATGGCGGGAAGAGCAGGCGCGGTACCTCCCGCTTGAGGGAAGCGCGACCTGTACCGCGTGAGCACGGCGGTGCTGCGCACCCATCAGAGCAAGCGGTATCCGGGCGGCTATGTGGCGAGCCTTTCCATTCCGTGGGGTTTCGCGCGCGGGGACCAGGACACAGGCGGCTACCATGTGCTGTGGCCCAGAGACCTGGTGCAAAGCGCCTTCGGCAAGCTGGCGGCGGGCGATGTGGACGCGGCCAGGCGGGCGCTGTTTTATCTGGCGTGCATACAGGAAGAAGACGGGCACTGGAGCCAGAACTTCTGGCTGGACGGAACGCCGCACCTGGATGCGGTGCAGATGGACAGTACAGCCCTGCCTGCGATGCTGGCCTGCCGGCTGCATCGGGAAGGGCACTTGGACGAGTTCGATACGTGGCCAATGCTGCGGAAGGCTGTGGAGTATTTGCTTCGCCACGGGCCGTGCACGGAAGAGGAGCGGTGGGAAGCGCTCCCCGGATACTCGGTATCTACGATGGCGACGGAAGTGACGGCCCTGCTCGCGGTCGCGGAAGTGGCGGAGAGCCTGGGCAAGGAGCTGGAAGCCGAGTTTCTGCGCGAGATCGCGGACGCGTGGAATGAAGCCATCGATGAGTACACGTATGTGCGGGGGACGGAGCTGGCGGAAAAACATGGTGTGGCGGGGTACTATTTCCGCGTCGCGCCGATGAAAGCCGCGAACAAGCCTTTGCGCACTCTGCAGGTGGCGATGCCGAACAAGCGGTTCGGAAACCGGTTGCGCAGGGCGGTGAATGTGGTGAGCCCGGATGCGCTGATGCTGGTGCGCCTGGGGCTGCGCGAGGCGAACGATCCGCGCATTCTGGACACGATCAAGGTGATCGACGGCGAGCTGAAGTGCGAGATGAGCACGGGATCGGGATGGCGGCGGAGTTCGCATGACGGCTACGGGGAGCAGCAGGATGGTGCGCCATACAAGACGACCGGTGTAGGGCGCTGCTGGCCTCTGCTGGCTGGGGAACGCGGACATTACCTTCTGGCTGCGGGAGACAGGGAAGCGGCCGTGGAGATGCTGCGCACGATGGCTCGGCAGACAAGCGAGTGCGGCATGCTGCCGGAGCAGGTGTGGGATGCGCCGGACGTTACGGAGCGGGAGCTCCACAATGGCAAGCCCACAGGGAGCGGCATGCCATTGGCGTGGGCGCATGCGGAGTATGTGAAGCTGCTGCGGTCGTTGCATGACGGACGTGTGTGGGACATGCCGAAGATCACGGTGCGGCGATACCTGCAGGATAAGACGCGGTCGGACGTCACGCTATGGACGCCGCGGGAGTGCCGGACCTGGATCTGCGCCGGGAAGCGGTTCCAAGTGATGACGGAGCATGGCGGCGTGGTGCGGTGGCGGTCTCCAGACGGCACGGAGACAGAGGTGGTGCTGAAGGCACGAGCGCTGGGTTTCTTCACGGCGGTACTCGCGACGGAAGAGCTGACGTCGAAGGGGAGCTTTACGTTGGAGATCGTGCCAGAAGGAGCGAGTGCGGAAACGCACAGCTTCACGGTGACTGTGCGGTAAGTTGTGCGGTTATGGCATCAGGTGCTTCTTGAGGAAGGCGCTTACGGCGAGCAGGAGTTGCCACTGCGCGGTGGAGCTGAACCAGTGCCCTTCGCGCGGGAGGATGCGAAATTCGTGCGGCACGGCTAGGCGTGTGAGTAAGGTGT
>CAXSHQ010000007.1:12352-21734 GCA_964236875.1 uncultured Acidobacteriaceae bacterium | reverse complement strand
GGATGAGCGTGGGCGATAGATGTCTGGTCGCTTCGGAAGCGTACGGCTCGGGTAGCCCGCCGGAGAGCTCGATCAGGCAGCGGATGCGTGTTGTCGCGGCAGTTTGAGCGGATTGTGTGGCGGCCCAGGACATCGCGAGGAACGCACCGAGAGAGATGCCTACCAGGGCAATGCGCTCGGGGTCGACGAGCGGGTGTCGCGAGACATGTTGCACGGCGGCTTCGAGGGTATCGAGCCAGAGAGGGACGTGGACGCCATCGCCGATGGTGGCGAGGTCCGCGCGAACGGTGCCGGTGCGATCGAAGTAGTGCGGCGCGAAGAGGAGAACGCCGGATTCGGCGAGGGCGGGCTCGAGACGGCTGAGCCAGAAGCCGACGTTGCCGCCAGAGCCGTGGAGCAGGATGAGAGCAGGGCGCTTGCCGGCGGCGCTGGGTGGCGCGCCGAGGAGTTCGAGGCCTATCTGCTTGCCGCCGGAGAGAAAGCTTTGCTTCATGCAAGGAGAGATGCGCTGGGTGCAACCATGGAAGCAGCGGGCAAGGCGGTATGCTGGGCTCGCTGCTCCTATGCGCCTTCTGCTGATCGATACATGTGGTGAGACCGGAAGCTCCGCCCTTGCGGAGAACGGGGAAGTGCTGCGCGAGCACACGTTCGAGCCGCGCGCCGCGTCCGCGGAGCTGGTGCCGGCCATCCGGAAGCGCCTGGCGGAGCTGGGTTGGGCGTTGCGCACGCTTGATGCCGTGTGCGTGGTGAACGGACCGGGGTCGTTCACGGGAGTGCGTGTGGGCCTGGCTGCCGCGAAGGGTCTTTGCGAAGTGGCGGGGCTTCGGTTGGTGACGCTTTCGCGACTCGAAGTGCTGCTGGCCGCAGGCGGTACGGCCGCGAATGCGTTGGCCGTTCTAGATGCGGGACGCGGGGAGTTCTATGTGCGGTTGGCGAAGGATGGCAGCGGTGAAGTGCTGTGGAGCCGCGGCGAGCTGGAGAGTGCGGCGAAGAACGCGCGGTTGCTTGTGGCCGAGGAGCGGCTGCTGAGCTCGCTGCAGCCGCTGGAGCCCGCGTTCGTGCCGTTGAGCGCGGCGGCCGCGCTGGGGCTTGCGGCTGAGCGGCTCGCGCGAGGCGGCGGCGACTCTGTGGGGGAAGCGGACGCCAACTATGTGCGCAGTGCGCGCACGCTGTATGGAGCAGGCAAGAGCGCGCTTCAGGAGAGGAAACAGCCGTGAGCTCAGTCGGCGCTGTTCGTCTAGCCACCGCAACTGATGTAAAGGCAGTGTTGGCGTTGGAACGCGACACTTCGCAAGCTCCACGCTGGACCGAAGCTGTGTACAGGGAGCTCGTGGAGAGCGCTGCCGGCGGGTTCCAGCGCAAGGCTTTGTTTGTGGCGGTCGAGGACGGCGCCGTGCAGGGATATGCTGCGGTGACGGTGCTGCAGGATGAGGCCGAGCTGGAGAGCATCGCGGTTGCGCAGGGCTCGCGGCGGTCCGGGTGGGGGAGCCGCTTGCTCGCTGCTGTGGAAGAGTGGGCTCGCGATGGCGGTGCATGCCACCTGTCGCTGGAAGTGCGAGCAGGGAATCAGGGCGCTCGCGGATTTTACGTGGCTCGTGGCTTCCGTCAGGAGGGGCTGCGGCGCGGATACTACCGCGACCCTGCGGAGGATGCTGTGCTGTTGTGCCGCGAGCTTGCGGGCCAGACCCCTGCGGCGGGACCTGCGGGCGGCAGGGAAACATAGTCCGCTGGGAACTATAATGGACTGATGGTTCGTGACGGCATTTTCTACGGCCTTGCTCTGCTGGTCGTGGCCGCAGTTGTATGGCATTTCACGCATTTCGGCAGTCTGACGGCTATCCCTGTCATCCTGGCTGCGTTCTTTCTGTGGTTCTTCCGCGACCCATCGCGCAGGGTTCCTGCTGATCCCGGGTTGGTGGTTTCGCCCGCGGATGGCAAGGTCGAAGAAGCAGAGTGGATTGAGACGACCGCCGGCGGACGGCTGCGGGTCACGATCTTCCTGAATGTGTTCGATGTGCATGTGAACCGCACGCCGGTGGGCGGCACGGTAGACCTTGTGGAGTATCGCGAAGGACAATTTTTGAACGCCATGCGCCCGGAGTCGGCGGTCCACAATGAGCAGACGCTGGTGACGATCGATACGGGGAGCTACAAGGTGAGCTTCAAGCAGATTGCGGGGCTGCTGGCGCGGCATTGTCTGCAACCTGAAGCCGGGCGACGTTGTGGAGCGCGGCCAGCGCATGGGGCTGATCAAATTCGGCTCGCGCGTGGATGTGTTGCTGCCCGCAGAAGCGCGGCTGCGAGTGAAGGTGGGCGACCGGGTAAAGGGCGGCAGCTCCGTGCTGGCCGCCATGCCTTATGCTGAAGGCGGGCTCGCCTGATGGCGGCGGCTGGGGAAGGGCTTGCTGCGGATCAGCGGAAACCGGCTCGCCGCGGGATGTTTGTGCTGCCGTCGCTATTTACGGCAGGGAACATCGCGGCGGGGTATTACGCGGTCACGGAAAGCATCCGCGGTTCGCTGGGCGATCCGAAAGCGTTCAACCGCGCGGCGCTGGCGATTGCATTCGCGGCGATCTTTGACGGGCTCGACGGCCGCGTGGCGCGCTGGACACGGACGGCGAGCGACTTCGGGCGTGAGTTCGATTCGCTTGCGGATGTGATTGCGTTTGGCATGGCGCCCAGCCTGCTGGCCTATCTGTGGGGTGTGCATGCCGTGCTGCCATCGGGATATCCGCAGCTGCAGGACAAGCTGCACGACCTTGGCGCCGGCATCTGCTTCCTCTTCTTGATATCCGGCGCGTGCCGGCTGGCGCGCTTCAACATCAGCGTGAACCCGCAGCCGCGCAACCCGGGCACTCCGGGCAAGAAGTATTTCGTCGGCATGCCCATTCCCGCGGGAGCAGGTGTGATCGCGGCGGTGATCCACTTTGAAGAGGGCTCGCCTGTTCACTCCATGTGGATGTCTGCGCTGTGGCTGGCACTGGTGGCGGCCACAAGCTTTCTGATGGTCAGCAACTGGCGCTTCTGGAGCGCAAAGGAACTGAACCTTTCGGAGCGACAGCCTGTCAGGAGTGTGCTGATTCTGCTGGTGCTGCTGACGCTGACGATCTGGCTCTCGCAGTATGCGCTGCTGATCGTCGCCATGACGTACCTCGTTTCCGGAGTGCTGGCGAGAATGGCGTATTCGTGGCGACGCCCGCCTGCGCCGACCGGTGGAACTGCTTAGGCGCCAGAAGAGAGAACTTATGAAATCAACACTGCTGCGCGCCGCGATCGTGGGCGCCTCGTCTCTGGCCGGCAAAGAGTTGGCTGATGAACTACTTCGTAGCGGCGGTGTCGCGTGGAATTTGACCCTGCTCGATGAAACCGAAACAGCGGGACAGATGACGGCGGCGGGCGATGAGGCCATGGTGACCCAGCCGCTTACGCCGGACTCTTTCACCGGCGCGGATGTAGTCTTCTTCGCGGACGATGCGGAGCTGGCGCGGAAGTACCGGCGGCAGGCGGTCGCGGCCAACGCCGCGGTGGTGGACCTCACGGCAGGGCTGGCGCAGGAGAGTGTCGCTGTGCGTGCGCCTTTGCTGAGCAGCAGCGGTCTCGCGAACGAACGCCTCGATCTTGTCACGGAAGCCGTCGTCGCGGCTCACGCCGTTTCGCTGATGCTGGCGTATGTGTGTGCACGGTTACAGGCCAGGTGGGGTGAGGGTGTGTCCCTTTCGGCCAGCGTGTTGATGCCCGCGTCCGAGCATGGCAAGGAAGGGATGGACGAACTGCATGCGCAGACTGTTGCATTGCTTTCCTTCCAGACGGTTCCGAAGGACGTATACGACACGCAAGTGGCATTCAATGTAAACACAGGCTTCGGGCCTGCGGCGCGCGTCGATCTGAACAGGGTGTCCGACCGGATCGGCGGCGAGTTACGGAGCTTGCTGGGGACGCAAGCGGCTGCCGGTTGCGCTTTTCAGTGTGTCCAGGCGCCTGTGTTCCACGGCTGCTCGGCGTCTGTCTATTTGCGGTTTCAAGAGCCTGCGGATGTGGCTGCGGTCCGGGATGTACTGTCGCATGAAACGCTGCTTACCGTGGTGGACGAAGCTGAAGCCCAGCCGAACGGCGCCACCGCAAGCGAATCGGATGCCATGCAGGCGAGCCTTCGGGCGGAGGCGGGTCTCGACGGCAAAGGCGTGTGGGTGTGGCTCGTCGCCGACAACCTGCGGCTTACCGCACGCAACGCAGTGGCCTGCGCGGCGGAGCTGCTGGCCATCCGGCCGGCTGCCGGAGTGGTGCAATGAGGGAAGCTTCCGTCAACTTGGAAGCGTCGCGCGCTGAGCACCGCTTAGATACGCGTGGGAGCATGTCTCTGCGCTAAACTAACGGCAGAGCCGGGATGGCGGAACTGGCAGACGCAGCGGACTCAAAATCCGCCGATCGCAAGGTCGTGGGGGTTCGACCCCCCCTCCCGGCACCAAGATAATAAAGGGTTTATGTCGCTTTTGCCTCTCGAAACCCGAGAGGCAAAATTCTTTGGTGGCTGTTTTGGTGGCTGTTCGTTCTTTCGATTTTCGCTCTGTCTGCTGTGCGCAGCAATGCGACCCGGTGCAGCCGATTCGCTTGTAATCGAGATCTTGCGGATTCTGTCGATCATCTTCCCGTGTTCTCGTCATTCGCGAATTCGGCTCGATGCTCGTCACCTAGGGCAACGGAACATTTCGCGACTGCCTGAAGGCTGCCTATCGGTCGAGAAGGCCGGCGAACAGTTCATCCAAATCGACATCGACTTCAGCTGTCTGAGCAGAAACACGATGAGATTCTGCGTGGTCCCCGTCGCGATCCTTGGGACTTTCAGCCAGATCGTTGGCGCGATTCTCAAGCCGATCAAGCTCTTGCTTAAGAGGGAGCTTGATGAGCTTTTCAATGTGCGCAAGCTCGCTCGCCTCAGAGCGGATATCGTCTTCCGTTCGCTCGTTCTCCATAATGTTTCTTGAGACCCTCTGGCAGGCCAAGCGGAAGATTTCAATTTCGCGCTCCGACCAAACGATCCCGTCGGACAGGACAATCTCAGCGAAAATCCGCAGGGAACTTAGAGCGCACGCCCAAACCTGGTCTTCGTCCTCGACCACAGCGAATATTGCGCTCCGCATTGCACAAGCGTACTTGGCCTTCAGTATATCGGGCCATCGACTCTCTTTCTGAATCCATTCATGGAAGTGTTGAACCCCGTAGGCATGGGAGTCGTCGTGCTGAAAGCCGCTCAGTAGACTGACACAACCATCGTGTGTGAAAACACGTTCATGCAATTGCTTCTGAATAGGGTCAGGCAGACTTCGCTTGGCTTCAATCTCAAATCGCATGCGGACATCTCGCGGCAAGTCGCTATCGTCCGCATCCCATATCCTACGGATCTCCTCTCCATACGGCCGATAGTTGATCAAATAGCCTCCGGGGACAGCCTCAACGGCAGAGGCTCGATCCCGTATCAAACGCCAGGCGTCATCGGAGAACTTTCCTTGGTTTCTCTCCTCCAACATCCGCCTGGCCATTCTGTGCACCTGTCTGAAGCAGGAGATACCTCGCAACAAGCTGACGAATATCTTAGAGTCTAGGTCGATCAAGCCATCGATGAATTCTTCGACGGACGGATTATGGAATGTAGCAATAAGGTATGGTCCTTCGTCTCCATCACGACCCGTAAAGCGGTTTGTAGAGATGAAGTTTCCATCAAGCTGCCGAAGGGCTTCGGTAAACGCAAGGGCGAATTCCGAGGTCACTTCGACGTCTGAAAGCCTCTCAACCGAAGACCTCAATAGACCGATCTCCGTTGTCCCTCCAAAGGTCCACAACATGAGCAGTACATTTCGGGCAAGAGGTCCGATATCTGAGCGGAACGGGTGCTCCCAAAGCTTTGCGGGATTGTCGAATTCGTGCTGAATGAAGCGAATGTATTCGTCATCAGTCATCGCACGGCTGTTTGCGTATGTGCTAATCGACTCCACAACTCGAGGGTTGAAATGGGCATGGTCGATGATCTCGCGATATACCTTGCTCTTTACCAATCGAGTAAGGCGCGCATCGGGCAAGTCTGAAAAATACAGATGGTTGAAGAGCATCTTGGCTCGATGCGCTTTCGAATAGTCTTCCAGCCGAAGCGTGTATCGCAGGAATTCGTCTGCCCGGGCGTCGAAAGCACCGTGGACCCGTTGAGCGTCAGCAAGAATGTACTCCCGCGTCGTGAGGATGAAACGAAGGTTCGGTGACCGGTTCACCATCTCTAGAAACTGCAACAAAGAAATCTCCTCGTTCTTGCCAAACCGAAGTGATTCGAACTTGAAACGCCCGAGGAAGTCGTCATAGAGGACCACGATCTTTCGGTCTTTCGAGGCCGGCGATTGGATGAGATCCCAGGCTTCCTCAATATCTCCTGACACGCAAATTGGCTCGAAGCCCTCCCGCAAATAGTGACACAAAAGGACACGAGCCAATGTTGTCTTGCCAATCCCAGGATTTCCTAAAATCATCACATGGTGATTTTCGTGCAGCAGGTCGAGGGCGCGATCAAATCCACTGTGCATGATAATGCGGCTAAGGTGCTCTTGGGCCGCCTCCACCGTCGCAAGCGTTCGATTGAAGATGCGGGCATGCAGGATTCTCTCAAGGACAGCGGTGCTCGCAATCCAAAGCTTGAAATGGGACTGCTCGATCGTGGGGAACTTGCGCAGGAGTCCGTTGAGGTCTCCCGCACCGAAGATGTCGCCCGTGGTGTGGCACCACGGTTTGAGGATGGCGAAGATCTCGGCTTTATTGTCTGGAGAAAGCTGTACCGACGTTGCAAACACGTAGCGATCGGGGCTTAGCTTCGCAATCTTTGCCTTCTCCAACCTAATCGCGCGCAGGAGTTCCCGGTACTTGTGAGGTGCGTAGCGTTTACATTGGACAACGGTGGTCTGCTGACGCCGGTTCAGAACCCGTGTGTGCCGGAGGTCGATGCCCCGGTCTCTACCGTGCTTGAAACTCTCCAGCCTGACTTTCCACTCGCGCGAAAGCAGATCTGCCACGAGCCCTTCAAATTCGTCAGGAGAAAGCGTAGTAAAGTCGTAAGCCATTTAGTCAGGTGCGATCCCTCTGCCTTCGCTGTACTCCCTTTCAAATCTTAGGCTATTAAATCGCCTCTGTTATTGCTCGCTCGAATCGGCAAATTGACCTCGTGGCATAATCCTTCGTCGTCACCGTATCATCATCATGATGTTGATCTAAGCATCCATCACTACTCCATGAAGTCGCATACACGATCGAGAACCAGACAGGTAACGAAACGGTGCCACTGGGTGCCGCAAGCATATTTGCGTGGCTTTGCCGCCGACGGATCAAAGTCCAAAATCTGGCGATTTAGCAAACACGCCGGAGATCCGGAGCTCAAACCAATCGAAAAGGTAGCGATGCGTCATCATCTCTACGTGCCTCGCGGTCAGGTCACCGGGGAACGCGATGACACCTTCGAACAGAGACTCAGCGAACTCGAACGCTGGTTTGGTGATCCAATTTGGAAGTCGCTCCAGAGTGATTTTGTTGACATGGATCGGCCAGCGATGCGGAAGCTAATCTCCCTTATTGTTTCGGTGATGTATTTGAGGACACCACTTCACTATGAATACGTTAGGGACTTCCACGCACGCATGGTAGCGACAGTAGAAGAGGCTGGCCAGATACCAACGACTTTTATCATCCGGGACCAACACATTGAAGTTGACCCTGAGTCGTGGCCAGAGTATAGAGATGCCTCGGAAGATGATCTGAAGCGCATGTGGCTTTCGCAGATGAGTCAAGCGACGGAATACGCAGAGAGCCTCATGGCAATGCGATGGTCGATGGTCTACGCTGACGCTCCTGTATTCATAACCTCTGACAATCCTGTGGCTATCCTTCATCCTTCTTTGCGCTTCAAGGGGCTGTCAAATCCGGACAGTCTTGTTCTATTTCCGATAAGCCCGAGAAGAGTCCTCATGATGGATCATCGTTGCGAAGAGCCTCCGAATCTGTACCATCCGCTGGCGGGCAGAGGAACGGCTCAGAACTTGTTGATCTGGCGGAACGCCATTGAGTATATGTTTTCCCATCAGCATACAGATGAAGTATGCCAAATCATGCTCGCAGAGGCAGACGCCCTTGAAAGAGTATGAGCTTCCGGTCTTTACAGGACATTCAACATATGCCCAATTCTGCGCCGCCCCTGGTTTGGCCTTCTCTGCTCGTCCTGCCGCCCTCCGACAAATTAATCGTCTATCTTGATCTCAACCATTGGATTGGCTTGTCACAAGCTCTGGCGGGCCATCCGCGAGGGGCCATGCATGTCGACGTTTTGGAGGCCTGTCGCGCGGCACGTTCCATAGGGAAAGCACTGTTCGTCCTGTCAGGGACGGTATACGTGGAAGTACAGAAGATTAAAGATCCCAGGCAGCGGAGACGCCTTGCGGATGTCATTGAGGAGCTCACTGATTTCAACACATTGGTTGGCCGGCACATCGTGATGGCGGCAGAGCTTTCCGCAGTTTTGGATACCATAGCCATGCTGCCGAACCTTCATGCGAAACTGCCTTTGATTGGCCGAGGAGTTCGTCATGCGTTCGGAGTTCACAGTGGATTTTCGATTAAGTGGCCTTCCGGAAAGGAGACTAAGAACTTCCGCCAACAGTACGGTGCTGAGGCCTTCGACACATACATTAAGGAGGCAATGTCGAAGATGGAGCGCTCGATCTTGCGTGGGCCAGTCGACTCAGACGACGATGATGATTTGCGGGCACTAGGCTACAAGCCTGAAGGTCCAGCTGCTGTCGCAGAGGCGCGCGCAGAACAGGAACGCGAGTTCACAAGGATTCTCGATGGGGAGCCGAACGCTAGAAGCGGTCGGCTACATGACCTGGTCTCAGCGCGTGAACTTTTAATAGAATTTCAAGACATTCTCCCGAGAAACCTCTCAGCCCGCGGACTGGTTCTGAGGGACCTGATGCAAGACCCAGAATCGGGCCGAAGGCTGGTGCGATCCATGCCTAGCACCGATGTTTCGGTTACCCTCAAGACCGCATGGCATCGAAATGGACAGCGGGTCTGGACACTCAACGATATTTATGACATTGACGCGCTCGCCCTGGCCACTCCCTACTGCGATATTGTGGTGACCGAGAAAGCGTGCCATCACATTCTGAAGACTGCAAAGATGGAAGAAAGAATGAATACGGCACTCTTGCAAAATCTGGCGGATCTTCCGGAAGTTCTTCAAAACCGCATGCCGAAGCGTTCTGCTTCGGTCCGCATCATGTAGTGCGTCTGAAGGTTTCCTTCTTCTTTCGTTTTCTACAACGACGACTTAGACGAAATCCGATCAATGACGGAG
>CAXSHQ010000007.1:0-12306 GCA_964236875.1 uncultured Acidobacteriaceae bacterium | reverse complement strand
ATTCAGGAGACAGGTGGCTGTATCGAGCCGACATTGTGATCGTCTTGTGGCCGGCGAGTTCCTGAATCTCCTTGATCGAAGCTCCAGCCATTGCGAGCCAGGAACAGAATGTATGGCGATTGCAGTGCCAGACGTAGCCCGCAATCTCGGCATCTTGCAGGCACGGAACAAACCACGAACGGGTGTCGAAACGTGGACCTTGACGAACAAATACCGGGTCCGGCGGCTTGTGCAGCTTGTGCTTCAACGTCTGGAATGCCGCGACAGAATCAGCATTGAGATGTACTGTCCGAGCGGAGCCATTCTTGGTCTTAGTCAGGTCGATGGTGCGACGGTCTAGGTGGACTTGACTCCAGGTGAGGGAGTATTGCTCCGACAGGCGCATGCCAGTGCTGACAGAGATGATGAACTCTGCTAGATGCTCCGGGAAGCGGCGTTCGATGGCCTTATAGAGTCTGTCGTACTCCTCGCGGCTCAGGAAACGCAGCCGCCCAACCCCCTCGCGCCGATGACGAACCTGCCTTGCAGGATTGATCGTAGTCTTATTGTTGTGGACGCCCTCCCGGTAGCAAAGCGACATGAATGCCTTATAGCGGTTTGTTGTGGCCGGAGTCTTGCAATGTGAGCGAAGCCACCGTTCGAGTTCCTGCGGAGTGATCTCTGCGGCTGGTCTTGAGCCGAATGCCTTGCGGACGATCTCAGCCTTGCTGACGTAGCTGCGAACGTCTTTGTGATCGGCCACGTATTCCAGCACATCGTCGATCAGTTCTGAAAAACGCACGACCTTGCTGTCCCTAAGCTCCGGCAGCTTTCTTCCGGCGATTACGTCAGCCTTACGCATTTGGTAGAGCTTGATGGCGTCAGACTTTCGACCGACCTTTTCGCGGTGACGCTTGCCTGTGGCGTAGTAGTTGATCCACCAAATACCGCTGCCTTCCGGTTTCTCGTAAACGCCTCTTGGCATATATTGGGCCGATTTCTGCGGTTGCGGACTACACCAGCCGCTAGTCCGATTTTACAGCCACCTGATGACTTGCGCAGGGACGAGGCTGCTAAAGCGAGCGATAGGTTCTTACGAACACATCTTCGACGAGAGGCGAGCGAGCGACTTCACTCCGGTCGCGCACACCTGAAGTTTGACCGTCCGCCCATGACCTCGATCTTCGAGGTTATCCTTCACGAATCGTCTTTGGAAGGCCCTTGGTTGCTTCAGGTCGAAATCGCGCTTATCTTTTCGCCGACTTGAGAAACGTTGCGAGCCAACTCATAACGCCAGTGACCATGGCTTCCCTCAGCATTAACCGCACTCACCCAACGAGCAGCGGCGCTCGCTTTCATCTCAGCCAAGGGGTCAAAGCCTTTAGTCTCCAGGATGATCGTCGTGTCGGCCAGGTCTTTCAGACGTACCAAGAAGTCAGGGATGTAGTCGTGCATTTGCCCGTTGTGCAGGTAAGGAATTCCAAAACCCAGCCCAGCGTTCTTGACGAATGCCTCAACGCGATGATGAGTGTCCAAGATGAACGCCGCAGCCTGTTCCCATTGCTGAGTATCGGCGATCACGTAGTTCACGTGGCTGCGCATCACTTCCCGAACGTCCTTGCTGGTCCAAGTGTCCACATCGGCAGTAGAACCTTCCATTCGATTCTCTTCGTAGCGCGGAATTTCCGGTGCCTCGCCCTGTGCCTGATCTGGTCGGATATGTTCGCGCAGCGTTTCGATCAGCCAACCGAAGTACGGAGACAGAAAAGCGTCTTTGCTATCGCCTCCATGCAGGACCTCTACTTTCTCCCGCAGGTAACGTTCCACGACAGGCACCAGCTGAGGGAAGAGGGTGTGCGGAGCGATCGTCGCTCCCGGTTGTGAACAGTATTCCCTTGTAAGCCTCTGAGCACACTCGAAGACGAGTTGCTGCATGCGATGCTTTCGGCGAAACTCCTCCAGGTCAACGGTTGATGCGGCCCCAGGACCATTCAAGACCGGCCATCCAGTTGCAGTCACGTTCAGACCGCGCATTTCGATCTCTGTCGGAATATGAAGTGGATCGATTAGCAGAGGAGGAACATTCTCCCAGTCAAAGACGATGCGATTGCGAATTGCTTGGGTGTAGCCGTCTACGCGGGGGAAGGTGATCTGGAGATCAGCTCGCTCGGGAAGGGCATGGACATGGTGCCTCTTCACCTTGGTATCAGGAGCAACCTGCGTATTCGCCTTGAATGGAACTACTTCAAATGGCACACCGAGTACGGTTGCAATCTCTTCGGAGAAGCGGTCGTCCTTTCCGAGTTCGTAGCTGGCTCGCCGCAGTCCGCGACCTACGACTTGCTCACAGAGCAGCTGAGACATAAACGGACGGAGGCCGATAATGTGCGTGACCGTGTTGCAGTCCCATCCTTCCGTCAACATGCCTACGCTCACGATGCAACGCACGTCGCGGCCAGGTGGGTGCAAAGGGCGCTTCAGCTTCTCTGCCGTCTCTACAAACTTTTCGGGATAGATCGGCTGACCTTGCCCGTCGCGTGTCCAATCAGTCTTTCCGACAGTATCGAGGGTGAATCGCATCCAGCGTTGTTCATCGCCCTTGGCTCCTCCGTCAGACTCCTTCACAACCTTCGAGTCCACACGGATGGTCACGATCCGTCCATCGCGGTTCCGCAACTCCTCCATCCTTGCGGCCGGCAGACCGGCTGGAGTCTTATCTTCGGCAATCCACTCGTGAATCACCTTCGCAAGTTTTGTGTTCTTCACAACGAGGATGTAAACCGGCTCTCTGCCTTGCTTCGCTTCGCGACTCTCCCCCTTCCACTCCGCAAACTCTCTCTGCCAGAGGCTGCCCAGCATGGTGATGGGCTGTTGTGCCCATTTCAGGACAGCTTCTGGCTGTGGGTTCGCACGTGTACCACCGCGTTCGCGCGAAGTCAGGCGACCGGGCTCCATGATCCATTCCCAGATGTTTCGATAGCCGGCAATCGGTGCGCCGGTATTATCGCGTGCGGCAAGTTGGGGAACTTTGACTAGCCCCGATTCGATTGCATCGATCAGACCGAAATCGCTGACGACCCAGGGAAAGGGCTTGTTCGTCTCCTGCCCCACGCGTCCGACGAAGTAAGGCGTTGCGGAGAGATCGACGCAGAAGTTGATACCGCGCATCTTCTGAATGCGGTCGAGCCCTTCGACCCAGACCGTCGCCTCTTTCTTGTCTCCGAGGAGCTCGTCATCGGCGTCTTCTTCATCGCCGAGCTCTAGTTCTTCCTCATCCGGCAGTTCCTCAGCGATCCGATAGGCGTGGTGCGCTTCGTCATTGAGGATCAGAATGTTTTTCTTGCCGCCAATGTCCCGGCCCAGAACACGTTGCAACAGAGCCGTATCGCTTTCAACATAGCGGGCGGACTCTACGAACACCTGCTTCAATGCGCCCGTCTTCGGATCGATCTGAGCATCGAGCACAGTCAGGAGGCCCCTCGACACCTGTCGCTCGTACTCTTCCAGAGTCAGGTAGCGCTTGTTACGCGCCGTCGTTGTCTTCGGTCCGATACGGATGGCTTCGCGAGTTCGAACCAACACACCCCGCTTCTCTACCTTCGCTCCGTCGGTCTGCACGCTCTGCGGCTCAAACACATGCCAGTTCGTCACCAGCACGCGCCCCTGAGCGAGCTGCGGCATCAGTCGTTCGGGGACCAGGTTGCGGGTCCGGTAGATGCTCGCATCTCCGCGTTCCGGCTGTAGCTCAGTTAGGCGATCGCGAATGGTCACGTTGGGGCACACTGCCACGACGACATCCGAGAATCGCTTGTCACCCCGATTCGCGACCTTGTTCAAAATACTCCACGCCGTCAACATGCCCATTACGGTCGTCTTGCCGGCGCCCGTCGCCATCTTGCAGGCATAGCGAAGGAACCCTGAGTAACCAATTTCTTTGCGTTCCGCGCTTGGCTCGTCGCGTGGAATCGTGATTCCTTGCAGTAGATCTTGCCGAGCTTCCGTCAGGAAGATGATCGTTCTAGCGGCTTCGAGTTGTGCAAAGAAGAGTCGCTTTTCGCGACCTTCATCCTGCCAATACGCCAGAAGTTCCTGAGTCGTACGCGTTGCTCCGGCGTATCCTGACTGCTCCCAAGCCTTCAGGCGCTCACGAATCAGGTTCACCGTGACCAGCTCGTAAGCATTCTGGTAAAGCTCGCTTCTCCTCAGGACGCGGTTTTCGGTTGACCAGGGCGTCCTCTGATCACGTGGCTCAAAGACGAAAGATGGCCGGCGGCCCTCACGCTTTTCGGGCATGTGGCCCTCACGCAGATACCAGAAGTGCTCCGGCTCACGGAAAGGGCTATTCAGGATCGGTTGGCTGACTTCATTGGTGCCAGTCTGCACTGGCGTGACCTCGCTCATTGGGCCACCGCCGGCAAAGCCTCGCTCAGCTTCTTTACGACCATCAACTCATTGCCGCGATCGTCGATGACCTTCACCGCAATCTGGGCATCCCGACCAGCCTTCACATCGACATCAAACGGCGCGCTGACGGCACCCGCCAAGTGATCCCATAGACTTGCTTCATAGTCAGCCTTCAGAGCCTTCTTTAGCGCGTCCCAGGCGCTGGTGCGTGGGAAGAAGGCCTGCGTCACATGGAAGCACATGCCGTTGTAATCGGTATCCAGGAACCAAGCCGGCACATCGTCACCCTTGGCGTGGTGATTTTCCATCGAGATGGGATCGAACACGTCAAGCCCGAGCAGTTCCACTTGATATCGTCCATCCGTCAGTTTGTTGAGGCGAACATCAGGCAGGCCGCACACCGAGAAAATTTGGTTCGCCTGTTCATCGACCCCTTCCTTCTTGTGCCCTTTCAAGGCATGGCTCGGGCGGCAGCCTCATCCGCACAAAATTATCATTGCGGGGAATCCCAAATTGCATCTCTTTGGGCATATCCATGGAGGACACGGGCGTGTGCGCGCTGGCAATGGATGCGAGTTCGTCAATGCTTCTGTGCTGAATGAACATTACATGCTGGTGTACGAGCCGGAGATCGTCGACCTGGAGATTTGATTCAGGGCTATACCGCCGTGACGAGCCCTCAAAGCATGGAAATTGCCGCCATCAGATATTCAGAGCTGAAAGTATCCGGACTAGCGCGGGAACGCCGATGGCTGTGGTGTTTGCATCAATTGGGTACTGTTCCAAGCCAGCATTTACGACAAACTGCCTATCGGGTTTGAGGTCATTGCACGCGATGTAAAAACCCTTTTCCGGACGCCCGGAAAGGCTGCGCTTGACTTCTATTGCCCAAAGTCCGTGGCCCGGAATCTCCAACAGCAGATCGATTTCGGCTCCCGCAGCCGTGCGGTAGAAACTGGCGACCGTACGCTCTGGCGCAGCAGCCAATAGATTCTCAATGACGAATCCCTCCCAGGAGGAACCTGCCACAGGATGTCCGGCCAGATCGTTGAAAGTCTTCAGGCCCAAGAGGGCGTGAACCAGGCCGCTATCCCTGATATAGATCTTCGGTGACTTCACCAGACGCTTGCCTGCATTGCTATGAAAAGGCTGGAGCCGCCGGACGAGGAGCAGATCGGCGAGCAGGTCGATGTAGCGTTGAACCGTAGGCGCGGTAATCTGAAGCGCGGATGCCAGACGTGAGGCGTTCAGCAACGTCCCTTGTCCATGAGCCAACATTATCCAGAGGCGCTCCAGTACCCCTGCCGGTACACGCGGCCCGAACTGTGGAACGTCCCGCTCCAGATAGGTACGGATGAAGTCGTCGCGCCAGCGAAGGCTTATCGGATCGGTCGGCGCGAGATAGCTGCCGGGGAATCCGCCACGAGTCCAAAGCTGGAGTAGCGTTGTTTCATCGGAGGGCATCTCCAGGACGTTGAATGGTCCCATATTGATGTAGGAAATTCGACCTGCGAGGCTCTCACTAGACTGCCGCAACAGGTCAATCGCAGCGGAGCCGAGAATGAGAAATCGCCCCTTACCGTGACCGCTTCGCCGTCCATGGTCGATGATGCCGCGCAGGGAACTAAACAGCTCGGGAACGCGGTGGATTTCATCAAGCACGACCAGGCTGTTCTCGTACTGCCGTAGGAAGAGGGTCGGCTCCACAATCCTGTCCCGGTCCTCCCGAGCTTCAAGGTCGAGGTAGACAGATGCAGGACGCTGGTCGGCTATGGCGCGCGCCAGCGTCGTCTTCCCAACTTGGCGCGGGCCGATGATGGCTACGGCTGCGAATTCAGCTAAAGAGTGCTCGATCAGAGGTGTGACGGCTCGCGGGATCATCCTTGCATAATAAAACATCTGTTTTCGATTTGCATGGTCAGAGTTCTGCGAAGGAGGGTTGAGGGATCGCACGAGTGCATGGTGAAAGCTCCTACGCTGCTGCGCAGCGGGTTTAAGGCTGACACGTCATCCCCAGATGGGAACTGCGGAATAAGGATTCGTTCACAGACGGTAACGCGTTTGTTTTCAACGTCGACGCTTTACGGCGTTTCCATTTGTAAACGGGTCAAAGTCCAGGGTTGGCGAACCTAAGAAGCGTCTACGTGCGCATCGGGTACCGGCGGAAGGGACGAGCGCATCCAAAGTTTCCATGTGCGCGAGGTTGCCGCACGGTCCCCGCCATGGCGTCCTCTTCCGACAACCCGCAAGTGGTCGCATCGATAGCATCGAGTTCATCCGCCAACGAAACAGCTCGGGGAAGGTCGGTTGCCACTCGGCTGACAGAGGCTGAATTCAGCGAGGTGGAAGCGGCAGCTTCAGGCGCAGGTAAGAAAGTTGCCGAATGGCTCCGAGATGCAGCTCTGGAGCAGGCTCGCGGCGGCGAAATCGAGCAAGAAACAGACCCGATTTTGCTCGCTGAATTGATGGGAATGCGCTCGCTGATGCTGAACCTGTTTGCGCGAGCCTCTCAGGGGCCGCTCAGCACTGACGACATCAAGAAAATGTCAGCGTATTCAGAGTCAATCAAAGAACAGAGAGCAGCCGACTTCCTTACCCGACGGCGACAAAAGAGGCGAGCCAAAGAGGCGAATGATGAGCCATGAAGATCGGGCGGATTGCGGAAGCACTTCCTTGGCGAACGGGGTTGATTTTGACTGCGGCTCTGTGCCTCTCCGCGCTCGCATCGTGGGCTTGGTTCAGCTGGGAACTTCCGCCGCTCCAGCGTTACTATCTGCGCGCCTATTGGGGCAGCTCCAGGACTGCCGATGACCCGCAGGCAGTGATCGAGGTCCGATGGCTTGATCTGACTGCAGCCGGCCACAAAGACGGATGGCCTCTCGATGCAGATGTGGATGATGATCCATTTGACTCTTCCCAGGTCGCTCTGTCCTATCAAGCACGGTCCAAAGGCTGGACAGGAATCAAAGTCAGCCCGCCGAATGCGGAGAGGTCAGTGGAAGTGGAGGACTTCCTTCGGAGGGGCATCTACCACGGACGGTACCTTCGTCAGCTCTTAGGCGAACCCGCTTCTTACGCCTGCTGTGCTGTCTTTCTCGCCCTCTTCGTCGCTTGGAGAATCAGAGACGGCATTGCAACGGAATGGAGTGACCTTTGGAGAGCTGTTTGGGAGCCTGAATCGGCTAAGGAATCGGGATGGGATATCCCACCATATAGACCGCCGGTTCGTTCTCGGATTCGGAACCGGATTGCAGGGTCGCTGGCAAGGCTGAATGGCGGACGCAAGTGGCTTCTCTTTGTGCGTCTCGCTCCCGATCGTTCAGTACCCGATTCATTGGTCGATTCACAAGCTGCGCCGGCTCATAGTCGGCCATCATTGAGCGCCAATGATCCGGTGCCGCGCATCTCGAATCCCGGTGCTTCCGTGCAGACAAATTCGGAGCCCAACGTACATCTTGTGTTTCCGGGATCGTCTCCCTCGTACGTCCCTTCAAAGGACACCGATGCATGGCATGAATCTGAGTGGATCGAATAGGCCGAACCACTGGAGTTTGCCTGGCCTCCGGCAACCACAATCAAATCCAATAAGCCGCTCGAATCGGTCGCGAAATAGCGGCTCGATGGCTGGTTGATAACCTGTCCTAATGGCTACTTATCAGCAGGCTAATTACCCAACCAATTTACGACCAATAGCTCCACTAATGAGCTATGAATAGACATAAACATCAATAGGCATAGGGGTTTTATTCGATATTGCCGGAGATAAAATGTCTGCATAATAGGTCACAATTGTGCAAATCTGGGTTACTCTGAGAATCAAGCTAGTTACTAGCTGCATTTTTCACCGGCCCTAGTATGTTGACCATCTCTAAATCATTGTCAGCTGGACAAGCGCGGACCTATCATGCCCGCGAGTTCACCTCCGAACGGCAGAACTACTGGAGCCGCGATCAACAGGGGCATAGCGAGTGGCAAGGGAGCCTCGCGAAGGAGTGGGGCCTAAATGGCAACGTGGGCGCTGAAGAGTTTGCACGATTGAGCGAAGGTCGTCATCCCGAGAGTGATGCGCAGCTCGTCAAGCATCAGCCCGCCAGAACCTACGAGAATCAATACGGCAAGCAGATCACCAGTTCAGAACATCGTGCAGGTTGGGATGCGACGTTCTCTGCACCCAAGTCTGTCTCGCTGACTGCCCTTGTGGGCGGCGATGATCGAGTGCGTGAAGCGCATCGCGAAAGCGTGCGTGTGGCATTGCAGGAGTTGGAGCGGTACACCCAGGCACGCATCGGCAATGTCCATGCGCCTGAGACGACAGGCAAGTTCATCGCCGCCACATTCGAGCATGACACCGCTCGTCCCGTTGACGGTTATGCCGCGCCGCAGCTTCACACTCATGCCGTCGTCTTCAATGTGACCGAGCGGGGCAATGGGCAGACGCGCGCACTGCAAGAGCGCAGCTTGTTTCAGTCGCAACAGTACGCGACCACAGTGTACCGGTCCGAGCTTGCAATGAGGCTGCAAGGCCTAGGCTATGAGATCGAGCGCGGCAAGCATGGGCAGCCCGAGATCAAAGGTTATTCGCAGGAGTATCTGGAGGCATCGAGTCCCCGCCGTGTGCAGATCAAAGAACACCTGCAGGAGATCGGCAGAGAGGGTGCAGGCGCGGCACAAGTGGCTGCCCATCGCACCCGCGACAGCAAGGAGCTTCACTCGCCCGAAGAGGTGTTGAAGCAGCACCGTGAACTCGCGGCAGGGTTCGGCCATCAGGCAGATCGTGTCGTTGCAAAGGCAAGAGAACCGCACCACGAACTGCAACCGGAGAAGACGGCCCAATATTCCGTGACATACTCCCGCAATCACGTCTTCGAACGCTCCGCTGTTCAAGACGAACGTGCGATCTTGCAAGCGGCTATAGACCGCAGCATGGGACAGGCTTCCTACAGCCAGGTGCGACAGGAGTTTGAACAGCGGGTGGCGCGTGGGGAGTTTCGGGAGATTGCGAGAACAGATGGCCGAGCAGCGCCGCTGTATACGACTGCCGAGATGATGCGGATGGAGCGAGAGATCGTTGGCCATATGCAGCGTGGCAATCAGTGGAGCTATAGCGATCCGATGTTGGTGTCTCCACAGTTGCGAATCTGGACAGAAGATCGCCACCCTGAGTTAAGCCGTTCCCAACACAAAGCGGTCGATGAGATCTTCATCAGTCGCGAGAAGATTGTGGGGCTCGATGGTGTCGCTGGCGCAGGCAAGACAACGACGCTCTCCGTTGTCCGCGAGGGAGCTGAGGCGCAGGGCTACAGAGTGGAAGGATTCGCACCGACATCTCGCGCAGCACACAAGCTAGCTGAGGCCGGCATGGAGACCTCGACTCTCCAGCGTCATCTTGCGAAAGGGACGCAGCCCGACACGGGAGAGAAGCGCTTGTATGTCCTCGACGAATCCTCGCTTGCGTCTACGCGCCAGATGCATGAGTTCATCGAGCGCCTCCATCAGAATGATCGTGTGCTGTTGGTTGGAGATAGCCGTCAACATGAAGCCGTTGAAGCTGGCCGTCCGTTCGCGCAACTACAGGAAGCCGGTATGCGGACGGCGACCTTGAATGACATCGTTCGCCAGCGCGATCCAGAGTTGAAACAGGTCGTCGAGCAGCTAGCGAGCGGGCAGGTTAGAGCCGCAGTCGAAAGCCTTGACCAACAGGGTCGTGTACATCAGGTACAGGGACACGAGGAACGCATCGCGGCCATTGCGCGAGAGTATGCAAAGTCTCCCGCCGGAACATTGGTTGTTTCGCCCGACAACCGTTCCCGCAGCGAGATCAATCAGCGGATACATGACGAGCTGCAATCGCGTGGGCTTGTGAACAGGCAAGAGCATTCCGTGCGGACGCTTGTTCCGCGTCAGGAGATGACTGGCGCGGACCGCAGTTGGGCACAGCAGTACCAGACCGATGACATCTTGCGGTACTCGCGCTCATCGAAGGAGACCGGTATCGAGAAAGGTGAATACACCCGCGTCCTCGCTGTTAACGCCCAGGAGAACACTCTGACCGTGGCGCGGGCGAATGGGGAACAGACTACCTATGACCCGCGTCGTCAGGTTGGAGTCTCCGTCTACCGGGAGCAGGAGAGGAAGTTCTCAGTGGGTGATCGAGTACAGTTCACTGCACCCAGCCAGGAGTTGAAGATAGCGAATCGTGACTTGGGAACAGTGGAGAGTATTGGACGGGATGGGACGATGCGGTTGCGGTTGGACGATGAGCGCAAAGTCGAATTCAATCCACAACAGCATCCGCATCTTGACCACGGCTACGCCGTAACCAGCTACTCCAGCCAGGGCCAGACGGCGGAGCGTGTGTTGGTTAACGTAGACACGGAGCTTGCGGCAAAGGATCTGCTCAACAGCCGCATGGCCTATGTCTCGATCTCGCGCGGTCAATTCGACGCCCAGATATTTACTGACAGTCTGGAAAAGTTGCCGAAGGCCTTGGGGCACGATGTTTCGCACCAGAGCGCCTATAAGCCCGAGCAGTCTATCGGCCTACCCCAAACGACCGTGCCTCTGCCAGTGCAGGACAAGGAGCTGAGCATGGGGTTCGGATTGAGCCTTTGACGGTAGGCAGAGGACCGCATATGCGGAGAGTTCAGTGTGGCAGGACGGATGCCCACTTGAGGCGGCACAGTTAGGAACGAGTACGAGAATCTTGATTGGGGATGGAAATATGTCGGCAGAGCATTTCATTGATTTTGATAACGGTAGCGTCAAGCCCTCAAAGCGGGAGCACACTGGGGCAGGCTTCGGTCGCAAGAGGCCTCCCCAACGGGTTACTGTAGCGCCCGAAAACAAGCTGTTGGTGAGCCGCGAAGAGGCGTCTCAAATGCTTTCCATCAGTCAGCGCGCGCTTGACTATTTAGTTGCAACGAAGCGATTGGCCGCCAGGCGAATTGGTGGAAGGGTGCTGATCCCTGTGTCAGACCTGCGTCAGTACGCCCGGTTCGACCATCCCGAACGAATCGCAGGCTGAGCCCTCAATTTAGAACGCTTTGTGTTCATAATTATGGACGCAAAAGGATATTACGTTCATAATTGAGGACGTAGCCGCGCCATGGACAGTCTTCCCATTCCAGTCAAGAACGCCCTTCGGAAACTCGGAAGCGACATCCGAGATGCGAGACGGAGGCGGCGCATCCCAGCAGCGGTCATGGCTGATCGCGCTTTCATTTCGCGCACTACTCTTGTGAAGCTCGAAAAAGGTGAACCCGGCGTTGCTATGGGAACCTACGCCGCTGTTCTCTTTGTACTCGGCAGGATCGACAGGCTCCGCGAACTCGCGGAAGCCAGATCGGATGAGACCGGTCTTTCGCTCGAAAAGGAGCGTTTGCCACAGCGTATTTCAATCCGCCGAAAGTACGGAAAGACGGACGCCACGATTCAGAGTTGATAGATTTTTCGCATAAATAGATCAAGCCATAAGTTATTTTTTATGAACATCTTGTGAGCAATAACAGCCACCAAACAGCCACCACGGTTTGCCTAAAAAAAGGCGGCAATGAGCCCATTATAAAAACAGCCACCAAGCAGTAGCCAAGCGCCTAGCGGCTGTTTAAGTCCGCAAGCAAGTCCGCCGAAGTGCCTAGTGGCTGTTTTGGTGGCTGTTGGCTTCCGACTTTTCTGCTTTTGGGTGCAACTGGATGCAATCGAGATTATGGCTATATCTATTGCAATGAATAGACTTATGCGGCCTTCTGCGACTCGGTGCGAGACGCTGCAAAATCGCTAAAATCAGACTCAAAATCCGCCGATCGCAAGGTCGTGGGGGTTCGACCCCCCCTCCCGGCACCAATAGATTCTAAGACACATACCAGTGACTAGATGTGAAGTTTCAGGAGGTTGTCCATTCGATCTGAGCGCGAGAAGCTGGTT
>CAXSHQ010000006.1:11509-32157 GCA_964236875.1 uncultured Acidobacteriaceae bacterium | reverse complement strand
CTGGGGTCCTCACGTCAGTACGGCAGCGACGATCCCGCCGCAGAGAAGGACATGCTGCGGCGCATGATCGATCGTGCAACCGCCTACATGCCCGGCTTGGCTGATCTTTCGGTATTGCGGGTTTGGACGGGCTTTCGAGCCGCCACAGAAGATAAGCTTCCGCTGCTTGGTCCGGCACTCGGCTTCACTGACGATCCCTCGCTGTGGCTGGCCGCGGGATTTGAGGGCCTCGGCATTACCAACGCTCCGGCAGCGGCACGCCTGTTGCTGGATGCGATGATCGGCCGCAAGTCGGCAATCGATGCGGCTCCCTACTCTCCCGCGCGGCTGACGGAAGCGGCAAGGCTGGCTTATGCGTGAAGACATACGCATCCTCATCAACGGCAAGCACAGCGAGGTAGAGCCGGGCACGACAGTTGCTGCGGCGATGTTAATGGCAGGGCAGCCTTGCCGGATGTCCGTCGGTGGCTCTCCGCGGTCCGCGCTCTGTGGCATGGGTATCTGCTTTGAGTGCCGGGCGACGGTGGATGGTGTGCCGCACCGCCGTACCTGCCAGCTTCTCTGCGCGGACGACATGACAGTGGAGACTGCCCGATGATGCACGCCGAGGTGCTGGTGATCGGAGCCGGTCCAGCGGGCATCGCTGCGGCTACGGCTGCGGCGGAGAGCGGCTGCCGTGTTTTTGTGCTCGATGACAACATTCTGGAAGGTGGACAGATATGGCGCAGCGCTACGGTGGCAGCCGCGGGCTCCCAGAAACCGGACGAAGCAAAGAGACAGGCCATGCAGCGGCTGCAGCGCTCCGGCGCGCGTGTGCTCCGGTGCCGCAGAGTCTTCGACGCGCACGCGAACGGCACTGTGCAAGCGCTGCATGAAACGGCTGCGGAGAGCACGGCAGAGGAGTATTCGTTTGAGCACCTGATCCTTGCGACGGGAGCGCGGGAGTGCTTCCTTCCCTTTCCAGGCTGGACGCTGCCCGGCGTCTTTGGCGCAGGCGGTCTGCAGGCGTTGGTGCGCGGTGGCTACCCGGTGAAAGGCAAGCGCGTTGTGGTGTCCGGCACGGGCCCCCTGCTGCTGGCGGTGGCTGCGCACCTGGCGGAAGATGGCGCCGATGTAGTGAGCGTCGCGGAGCAAGCTCCGGTTGCTCGCCTGGCCATGTTTGCGGCGTCGTTGTGGGCGCATCCGCACAAGCTTTGGCAGGGAGCACAGTACCGGCGCAAGGTGCGGCACGCGAAATACCTCACGGGGTGCTGGGTGACGGAGGCGATGGCGAACGCCGATGGAACGCAGCTACGCGCGGTTCGGCTCACGGACGGCGCGCGCACATGGGACGAGGATTGCGACCTGCTCGCATGCGGGTACCATCTTGTGCCGAATAATGAGGTCGCGGCGCTGCTCGGCTGCGAGTTCCGCGGCTCCTTCGTGCAGGTGGATGAGAACCAGCGAACATCATTGCCGAACGTGTACTGTGTGGGCGAGCCGACGGGGATCGCCGGGCTGGAATCCGCGTTGGCCCAGGGCGAACTCGCCGGATTGGCATGTGCCCGCAAGGACACCGCCAAGGTCAGGAAGAAGGTTGCAGCGGAGCGGCTCTTTGGAGAACGTCTGGAGTCGGCGTTTGCGCTGCGGGAGGAACTGCGGTCTCTGCCGCAGGCGGATACGGTGGTGTGTCGCTGTGAGGATGTGCCGTTTGCCTCCATTCGCGCGCAGCGGGGCTGGACAGATTCCAAGCTGCAAACTCGCGGCGGCATGGGTCCCTGCCAAGGCCGCATCTGCGGTCCGGCTGTCGAGTTTCTGCTGGGATGGAAGCCGGCTTCGGTGCGTCAGCCGCTTTTTCCTGTGCCGTTGCAAGCCTTTGCTTCAAGGAACGATATTTTGGAACCTACTGAGGAGACTGTATGAACTGGTCCGGCGTGATGCCTGCAATGACAACTGCCTTCGACACGAACATGAAGGTCGATCACACATTTCTCGCCCAGCATGCTGCTTGGCAGCTGGGCAATGGCTGCACCGGCTTGGTGCTGCTGGGCTCGCTGGGTGAAGGTGCCACGCTGGAACACGCGGAGAAGGTGGAGATACTGAAAACCGCCGTTCGCGTGGCTGGAAAAGCGCCGGTGACGGCCGCGATCTCGTCGCTTTCCACCGCGGGTGCGGTCACGCTTGCCAAAGAAGCGGAAGACGCCGGCTGCAGTGGGCTGATGGTGCTGCCGCCCTACGTGTACACCTCCGATTGGCGCGAGATGAAGCAGCATGTCTCTACTGTGATCGGCTCCACCAAGCTGGAGTGCATGCTCTACAACAACCCGGTGGCGTACAAAACCGACTTCCTGCCGGATGAGATCGCCGAACTTGCTGGGGAGCACCAGAACCTGATGGCGGTCAAGGAATCGAGCGCCGATGTGCGCCGCGTCTCCGCCATCCGCGAAGTGCTGGGAGACCGTCTTCGCATCTGTGTTGGCGTAGACGATGTGCTGGTCGAAGGTGCGGCAGCGGGCGCGGTAGGGTGGGTGGCCGGCCTGGTGAATGCCTATCCGGCGGCCTCCGTCAAGTTGTTGGACCTGGCGAGCGCCGGCAAGCACGACGACGCCTTTGAGCTCTACCGCTGGTTCCTTCCCTTGTTGCGCATGGACACGGTGCCGAAGTTTGTACAGCTGATCAAGTGGGTGCAGGAGCAGGAAGGTGTGGGGTCAGCGCGCGTTCGCGCTCCCCGCATGGAGCTGCACGGGCATGAGCTGGATGAAGCCAAGGCTACATACGAGAAAGCTGTCGCCGCGCGTCCTGCTGTCGACGAGAAGCCGTTTACAGACTTTGTGGGCGCCTGACCCTCTGGCGAGAGAAAGCGGCTTCTGCATTTGCGGAAGCCGCTTTTTCTGCTCTGTCAGGTCTTCTGCGGAAGTAGCGAGAGGCAGGTGTGAGGGCTTCATGCGCTTACGGGTGCGTGGGGTGCTCACCGTAAAACTTCCAGCTTGTCTTGAAGTCGCTGGTGAGGGCACCGTTCTCCAGGTCGGCACGCAGCATCTCGATCGGCATCGCCCCTTCGTGCAGGATGGCATCGTGGAACTCGCGGTCAGTCATCTTGTGCGAGTCGACAAGCTCATGGTGCATGGCGCGAAATTGTAAGCCGCCCATTAGATAGGCGCATTGGTAGAGCGGCCCCACGGAGCCATCGAACGAGCGGCGCACCTCCGCGAGTGAGTTCTCTGACTCGAAGCCGACGTTGTCGATCAGGAACTGCACGCATTGCTGCGGAGTCCACTTGCCCAGGTGGAAGTTCATGGTGAAGATCACACGCGCCGAGCGATGCATGCGCCACACCAGCGCACCGACGCGTTCCTCCGGCGTGCGCTCAAAGCCTTTCTCGTAGAACAGCATCTCCCACCAGAGCGAGTTGCCTTCACCCCAGAACGGTGTCGAAAACGGTCGCCGATAGCTGCGGTAGCGCGCGTTCATATAGAACTGCAGAAAGTGCCCCGGGATCATCTCGTGGAAAGCCGTGGCATGGGCGAACGGGATGTTGTTGCCGCGCATGCTCATCTCCCGCTGTTCGTAGGTCATCGTGTCGGTGGGGTAGGACACGCTGATCTCATTGCCGCCGGTGAAGAAGGGATTCACGAGCTGACGCTCGGGCGACATCATGATCATGAGCCAGGTCTCGTCGGCCAGCGGCGGAACGGTGACAAGGTCGTTCTTCTTGACGAAGTCGCTGCCCTCCACCACCAGCTTGCGGATAAGCTCCGGCTGCTCGCCGGGAGGCACATGCATCTGTTTGACCTTCTCCACGGCAGCGTGCCAGTCATCGCCGAAGCCCATCTCATGCGAGGCTTTGAGCATCTCGCGCATGCACCAGTCGTACTCGGTCTGGGCGATCGCGATGAGCTCCTCCGGAGTGTACGGAATCATGTCATCAGAGAGCTCATTCAGCAGCGCGTCACGTCCCACGGGGTCGCCGATGATGGTGGTCTTGTCGTCGGGGCGGATCCCGATGAGGCGCTCCTTGAGAAAGGCGCTGTACGCCGTCAGCTGCTTGTCGGCCTCCTTGTAGGGCATGTCGACCCACCAGGTGAACATGGGATCGTAGCTGTTGTACTGGCCAAACCAACTCCTCAGCTCGTTGCTGAGCTGCCGCGTCGCCTGCACGGCGCGGTTTACGACCACGGGGTTCGGCTTGGTGGCTTGAGGTCCCGGCTCGCTGCCGCCGTGCTGTGGCTTAGGATCGAGCTGCTTGCGGGCGGACTCCATCTGCTGAACCATCGCCGTCAGAAGGGCAGCGGCTTTCTCCGGATCGGGCCGCTGCATCAGGCGCTTCTGCTCCAGCAACTGCTCGATGGGAGCGGCGAAAGGCAACAGCGGCGTCATCTCCGCCACCTGCCGCTTTTGAATCTCCATCTGGTGCAGGTCTGCCGTAAGGCGGTTCTTGAGCAGAAGGTAATCCACCTTGTCTTCCTGGCTGAGCGGCTGGAACGGAATGCGTGCCAGGGCGGTGAGCTCACCTTTGTAGAAGGTCTCAAAGCGCGTCACGTGCGCGGGCGCAATCGTGAGCGGGTAGGCACGCGTGAGTGCCATGCGGTCCGCGGTGAACTGCTCGATAAAGCTAGGCATGGTGGCCGGCGCGGTGCCTCGCTGCGATGCGGCAACCTGACTGCAAAGCACCATCAAGGAGGCTGTCGCCAACCCACACGCCCGGAGCGTCCCCTGTTGCCACATACGCATGCTGATCGCCTCGTTCTGTCGCCCGGCCTCAAGCAGGCGCTGTGAGGCGCTGCTGGTTTCATTGCTGGGCGGGGATAGCGAGAGTTATACGTGATTCTTCAGTTGTATACAAATCGGTATTCCTCTACTCTGGCGGAGCCCGCCTGTAGGCTGTCGCACGCGCGGCCCGGAGGAGAAGTGAAGAAAAAGACCGTTTCGCGTCGAGCTGTCTTGTCGAGTCTGGGAGCTGGTGCAGCCGGCGTTCTGTTCCATCGCAGCTTCGCGTCCGCAGAGCTCCTCACGCCGGGCCTTGGGCAGAAAGCAGCCCGCGTCGGCACGGCACCGCCCGGCATGCAGGTCACGATCACTGCCGTGACACCGGCAACCCTGCGGATCTCCGTGGCCGCTATCGATGAAGTTCTGGATGCCTACTACGATGACGGCAGCATCGCCCCGCGTACGCTCGCGAACCCGCTGCTACGTCTCCACACCGACGCAGCCGGCCAGGACATCGCCTGGGGATCGAACACGGTGCATGTGGCCAATGGACCGTTGCGCATATCCGTGCAGACCCCGAAACACGTAGTTGTGCAGGAACTGGTCTTTCGGCCCGACCTCAACCAGATCGGCTTTGGCTACGGCAACGCTCCCGTGTACGGCATGGGACCGGGCGTTCACCCCATGGACCGGCGCGGTGTGAAGGACATGATGCGTAACGGGGCAGGGGACAACCTGCGTATCTATGGCGCGCGCAACCCCATTCCGTGGATCATGGGCAATGGATGGGGACTGTTCTTTCACGAGCCCGGCGGTCAGTTCGACCTCTCCGGGGAGAGCGGCTTCTTCAGGCCGAGCGATGTCGCACGCGGGCAGGATGTGTATCTGTGCGTCGGGGATACGCCTGCGGAGCTGCTGCGACAGTATGCGGAGATTACCGGGTATCCGCACCTGCCCGCCAAGTGGACTTTCGGCTTCCAGCAGTCGCATCGCACTCTGGAAAGCCGCGAGCAGGTGATCGGTGAAGCGAAGACCTTCCGCGAGAAGAAGCTGCCCTGCGACGCTCTGATTTATCTGGGCACGGGCTTCTGCCCCTCTGGCTGGAACGCAGGGCACGGCTCCTTTGCGTTCAACGAGAAGGTCTTTCCCGACCCGGCCGCTATGTTGCATGAGTTCCACGACATGCACTTCAACGTGGTGCTCCATGTGGTCAATCCACCGGAAAATCTGCATGGCAAAGCGGACGATACAGGCAGCGCAGCCGCAGTGCCGGGAGATGCAGCAAACTACTGGCAGCAGCATGTGCCTTTCGTGAACCTGGGGGTGGATGGCTGGTGGCCGGATGAGGGCGACGTTCTGCCTGTCGCGTCAAGGCTGGTGCGCAATCGCATGTACTGGGAGGGCGGGCGAATGACTGCACCCAGTCGCCGGCCCTTTGCGCTGCACCGCAACTGCTATGCCGGCATCCAGCGCTGGGGCTGGTTGTGGTCGGGAGACACGTTCTCTACCTGGGAAACGCTGAAGACGCAGATCATGATGGGCATCAACGCCGGACTGAGCGGCGTGCCTCATTGGGGCACGGATATCGGCGGCTTTGTGCCCACAAAGGAGTTCACGGCCGAGCTGTTTGTACGCTGGTTCCAGTTCGGCGCGTTTTGCCCGTCCTTTCGCTGCCACGGCCGTACATGGCAGTTGCGGCGGCCGTGGGGCTGGGACACCGGCAGCTATGGGCCATCGGAGCTCGGAGCCAATGCGGCCTCCATTCTGCCGAAGCCCGAGGACCTACACAACGCCGCGGTGGAGCCGATCTGCCGCAAGTTCCTGAACACGCGCTCCCAGCTCATGCCGTATCTATACTCGGCAGCCTGGGAGACGCATACCACCGGGATTCCACTGATTCGCAGCCTTGGTTTCGCCTACCCTGAAGATCGTGCGGCCTGGGCCACAGGAGATGCCTATCTGCTGGGACCATCCCTGCTGGTTGCGCCCGTCTTCGACCAGGGTGCGACACAGCGGAAGGTGTATCTTCCGGAGGGCCGCTGGTACGACTTCTGGTCCGGCAAGAACCTCGAGGGCGGCAGCACCGTCACCGTGGCTGCCTCGTTGGATAGCATGCCGCTGCTGGTGCGGGCAGGTGCCATTGTGCCCACAGGTCCTGTAAAGCAGTATGCAAGCGAGCCCTCAGCCGAACCGCTGCGACTCACGGTCTACCCTGGCGCGGATGGCGCCTTCACCCTGTACGACGATGACGGGATCAGCTTCGCGTATGAGAAGGGTGCCTTCACTGCGGTCGACTTCGTGTGGGAAGACAGCACAGGCACACTGCGATACAGCACCAGGGCTGCCGGCCTCATCCCTTCTCCCGCGTTGACGGTCTCTCTACTCGGGAAAGAAGGAAAGCGCATCGTTCCTCGCCAGACACCGCAAACAGTGAAGCTGTAACAGGCGCGGGAAACGCCCGTTACAGCTTTGATCGTTCTCTGCCGCGTTCGAGCGTCAGGCTCGGCTGTCCATCCACACCCGTGACTCGACCTTGCGGGGGGCACGCGGTCCGCGGTTGGCCCCCGACTGGGCCGGAGCCGCAGTCGTAGAGGTCCCGTTGCCGGAGCCGGGGAAGACGTTGCCCGCTGTGGTGCTCGTGGTAGCCGCTGCAGTGGCAGCGCTGGGCTGCGAGCCGGGTCCGTTGGCGGCTCCTGGCGCGTAGTTCACGGTGGGATCGCCCAGGAACTCTCGTGGCGGTCCCAGGCGGTTTACCCTTGCGTAGTTCGGGATCGCTGTCATGGGTGTGCCATCCTGCCATGTCCCGGTGAGCACCATGACGCCCCCAAGCAGGTCCGGGCGCCACTCAGCCTTCAGCGGCGCGGACCCAAGCGGCTGGTCGATGTTCTGGCCATCCGCCGTTTCCACGTTGTAGACAAGCGGCCCGTACTTCAGGGCGACATCACCGGTATCGGCCTTGATGCGGTTGTCCGCCGTGACGCGCTGCGGCTCCATTGGCAACTCCATGTCGATGCGGTCGCCGGCTTTCCAATCGCGGGTGATCACGGCATAACCCTTCTCGATGCGTGGCTTCATCTCTCGGCCGTTCACCGAGAAGCTCTTCACGCCGCTGACCGCGGGAGTCTCCGTGTAGAGCTTGCTTGTGGTTCGGTTCGGGATACGCACGTAAACCGAGAAGGTCTTGGACTGTGCGGGGTTGACGGTAATCCCGACCTTTCCGCTCCAGGGATAGTTCGTCTTCTGGACCATTTCCACGTCGGTGCCTGCGATCTTCCCAACGTGAATCTTGCTGCCGACAAACATGTTGACATACAGGCCATCCTTGCCTTTCACGTAAGCCCACGTGGGCATCATGAGCAGCGTTCGAGGAATGTTGCCGACGCAGCAGGGGCACACGTGCCAGACCGTGCGTTGGGTGTTCACGAGTGGGTTGGTGTAGCTGAAGCTCTTGCCATCCAGCGCAACACCGCCCAGCAGGGCGTTGTACATAGTCTGCTCGTACAGGTCGGCGTACTTGGCATCGTGGTAGGCGAGGTTCAGCTTGTACTGGAAGAAGATCAAACCGCAGCTTGAGCAGGATTCGCAGTAGGCCTCGTTGCGGAGCGAATAGTTCGGCCCGAAGCCCTCCGAAGTTTCACCACTTCCGATGCCGCCGGTAAGGTAGTACTTCCTGTTGACCATGTTGTCCCACAGCGACATCACGGCGCTCTGGTAATCATGGTCCCCGGTCTCGGCAGCGATGTCGGCCATGCCCGAGTAGAAATACGTAGCGCGCACGGCGTGGCCGACCGCTTCGTACTGCTGCCCCGGAGGCACGTGGCTCTGGTCGTATTCCTGACCTCCGCGGCGAGAATCGAGCAGGAACTTGGCAAGGACGATGTAGGAGTCACCGCGTCCCTGGCCTTCCATATCGTTGACGAAGCGGCCGAAGCGTACCAGCGCCTGCTCCATCTCCTGGTGTCCGTCGAACCACGCCTTCTTGCCGACGCCGATGTTGGCGGCCCAGCAGTCCGCAAGCTTCTTCGCGGCCTTGTAGAGGCGGAGGTCCTGGCCATTGGACAGCGTGTAGTGATTGATGGCCGACTCAATGAAGTAGCCTGCCGTATAGCCCTCATGGTTGCCACGTTGAGCCGGCGACCAGCGTTCCGGCCAGTACTTGCGGTCCGCGAGTGTGTACGCCGTCTGCAGGTAGCCATCCGGCTCCTGCGCCGCGAGCACGATCGGGATCCAGCGTTCCAGCGTCTCCTGCATGTGTTGCTGCGCTGAGATGATCTCCGGATCGCCCTGCGGATCGACCATCAACGCAATGCACATGGATTCCACGGTCTGGTGGACCCAGGCATTGGAGAACACATACCCCTTGTGGCGTGCGTGCGGCTGACCCTGCAGCGCCTTCGCCGCTTCCACGAAGTTGTCCAGACCACCCTGTCCCTGTCGCAGGTCTGTGCGTTCGCAGTAGTTGATGCAGTGGGGAATCCAATCGACGATCAACGTCTTGGCGCGAACATTCCATAGAGGGCTATCGATGGAGTACCGCGTGGTGTATACGACGTCGAGCCTCTGCTTGGGGGGAGCGGCTTCGGCATGGACTTTGACGTCCGAACTGCCTTTCTCGCCTTGACCGCTGGCAGCGAGGGTGAGCACGTACTCCCCCGGCACCGAAAATGTAGCGGTGGTTACCGGCGAGGCAGCGTCCACGAAAGTAACTTGGCCCGGCCCCGAAGCTTTGCTCCAGCGCACGAGGTTTGCGGTGTTTGGCTTGAGCCACTCCGCGCGACCGGAAAGATACGTGCGGCCGCCGAGCACCACGACACGGTCGAGGCCGGCATCCACGACGGGAGGAAACGCCGGCAGATCTCCGGAGTTATAGACCTTCCACTGGAGAATGCCCGTGGAGTGTGTGCCGTCGGAGACGATCTCCACTCGCAGCTTGGTGGTGTGAACCTCATCGAAGCTGGTCGTGTTGTATTTATCCGAGACGAGGCCTAGCCCGGAGGCATTCGCAACCGGTACGAACGCGCTGCCGTCCCAGTAGAGAATCCGATAAGACGCTGGTGCGCCTACGCCGCCGCGATCCATCCACCAGTACACGTCGACCTTGCTGGTGGAAACGGGCTTGCTCCACTCATACTGCACCCACTGCGTGTTCAGGTTTGGCCAGTTGCCATAGGCGCCACGCTCACGGTCTCGCGAGTTGCGTGGAGTCAACCCGGAGTTCAGAGCGTTGAGCTTGGTGTCGCCCGATGTATAGAGCGCCGTCGGGATCGCGACCTTGGCCAGGTTGATCGGCTCGTCCGCCGGGGCCTGCGCGATCGCTCTGGGTCCGTGCATGCCCGCAAGGAAAGCGGTGCTCGCCGCGCCGGCAAGGAAGTTCCTGCGGTTCAGTGCGCCCTCGAACAGCATCGTCTCAATCGTTGCGGCTCCGCTGGCAGGGAAGAGCTCAGATGTCTCGCTGGATGCTACACCGCTAGGGAGGTCTTCATGGAAACGCTTGCTGCACATGTTTATGGCCTTTCATCCGTCGTGAATCGCGAATCTTGCGGGCGGAGACACACCGCGAGTGGTGTGGAGAGAACATCCTCCGAGCGCCTACACCTGCTCGAGAGATCCATGTATGCAATAAAGTATTCTCTCGCGAGAAGATTACGCGTCTCCGCCTATCTCTGTCCAGCTTGATTCAAGCTATTCTTCTGCGTTGCCAAGGAGGCCCGCGGCGGTCATCATGTCTAACGAAGTGAAGAGCGTAATCGAGCCTCCAGATAATGCAAGCAGCCTGCAAAGGAAAGGGCGCGTACCGGTGAAGCCGGCACACGCCCTGATGGTCGAAGCCCTGCAGTTAGAAGGTCACGTTGGCACGCAACTCGATGCGCCGGGCTGCCTGCGCGACGGTGCTCGTCGTTCCGAACGTATTGCTTTGCGTGTTGAACCCGCCGCCAATCCACTCTGGATGGTTGAAGGCGTTTAGGCCGAGGAGTTGGAGATTGATATGCACTGCTTCGAAGATGGGCAGATCCTTCGTTGCCGCAAGATCGAAGTTGATCCACTTCGGCCCATAGATGTAGGGTAAGTTGCCCTCGACACCGGGTGTGGTGTTCGGCGCAACGTAGGCACTGTTAGCGCGTCCATCGACCGTCGACTGGAACTTCGGATCGATGAGGTTCACGTAAGCGGCCCCGGGCTTCGCGCGTGTAACGCCAACCGACTTCTGGATATCGCGCGCGCTTCCCGCAGCAAAGTTCACCCCCCCATCAGAAGCAGGATTGATGGTGGAGCTAAGTCCGCCCGTGAGTAGAATGGGTGCCCCACTCTGGTAGATAGTAATGACTCCAGCTGTGAAGCCGCCAAGAAGGTAATTCATGGCTTTGTTGTGGTTGAAGAAAGCTCTGCCCTTACCGAAAGGGAGCGAGTAGGTAGAACTAAGTTTGAGAGCGTTCCGGATGTCGTACGAGATTGGCACGTAGTTGTACTGGAGATTGTGGAGCGTGATCACACTTGCCACATTGGCGCTGGAGCCCGAAGCTTGGTTGGATGAGTTGCCGAGGGTTTTGCCATAGGTATAGTTGACGTTCAGGTCGAGGCCATACCTGACTTTCTGGCGAAACTCCATCTGCAGGGAATTGTAGTTTGACGATCCCTTGCTGCTAAGCAGGTTCGTTGCCTTTCCTTCCAAATAAGCATTCGCCTGAAAGAGATTGCTCGGAAACGCGGAGGTTGCCGGCGCAGAGGCAATCGTGGAGCAAGGGGCGAAACCCTTACCCACTACATTGCAATAGAACGTCTGGTTGCTGGCGACGGCTGACGCGAGGCCTCCCAACGACCCGTTGTTGAGGAGGTTGACGTAGCTGGTATTGGTGAAGCCGGTGGCCGAAGATCCGGCGAACGCAGCGCTGAGGATTGGCGTGGGGTATATACCGGCACGGTTGCTGAAGTCATTCTTGAAGCCAGCAGCTGTATTTAGTGCGAGGTTTTTCTGAGCGTTGATGAAGTCGCTGTAGAAGCCGTTGTTCAGCGTGTTGATCTCGTTGTAGTTGTACGAGATCCAATCGTGAATGCTTCGATTTCCCACGAAGCGGATTTCGAAGGCACTGGAGTTCGAAAGCTGCCGTTGAATGCCGAATGTATAGGATTCGACATAGGGCTGCTTGATGTTTGGATCGATAGCAGCGGGTGTCCCTGCACCCTGAAAGAAGAGAGACGCCTGAGTTAGGGTTGTCTGGTAGGTGGAGGGACTCTGGTAGAGAGTCGGGAGACCGCCTGCCGCCACTGAGGCGTTTTCCGTAGCTACGTTTACACAGTTCATCACTGGATCCGGGCACGAGGTAGGCGTGGCGAGATGGACTGTTCCGGGAGTGAAGTATTGGGGTCCTACCGTGTTGCTCGCCGTAGTGCTCGGGTTATTGAAGAAGTTGAAGCCAGCGTTTGAAGCCGCCTGCCAGAAGTTCTGGCCGCCTTCGGTGTAGTTCTTCAGAGTATAGCTACCGCGAAAAACTGTCTTTCCCGAGCCCAGGAGCTTGCCAAGGAGGCCTTCGACTCCGGTCGGATTGTAGGCGAACCCGAATTGCGGCTGAGGGAGGAAGAGGCTGGAGTTGTACTTGTGACCGGCCGTAGTGTAAAGCGGGTTCTGGCTGCCGGAGTTGACGCCAGGCTGGAATATGTTCATATAGCCGGACGATCCGAAGAGGTCTTGTACAGTGGGTCCCGTATACCCGTTCTTGACATCGTGTATGTCGGAAAGGAAGTCAAAGCGGATTCCGTAGTTCAACGTAAGGCCGGGAAACGCGCGCCAGGAATCCTGGAGGTAGAAGCCACCACCCATGCTGGCTTCATCCAAGCCATAGGTGCCTATCTGATACTTGCCGGTCGCCGGATTTACAGCGTACTGTGCCGCGGCGCTGCTTACCCTTCCATTCAGAAAACCGTACAACGCGGTGATATCACCTTGGGCTCCTGAGAGGTTAGAAGGCAGATTTGGATCTTTTGCTCCAGTCGGAATCAAGTTCCGGATCGTGTTATAGGCGGGGTCGACGCTGATCAGGCCGAGGCTGATGTTGGTGTACCCACTAGGCACGTTGTAGTAGTGATCCTGCTGGTGCCAGATGTTGCCACCGGTCTTGATAGTGTGGGAACCCTTTTGGATGCTCAAGTCGTCGTTGGCCTGCAAGTACGGATAGTAGCTTCCCTGCGGGGTGATCGAGAAATTTCCGCTGGTACTGATGCCGCCGAAGTTGTAGTTGGTAGCTCCCTGAGATCCGACATCGAACCCCGCAGCCTCCGGGCTGAAGAGGGTATATGTATATAGGCCGCCAACCTTGAACTGGTTCAGGATGGTTGGCGTGACCGTGTAATCCAGACCTATGGACACGACATAGTTTTCGGCAAAGCTTCCAGTGGTTTTGGTCTGAAAATAGGGCCCTGGTAGGGAGTCTTGGTAAATTCCCTTATTTGTTGACCGGTTGAAGTCCGAAGACACGGTGAAATTGAGCTTAGGCGAGAGGGCGTAATCGAATCTAGCCGCCGGATAGATGACGGTATTCTTGCTGGGCACCTGGAAGTTGAGAGTGCGCGTGTTGTACTGCGTGGGACCCTGGGTGAACGTTCCGTACTGGTAAGCCTGCTTGTTCAGGTTCTGCTGGAACGCGACACCGCCGTTGAGATTGCCGTCGAGGCCGGCCGCAGCCGCCCCTTGCAGAACGTTAATGGTGGACAGGGTTCCCGAAGTATTCACGTAGGTGTAGTTGCCCGCAAGCACCGAATCCGTGGGCAGAACGGCAGTGAGATTAGCGCCGTTCGGCTGAATGAGTGCGGAGAAGTTCACGAAGAAGAAGAGCTTGTCCTTGAAGATAGGCCCGCCAACCGAGCCGCCGAAGTCGTTGCGTACGAGGTGCGTTTTGTGCGGGCGGGGTGTCTGAAAGCCGAAACTCCAGGGGGCAGCATTGAACGCGTCTTCCTGGTGGTTTTCGAAGAAGCGTCCGTGGAAGCGGTTGGTGCCGCGGTTTGTCACAAAAAGCGTCTGTGCAGCGCTTTGGCCGCCACCCTGGCTGGGAGGAAGCTCACCGCTCTGCACAGTGAACTCCTGGATATTTTCCACTCGCAGGGTCACTGCTGTTCCTGAACCACTGCCAGACTTGAAACGGGATGACGTCGCATTGACGCCATCGACATTTGCTTGATATGCGGCCTGAGGCGTTCCGTTGAACGAGCCGGCGGTACCATTGCCAGTCGTTGAGGCAAAGCCGGGTGAAAGAGCCTGCAGGGCTATCAAGTTGCGGCCGCCTACCGGCAGGTTGTTGACTTCTTCCAGATCGACGGTTGTGGCCAGAGTGTTCGAGGTTGTCTCAATGACCGGAACGGAAGTGGAGGAAACCTCCACCCGCTGAGATTCACTGCCCACCTTGAGAACGACATTCAGAGGGGTAGCGACACCTGCCTGCACCACAATCTTGTCGAAGACGACGCTCTCGAAGCCCGGGTGATCGACAGTCAGGCGGTACGCGGCGGGATCAAGGCCAACGAAGGTATAACGACCAGTGCCCAGCGTCTTGCCTTCGCGGACGACATTTGTCTGGATGTCCGTGAGCACAAGGTGCACGCCGGGCACAAGGGCTTTGGAGGGATCCACTGCTTGGACGTCGATTGATCCGTCGGTGGTCTGCGCGGACACGACGGACGGGAGGACGAGGCAGGCGATTGCCATAACGCAAACCGCCACACACCTGAAGAGTCGATCAATCATGAGGGTCACCTGGCCAATGTATTCAAAATCGCATTTCTTGATGATCGTAACCATCTGCTTTTTGCCGACGTCTGTCAATAGAAAACAGAAACGCTGGCTTCAGCGTTCAGGAGTATGTTGTGCTCCGGAAGAGAGCCAAACATCATGAGGCTAAGTTCCCATTTAGAATCAATTACTTGCGGAGGTAGACATGGATTGCACAGATGCAGAGGCAGCACTGCCAACGTCTGCTCTATGGAGCGGCTCGTGAGCGGTATTCGCAAATGGATGCGAACACGTATCCGCTACTCAGCGCTTTGTGTGGCGCGTAACCGGCATGGATTACGCAAGCTGCGGGGCGGGTAGTCCCGATCTACGGCAGATCAGTTCGGGCCATCCAGCCCCAAGTGTGACCTAGTGATCCTATAGGAAGGCTTGCTACTCCCCGACGCTAAAGCGGCTTCTCCCGGAGGGTGACGGTAGTTCCTGCAGGGCTGAGCATGATGACGTTCGCTCCGGCGTCCATCTGGGTAGTGGCGGTGATCCTCCATTCGCGCGAACCGGCCTTCGATGTGGTCTGCCGAAGTCTCAGGCGCGCTACAGGAATTGAGGGGCTTGCCGGAGAAAGGTGGAGCTGGACACTCCGCTTCTCGGGATCGAAGTCGACGGATGCGAGATGCCCCGCGTCGAGAGTCACCCACAAGCCGATGGGAGCGAGGAAGAGCCGGTTGCGGGAGGAGTCGAGGATGTCTACATGAACCGAGCCGTGGCGTGTGTCGACGTTTCCTCCAAAGCAGATCCAGCCCATAGCGTCGTCGTGGGTCAGGAACGCGCCTGTGTTGATGGCGTGGCCGAAGAAGTTAGGTCCGTAGTCGCCCGTGTAGGGGTCAAACATCATGCGATCAGGGAACGAGTGGAAAGCAGCGGAGGCGAAGCCTTTCTCGTCGATGTTTGAAAGCGGTCCCATGACCCCGCCGTAGCCTGCGCGGAGCAAATATAAATCGTCGGGGTGAGCCCGGTATTCCTCGATCAGGGGAATTGCGTTCAGCCCCGACCCGTAATGGTGAAGCTGGCGCTCGATACGCGAATACTTGGGATCGCCTCCATAGATGAAATCCCAATAACGGCGGGCGCTGCCGTTATATCCCCAGCTTGGAATCGTGGGATCGTACGCGAGGATGGCGTTCAGCGTGACTTCGGCTTTGTCGTCGTAATGGAAGTATCGCGAGAAGGCGTATACCTCTTCCTGGCCGGTCGAATCCCAGGGCATTTCACTGCCGAACGGGTAGGGCTCCATCTTCCAGCGGTCTGCGCGAGAACGCATCACGGCTTCCAGCCTTCCGGCCTTCTCTTCCCACCCTTCAGCTTTGAGATCTTCAAGCAGGCGAATGAAGACGGTGCCCTCCATCTGACCGAAGCGGGTGTAATACGGCGCCTGCGTGCTCATGGCGAGTGATGTCTCATAGGCCTGGTTGAGATACCAGTCCCAGGGGTGCTTTACGACCAGGCCTTTGGTGTTGCGTGCGGTCCGATAGAGCGACCAGTAAGCCGCCACCACGTGAGGATAGTTATAGGACCTCCCCAGGTCGTCAGCGCCCTTCTTGTTCCAGCTAGTCCAGCTCTTCCAATTCAACGAGGGATTGTAGGTAACTTCAGGAACCAGCGCTGGCTCATAGAAGAAGAGGCTCTTGTGGACGCCGTATTTGTGATCGCCCTCGCTGTTCTGGAGATGACCCCAGAGAACACCATCCACATAGCTTTCAAACTTGGCGACTTCAGCGGCGTCCGGTGCGAGGTATTCCTTCATGGCGGCTGCAATCCATGACCCCGCCCCGGCTTCATCGCTCAAACCGGCAATCCATACGCGCGCGTCCTGCGTCACCTGTTTGCCGGCTTCATTGTCGTAACTGATGATCGAAGGCGACCGGTGGAAAGGATCGTTGGGCTCGTCGAACCATTGCTGTTGAAAGAGAAAACGTCCCATATCGGCAACGGCTTCCGTCTCAGGTTTGATGGTCCGGTAGCCAATGCTTTGCACAGTGCCGTCCGCATAGGTCACCACAAGACGGAAGCGTCCCCATTGCTTGCCTCGCAGGGTGTAGGCGTGCAGACCTGCGGCGTTTGCGCCGTCGTCGTGGATGGCCACTGCCGCAGCCGGCTCGCTGATGATGGAGCGCACCGCGGACCCGTAACGCAGGAAGAGTCGCGCGTTGACATCTTGCGGAAGGATGTAGCCGGGAATGCCTACGGCGACAGGGCGTTTATGCTCCGTGAGTGTGGCTTCTATGTGGCGAACATCTGGCGCGACGAGGAACCGTACGCCGAAGGTCGCGCTCTTTCCTATAGCCAGTGTTTCAGAGGTGCCTGGGTTCCACTCCTCGATACCTTTCCACTCGGTTCCGGTGAAGCCGCCGGCATGAACCATCCAGTTATACGAACCTTCGAAGGTGGTGCCTCGTGGAGTGGGGTCGTTGCCGGGAAGGCCCTTGCCTGTCTCGCGGTCACGACGATCCAGAATAGGTTTCCACTCTTCCAACGGTGTGTGGCCATCGGGCACTACAAGCAACACTGGCCCCACGCCGCTCAGGCGAATAACTTGCACATAGCCCGCGTCCTCGCCAATGTAAGGGTCGTAGAAGGAGCAGGTCCGATAGGACTCTTCAAGCTTCCGGCCATTCATGATGTTGTTGAACACCATGGGGATCCCGACTCCACCGAGCTCCACGGGCATGCTGCCGGTGTTTGTCACAGTGAAGCGAAGAGCGAGGTCCCCGCCTTCTACACTCCAGGTCCGGACGAGTTTCAAGGGCGTGCCTGGGGGCAAGCTGGAAGTAACGTCGCTGGTGAAGTGCGTGTCGTCCGAGGCGGCGGTCGTCGTGGGAGCTCGATGAAAGGCGGTCGAGACGTCGGTCCACTCCTGTGCACCTGCCGTGCGGAAACGCAGATCGAGATCGCCGAGGTGATAAAAGGTATCGGCGGACCTCTCCTTGAGCCGGTCGCCCGGGGTGTAATCGATCGTGGGATCGACTTTCGGTTTCAACGCGGCCACCGTGCCGGAGTACTTGAGTATCTCCACACTCAGGGCAGACGATGTGAGCGAAACCTGTCCACCATCCATCATTGCGCCGGGCGGTAAGACGCGCGGAACACGCGGAGGTGTCGTTTGCGCTCCAGCGCCAATGGCGGCTGCGAAAAGAAGCCCAACACTCCCCATGGAGCCGACCGCGAGAGGTGTGACCCGCTTTGTTTGCCTCGGAAGAAAAGTCAGCATAGAAGTACCTCGATCCGTTCTTTGACTACTCGCTTCGTGTATCGCTTTTCGTTCCGACGCGAACGAGGTCAACCTCAACCGCCGCATCGTGAATAGGCACCTGCAAGGAGAGAGCGCCATCGACTGGAGACTCTGCGGCTTGCGATTTGCCGTTCACGACCAGACGGTAGCTGCCAACCGAAAGGCCCGTGAGCGAAAGCCCAACAAGGTGAGCCGATGCCGCATGATTCTCCACTGTGAAGTGCAGCCGAGTCATGGCGTCGTCGTAGGAGACAGGCTTGCCGGCGGCAAACGCATCACGATCCAGCAACAGGTGCACACGCCGGCCCCCAGTGAAGATGTGAAGGCGCTCGCGCAAGCCGTCGTGTGGGACGACGTCAGTGAAACCGGAACGCCGCTCGATTGTCCCGCCGTATGCATAGCGCCCAAAGATCGGGTCGTCGACCACAACGGTCGCGGCGTCACGCAGTGCTCCGCTGAAGCCTAGTTCGATTTCGCCGGAGTACCACCAGGGGCCTCGACCCATCTCCTTGTTGCCCAGCCACGCGCGTCCCCAGGGCCGCGGCTCGAATCCGCCGCTTGCGCCTCCATCATTGTCTTTGCCGGGGTACCAGTAGCCGTAGTTCGACTCCGCGGTGCCCGAATTGATGAGCGCGAACGAACTGAGGTAAGCAGGGTAGCCCAGGCGCAGGTAGGTCGAAGGATTGGGAGACTGATAGTAGGCGTAGTCGAGAATGCCCCACCCGCCCATCTGCGACATGTAGCTGAGCGTGTACGAGATGTTGCCGTTGCCGCGATAATCGCTGCCCATGTCGTAGTACGCGGTTTCCAGCCAGCCACGGCTGGCGACGTTAAGCGCAAACTGCCCGTCGAGGAAGGTCTTCGCGTCTTCGTACTTCACTTCCTTGGCAAAAGCCTCCTGCCCAGGTAGAGATGGTGTGCGCGGTGTTGTGCCGGGCGCCTGCAGGCGGGCCATCGCGTACTTTGCTATCGCCGCAGTGGACTCAAAGCCGGTGGTGTCGTATGGATACTCCGAGCCGTACAGGTACGGATGATCGTTGATGAAGTAGCGGACCTTCTTTTCCCATTGGCCGCGGAGGTAGGCCGCCTCGTCGTGCTGGCCCTCCGCGTCCAGTGCTTCGATCAGGTCGGGAATGACGATCTCGTTATACGTTCCCGTTCCGAACGGCGACCACTTGATCAGGTCCATCGGAACGGTGAAGAAAGCCTTGGCCGTCCCGAAAGCACGTTCCAGGTAGGCCTTGCTGTCGAGGTACTTCGCCATCTCCGGATACAACTTGGCCACGCGATACATGTTGTAGTACATCAACACAACGTGCGGGTAGTCATAGATGCGCCACACGTGCTCTTGCCCCTTAGTACCGGGATCGGGACTGTCACGGTTCACCTTCCAGTTCGGAATGCCGTAGACCGCGTAGGGAATCTTCTCTGCCGTGGTTTCTTGCAAGCCTCCCCACACGTGTTTGCTGATGTAATACTCGACGGCGGCAATCTCCTTCTGCGATGGATACACGATGTTCTTCTGCGCAATGAAGGCCGATTTGCCAAGTTCGGTGTCGTCGCAAGCGACTGCATAGGACTGGAGGCCGTCCAGATCGTCCGGGCTGCGCAGCACATGGTTTTTCATGTCCCATTGGGAGAAGAGGCCGTTGTACCACTTGGCTGGATCCGTGTGCTGTTCGTGCGAGACGATGAACGCGGCACGCTTCTTGAAGAGACTCTCAATCGGTTCGGTCACGAAGAACTCCAGCGCAAGATATTGGCCGTCACCGTAACGGATGCGGAGCATGTTCTCACCGAGCTTGGTGAAGTGGACCTTATAAAGCTGGATGTCTTTGCCGGGCGGAGTGAGGGTCGTGACTCGAGTTCTCGCCGGATACTCCGTCTCTACCTTGACGTTTGCGATGTGTGTCCGCAAGGAGAACTCCGCGTCGAGATCGGAAGGAACGGTCATGCCGGGAACGACTGCCACATCGAAAAGGTTCTGCTGGTAAAGGACTTCGCGAACATCCTGGTAATCCTTCGCCCAGAGAAAGCGAAAGCTATAGGTCTTCGTATCGCCGGGTTGGCCCTTGGGCGAGAGAACAAGCTGGCTAGCAGGCAAACGCCAGTTGCCGCCTTTCGCCTTCAGCTCGGCCATGCTCGCTGAGGCGTGCACGAACGCGTGGTACGTACGAGTCGCGGGCCGTTCCTCGAAGTACTCGAGCGATGTTCCAGACGAGGGCGTCATCACGAGGTACGGACCTTCCGCGTTGGTCCGCATCCAGTAAAGAAACGAGCCATTGCCCGCTATGGAGCTGTGCTGGATGACACGTTTCGTGTAGGTTTCTGTTTTGTCACCTACATAGCGCCGGTTCATAGGAAGGCCCACGCTGAAGTCGCCTACATCTACAGGCTGATTGGTTGGGTTACGGAGGGTGATCGTCCAAAGGAGCGAGTTGCCTTGTGTCTCAAAAGTCTCGGAGGCGCTGAAGTCGTCGGCCCGCTGAACGGCGCGTGCGGCCTCGCCGTTCAACCGCCACTGCAGCAGGCCCGCCGCGGCATCGGCCGGCAACTGCACCTGGAGACGGAGAGCCTTTGTGGTGACCGGCGTGAAGCTGGTTTGGTTGAACACATCCGCTGCAATCGCCGACTGACTCAGTTGCTGAACGTCCTTCCAATCCTCCCCGGTTTTATACAGCACTTTCCACGACACCGGGAGTTTCGTCCCGAGTCGCCGGCCCGCATCGACACCCCAGAACACTTCCGCCGAGTGCACGGTCTGCGGTTGTTCGAAGTCATACTCCACCCACTCGCTGGAACCCTTCTTGCCTGTCCATGCAAAGCGCGCGGCGCCAATGTCATGGGACGTCGATGGCGCAAACTCCGCGTTCAGCGCGCGCACCGTGGGGCCTCGCACAGAAGCCGAGACGCTGGCCAGTTCAGCGAGCGTGGGCCGGCGGCTCTCAATTGAGTAGG
>CAXSHQ010000006.1:9169-11499 GCA_964236875.1 uncultured Acidobacteriaceae bacterium | reverse complement strand
CCGCAGCCGAAACCTCTTTCCAGGAATCAGCGCCTGATGCCCGATAGCGGATCGTGACATCGCCCAGGGCGTGCCCGGACTGGATGTAATCTGTCGCGTACCGGTCCTGGACCTTTTGCAGGCTGGTGACGCCGGAGCTTCCATACTCTACGCGGAAGGGCGATGCGGAAGGCGACTGACCGGCGCCGCTTTGGCTCGTGAGCGACAGCGGTCCGCCGATAAGCAGAAGCAGGCTCAAACGAACCCAGTGAGAACGAGATGCCATCGGGGTGTATCTCCTATCGATCGGGAAGTGCCCATGGCCCGCATGCAAATTATCGTGCCGCTTTATTTTGCTGCGGAGAGGCCGCCGGACAAGTGACAGAATCGCTGCTCACCGGGGCTAGCTTCTTCAACGCAGCGGGTGCTACCTCTTTCGGCGCAAGTGCTTCCCACTCCTGCACGGCAACTCCGGCATACTGCTGCCCTTCACCCGAAGCGTCGAACACCGCGCGAAGGCAACGTGTCATGAGTGTGTCGAAGGTCACATCGACAAAGGAGTTGACCGGAGTAGGGAAGCCGCTCGGGTGCGCCACGGGCAGCCACTCGCTCCCGCTTTGATACTCCAGGTGCCAGGCTGCGGGAGGCGCAACACCTGCGGCTGCGCCCGCGCGGTGATCGCTCCAGAACATGATGCGCGAGCCGTTCAGCGTCACCGGCTTGCCCCACTCATATTGAATCCATTGAGTGGCGGGATTGTGAGGCGTCCAGCTTCCCCACATGTCCGGCGGCAGCGGGTTCTGGCGAACGATACCGTCATTCAGGGCTTTGATCCAGTACTGAACGGGAATCGGCTCGTTCGAAGTCGAAGAGCGTGCCGCTGGCGCAATGTTGCGGCTCGGCAGCGGTGCAGGCTGCGGCTCATGCGTCTGGGTGACTTTGAGAATCTTCGCCGGAGAGGTGCTGTCGTCCCATTGCAGGGAGTCGATGGCGACGCTGCGCCGAAAGTGGCCACCGCCCTTGGCATCGGCAGTGTGGTAGATCAGGTACCACTTGCCTTTGAAGTCAACGACCCCAGGGTGCGACGTTGTAGAGGAAACGGGGTCGAGGATGACACCCTGATAGGTCCACGGACCCAGCGGCGAATCCGATGTGCCGTACGCAATGCAAGCATGGTAATTTGCCGGCGTGCAGGGCGATGTGGGCCCAGCCTTGTTGTCGGCGTAGACCATGTAGTACGTGTCTTTGCGGCGAAAGAGCCAGGATGCCTCAAAGAATCCCGTCAGAGAAGTCACGGTGATCTCTTTCCCCTTGGGAGTCACCATGTCCTGCTCCAACTCAACCCCGCGCAGACGGCCGAAGGTACCCCAGTACAGATACACGCGGCCATCTTTATCGACCATGACGGTCGGATCGATGTTCTGTATGTTGTTCGGTTCGGGCAGCGACTGGGAGACGATGGGCCCGCTGGGATGCGCATCTTTCCACGGGCCCAGGGGGCTATCTGCCACCGCGACACCGATCACGAAAGGGTCTGCATGTTGACGCTGGCCTTCCTGCACCGGCGCGTACATGTAGAAGCGATGATCCGGTCCCTGGACGATTTGCCCGGCGTAGGCGTGGCCGGGCTTTGACCAGGCAAAGACGGTTTCGGGGCGCGTAATTGCTGGGTAATGCAGCCAATGTTTCGAAGCGACGTCTTTGGTGGCAAAGATCTGCCACTCATTCATGATGAAGTTGTTGACGTTCGGAGGCGCCTCGTCACGGCCGGCGAGGATGTACAAGGTATCGCCCGCCACGATGGGCGCAGGGTCGGCGGAGTAGAAGGACCCATCCGAAAGAATGGGATTGCCGGCACTGTGAATGGCCTGCGGCTGCGGCACTTGCCCATATGCCAGTGAGGTCATCGCAAGGGCAAAGAAAGCGGCGAATACGTGCCTGTTAGCGAGCGCGTTCAAGGAGCCTCACATGCAATCGGGTCATCAATCCGGAATTGTATGCGAAATTGTACATATCCGCTGCCAGCCAAGTTGCTGAACCCTTCCATTCGAGAAACAAGCCTGTGCGCACATCTGCGGATTGACACACCCCACCGCCTTTAGGCGAAGATATAGCGAAGATGATTGTCGCTCGCCACAGCGCCGCAGCCCTCCGCTGCGATATTGAAGACCGCCTCGCCAAAAGGGTTCCAGCGGCCCTCACTGCCTCTGTCAGGAACGCTCCCGAACGCCTGGCATGCGGTGTTCGCTCGCTGGACGAATGCCTGCGGGGCGGAGTTCCCGCAGGGGCCATCATTGAGCTCGTGGGAGCGGAGTGCTCCGGTCGCACCACCATGGCGCTGGCCTATGTCG
>CAXSHQ010000006.1:0-9159 GCA_964236875.1 uncultured Acidobacteriaceae bacterium | reverse complement strand
GCTGCCGTGCAGCAGGGCAACGTCGCTGCGTGGATCGATGTGGACGACGTGTACGACCCCGAAAGCGCCGCCCGGACGGGCGTCGATGGCACGCGCCTGCTTTGGGTCCGCTGTGGACACACACCCAACAAATTCAGTGAGACATCAGCGGGAACCTGTTCGCAGATTCAAAGTCCCTCCGTCAGCTCTTCGGAGCGGTCCGCGCCCGCAGGCGGCGGAGGCAGCCCGCATCCACGCTCTGAAGGCCGCGGCATGCCGCAGGCGATCAGCGACCTGCTCTCCACGCAACTCCGCTCAAGCGCCCTGCCCCCGCGCCGACGCGACAAGTCCATCGGAACACCCGGGGTTGCCAACCGTGCTTTGCCAGGCCGGGCTTTCGACCGCGAAGAACAGATCGCTACCGATCGCCTGCCGCCGCGGCGTGGGGAGCAGGTGTCGCGTGTCATCGCCGCCCCACAGGATATGGAGCGAAACCGCGTCTCCCCAAAAGAGCCCAAAGGTTTGGTTCTGACGGCACGTGCACCCTCTCCTGTCGCATTGCACAAGGACACGGCCCAGGAAAAGAAGCGCTCCTGGACGCGGCTCGACCAGGCTCTGTGGGCCGCTGATCTGCTGCTGCAATCCGGCGGCTTCAGCCTGATCGTGCTCGATCTGGGCAGCACACCGGCGGAAAAATCCTGGCGCATTCCCCTGACCACGTGGTTTCGTTTCCGTGCTGCCTGCGAGCGAACCCGCGGGAGCCTCCTGCTGCTCACCCGGCATCCCTGCGCAAAATCCAGCGCCGAGCTGGTCGTTCGCATGGCCACCGGCCGCATGGAAGCACAGGGCAATGCGCTCACCGGCATCGCGTTCCGCTCTCAAGTAGAAAGACAGCGCTTCGAGCGGCCTGCGGACAACGTGATCCCCATACGCAAGCCTCCGCAAAGTGAACGTCCCGGGGCATGGAAGGGCCGGGCTGCATGGGCGATCTAAGCACAGCGCACGCTACGCCGTTCTACGTTTGCATCCACGTGCCGGAGTTCCCCACCCAGGCTCGTCTGCGCTTCCGTCCGGAGCAGGCGCACGTGCCCGTAGCTGTGCTCGACGGTGACCCACCGCTGGAGCACGTATGCAGCGCCAACGCCAAGGCGCTCGCTCTTGGGTTGACGCATGGAACCACCCGCACAGAGCTGGACGCCTTTGCCGGCCTGACCATCCTGCGCCGTTCCATCGAGGAAGAGCGCGCTGCCCGTGCGGCTCTCTTGAGCATGGCCGGCACGTTTACGCCACGCATGCAGGTATGCAGCGGCCCTTCAGGCTCGGTTCCGCTGGTCTTAGTGCTGGACATGACCGGCACAACGCGGCTATTCGGCGAACAGCGGCAGACGGCGCAGTCTTTGCTGCAAGCTGTCCGCGCTCTGGGGCTGCACGGAAGGCTGGCAGCCAGCCGCAACTACTACGCGGCTGTGTGCGCCTCTCGCTTTGCGGACAAGGCGCCCATTCTGCTGGAGCCCGGCAGGGAAACGGAGGGTCTCAGCCGTCTGCCTTTATCTGCTCTTGGCCTTTCTGCCGAACAGCAAAGCATGTTCGACCTCTGGGGTCTTCGTACGCTCGGTGAGCTGGCCGCTTTGCCGGAAGCCGAGCTGGTTTCCCGCCTGGGTCAGCAGGGCAGGAGGCTGCGTCAGCTCGCGCACGGCGAACATCCTCATCTGTTCGTTCCTGAAGAGCCTGTCTTCACTTTGGAAGAGCACATAGCCTTTGACTCGCCGGAGGATCGCCTCGACTCTCTCCTCTTCGTGCTTGGCCCCATGCTCGACCTAATGCTCGTTCGTTCGCAAGCCTACGCGCTGGCATTAGCGAGCGTTACGGTGAAGCTCCTGCTCGATGGCGGCGGCGAACATGTCCGCACTGTCAAACCCGCGCTGCCGCTCGCCATCCGCGATCTTCTGCTCAAGCTCATCCAGTTGGATATCGAAGCGCATCCCCCGCCCGCGGGAGTCATGGCGATCCACCTCCATGCCGAGCCGGGAGAGCGCAGCAAGGTGCAGGCAGGCCTGTTCAGTCCTTCTCTGCCCGAGCCCATGCGCCTGGATGTCACGCTCGCTCGCATTGCCGCTCTCGTCGGCGAAGACCGTGTCGGCTGCGCTCGCTTGCGCGATACGCACAATCCGGAAGGCTTCGTAATGGATCGATTCGCCGTTCCTCGCAACACTCCTCAGCAGCAGCAGGAAGTCATCCCCCACACGGCCTGCCGCTATCTGCGTCCTCCGGTCCCGCTCACTTTGACATTGTGCGAGAAGAAGCCGAACGCCTTCTTCTTCCAAGGCAAGCGCTACTCGGTGTCTGCAGCCTACGGTCCATGGCGGCGCAGCGGCGAATGGTGGTCGGAGGCAATCTGGTCGCGAGAAGAGTGGGACGCCTGCGCCACCGCGCAGGATGGAGAAACCCTGCTCTGCATCCTCACCCAGGACTTACTGCAAAAAAGCTGGCACATGCAGGCGCTGTATGACTGATCGCGCTCATCAATACGTCGAGCTGCACGCCAACAGCGCCTTCAGCTTTCTCGAAGGGGCATCGCAGCCTGAGGCTTTGGTCCGCGCCGCCTTCGAAAAGGACCTGCCAGCTATTGCGTTGCTGGACCGCAACGGCTTCTACGGTTCGGCGCGCTTCCATACCTCCGCCAAACAGAACAATCTCCGCGCCCACGTTGGCGCGGAGATCGCGGTCGCCGAATTGGGTCCTCGCCTCACGCCGCCTGCCGCGTTGCCGCATCAGCATATGCCTGAGACCGCGCGCCTGCCGCTTCTCTGCACTTCCCGCACTGGCTATCAGAACCTCTGCCAGCTCATCACCCGCTTCAAGATGCGGCAGCGCGGCAAAGCCGAAGGCTTCGCTCACATGGAGGACATGGCCGAGTTCCGCGACGGTCTTCTCTGCCTCACGGGAGGGGATGAAGGTCCGCTCGCCGCTGCGCTGCAACGAGGCGGCGAAGCGGAAGGTCAAAAGTGCGTCGAGCAGCTTACCGATGTATTCGGCCGCCCTAATGTGTACATAGAGCTCCAGCGTCACGGCGAACGCAGCGAAGAAGCTCGCAATCAGGCTGCCTTGCGCATCGCGGAAAGCCTGCGCTTGCCCATCGTCGCCACCAACGGCGTGCGCTATGCCACGCAGTATGAGCGCGAGGTGCTCGACGTCTTCACAGCCGTACGGCACCACGTTTCGCTGGATGAAGCAGGGCGGCTTCTGCAAACCAACTCGCAGCGTCAGGTGCGCGGCGCCAAAGCCATGCGGCACCTGTTCCGTGACCTTCCGGAAGCCATCGAAAACACGCTGCTCATCTCGGAGCGGCTTGAATTCCAGCTGAATGATCTCGGCTACCAGTTCCCCAGTTACGACACACGGACCGGCGAACCCATGGAGAGCTTCCTGCGCAAGCGCGTGGCCGAAGGCATTGAAAACCGCTACAGGCCCAAGCACGATCGTGATTTGCACGAGCGGGCCAAAAAGCAGGCTGAGCGCGAGCTCGCGCTCATCGAGCACCTCGGCTTCGCTGGCTACTTCCTCATCGTCTGGGACATCGTCAATTACTGCAAAGCGCACGACATCCTCATTCAGGGCAGGGGCAGCGCCGCCAACTCGGTCGTGTGCTACGCGCTCGAAATCACGGCCATTGATCCCATCGGCATGGACCTCCTCTTCGAGCGCTTCCTCAATGAGAATCGCAACGAGTGGCCGGACGTCGACCTCGATCTTCCTTCCGGCGACAAGCGTGAGCAAGCCATCCAGTACGTGTACCAGCGCTACGGCGAACTCGGCGCAGCCATGACCGCCAACGTCATCACCTACCGCGGCAAGAGCGCCGCTCGCGAAGTCGGCAAGGCTCTCGGCTTCGATGAAGAAACTCTGGGCCGCCTCTCCAGCCTCATCGGCCACTGGGAGTGGCGCAAGAAGGACGAGACCCTGGGCGACAACTTCCGCCATGCCGGCTTTGACATCGGGCACTGGCGCATTGCGAAATATGTAGAGCTCTGTGAGCGTGTGCAGGACCTCCCGCGTCATCTCGGCCAACACTCCGGTGGCATGGTCGTGTGCCAGGGACAGTTGAACCGCGTCGTTCCGCTGGAGCGCTCCTCTATGCCGCGCCGCCATGTCGTGCAGTGGGATAAGGAAGACTGCACAGATCTTGGCCTGGTCAAGATCGATCTTCTCGGCCTTGGCATGATGGCTGTTATGAAGGATTGCCTGACGCTGATCCCCGAGCACTACGGCGAGCCCGTCGATCTCGCCAATCTCCCGCAAGGCGAGCACGAAGTGAGGGACGTGTGGGACACGCTCTGCAAGGGCGACACGGTAGGCATGTTTCAGGTGGAAAGCCGTGCACAGATGGCGTCCATCCCGCGTAACGCCCCGCGCAAGTTCTACGACCTCGTCGTGCAGGTAGCCATCATTCGCCCCGGTCCCATCGTCGGCAAGATGATGCACCCTTACATGCGCCGCCGGCAGAAGAGGGAAGAGGTCACCTATCCATGCGACGAGTTGATTCCCGTGCTCAAACGCACGCTGGGTGTGCCGCTCTTTCAAGAGCAGTTGCTCCGCATGGCCATGGTGGTCGGCGAGTTCTCCGGCGCGGAAGCCGAGGAGCTGCGCAAGGCCGTAGGCATGCGCCGCTCGTGGCAAAGACTCGGCGAGCTCATGGTCAAGCTGCGCGAAGGCATGACCCGCAAAAACCTGTCGCCCGAAACGCAGGACGCCATTGTTGGCAGCATCCAGGGCTTTGCCTTGTATGGATTTCCTGAATCCCACGCTGCCAGTTTTGCCCTCATTGCTTACGCGTCCGCCTACTTCAAGGTGAAGTACCTCGCCGCCTTCACCTGCGCCATGCTCAACAATCAGCCAATGGGCTTCTACGCCCCCGCCGTCATCGTCAAGGACGCCCAACGCCACGGCCTGCGCGTAAAGCCCGTGGGCGTGCAGGTGTCAGGCACCGGCTGCACTCTGGAGCACGAAACTTCCGGCTCACTATCTCTCCGTTTGGGACTCAACTACGCGCGCGGCCTCAAAGCCACTGCTGCCGCCGATCTGGTTGCGGCGCGTCAAAGCGACGGTCCCTTCCGCAGCATCGAAGATCTCGTTCTGCGTGTTCCGGTTCTGAGCCGTAGTGACCTCGCACAGCTCGCCAGGATTGGCGCACTGAACTTCGTGGAAGGTATCGAGCATCGCCGTGATGCCATCTGGCAAGTCGAGCAGTCCAGCCGCGCCGTCGGTCCTCTTCTGCGCAGCCGTGAAGCCTCCTCACCACCGGCTGCATCGCCTTTGCGCCGTATGCAGGACGGCGAACGCCTCATCAACGACTACGCAGGAACGGGCCTTACCACGGGGCATCATCCCATGTTCTACCGCCGTCCCGAGCTGCGCCGGCTCCATGTGCTCTCCGCCGCGGAGTTGCAGCAGCGCCCCAATGGACAGCGCGTCACCATGGCCGGTGCCGTGATCGCTCGGCAACGCCCTGGAACCGCACTGGGCTTCATCTTCCTCTCCATGGAAGATGAAACCGGCATCGCCAACGTCATCATTCACCCGCAGCTCTATGAGCGCGAACGAATCCTGGTGACCCGCGGAAAATTCCTGAAAGTGCATGGAAAGCTGCAGAACACAGACGGTGTGGTGCACGTCAAAGCTGAATCGCTGGAACTGCTCAGAGGCGAAGCCATAGAAGTGCGCTCACACGACTTCCACTGAAGTGTGCTCTCCGTCATCTACTTACAGACCGATGCAAGAAACGACGGAGGCGGTCCGTGCTGCGGCAGAGGAACATGCCGCGCTCCCATCGCAGCTTCCAGCGTATCCGGCGAGCCCGGCAACCGCGGATCGAGATCGTTGGCATAGAACGGATCCTTCTCCGCATCAGGCAGAGTCACGAAGTGGAAACCCTCAGCCTTGTACTGCGCCAGCAGCCGCGGCAACATGCGCGCATCGAAAGCGCCCACATGCATCAGCAGCACATACGGTATGTCGTGTCCGAAAAGCGCCTGCGCCATTGCACGGCGGTACGCCGCATCGTCATGCGCGGCCTGCAGGTAAGCAGCCTCTAGTTGTGCCACGCCATCCTGGTTGCCCGCTGCCATACAGCGCGCGTAAGGATCGTTGAACAGGTAATCCCCAAAGCTCATCGTGACGCCTGCAATGCGGTACCCATGCGCGGCGAGGAACGCCCGCGCCCCATCGCGTTTCTCCGGCGTATTGCCTTCCGCAAGGTTCGGAAATCGGAACCAGTGCCAGTCCTTTGTGGCCATGCGGTCACGGATCGCCGGCTCGTTCTTCGTGATCTCCGCCTCGAACTCCTCCAGCGTATGCGCGCTCAGGTTCATGTGCGACCACGTGTGGTTGCCCAGCGGGAAGCCCACCGCCCGCCACAGATCGAGCACGGCTGCCTCGCTCGGCGTCTGCTCCAGGTAAACGCCGTTCACGAACCCATACACCGGTGGTGCTCCGGCCTGCTTCATCGCCTGGATGATCTGCGTGATCACCTGTTCTCGCGTCACACCGGGAGGCAGTGGTCCATGCTCCGGCAAGTCGTCAAAGGTGAACGCAACTTGTTGCGCGCGCAGCGCCAGCGTGGAGGCCAGAGCAAGAAGGAGCAGGAGAGCGAGCGACCGCAGACGGCAGTTCATCACCCGAACAGCATACGCTGGCGCGCGATATCTTTCGCGTGGTAAGTATATTCAATCAGCGCTCCGCAACTAGACGGATTGCGACCCGCGCGCCAAGTACAACGAGGCCGTCCGCAACGGCATTCACAGCATTTATTTCGGCTTCACAACTTGCTCTCTGAACATCAACCTCTTCCGTGATCCGCGCTGGGGATGCGGCCAGGAACCCTATGGCGAAGACCTCGTCACTTCGGCAGCCAGACCCTTCACAGGTAGAACCAACCCATCCGTGTAAGCTGCATCCGGGAGGCGTGCCGTGCCCACTCGTCGCTTTGTTCTCCGCCAGACCCTCCACGCGGCAGCCGCTACCGCGTTCGCGCCGCTCACTTTCTTCGCGCAACAACCGACTCCGCAACAGTCCACGCATCCGGGCAACGCTGCTGATGAGATGACTGTGAACACCGCTCCGCGCCAGGAGCACTTTCCACCGCCGGACTTCGGCCCACCGCCCGCGGAGCTTCCGCCGGAAGCTCTCGCCGTGCGTGGACGACATGCCCTGCGCGCCCACGCTCGCAGGCACGGCCTCACCGCGGGCGCCGCCGTAGTCGTTCCTTTGCTAAGCAGAGACCCTGCGCTGGCGAAGCTCATCGCCGATCAATACGAAATGCTCGTGCCCGAGGGCGAGCTGAAGTGGCGTGCTCTCCGGCCTACACGCGAGTTCGACTTCCGCCTGGCCGACGCCCTGTTCGCCTTCGCCCACCAACACAAGATGCAAGTCCGTGGCCACACCTTCGTCTGGCACAACTCCGTGCCGGACTGGCTCCGGCAGAGCCCCGCAAGTGAAAACGTTCGCCAGCTCCTCGTCGATCACATCACCACTGTCATGACCCGCTACAAGGGCCGCGTCCACTCCTGGGACGTGGTGAACGAGGCCATTTTCCCGGCCGACAAGCAGCCCGGCGGCCTTCGAAAGTCCTTCTGGTACGACGCCGTTGGCCCGGACTACATCGACCTCGCCTTCCGCACCGCACGCAGTGCCGATCCGACCGCCAAGCTCACCTACAACGACTATGGCGTAGAGCTCGACAACGACGACAATGCCGAGCGTCGCGCCCTGATCCTCGACCTGCTGCGCGGCATGAAGGCGCGAGGCGTGCCGCTCGATGCCGTCGGCATCCAGGCGCACATCAAAGCAGCTTCTCCCTTCAACATCGGCCGTGGCCTGGCCGACTACATCGCAGCCATAGAAGCCATGGGCCTTGAGGTCTACCTCACCGAGCTTGATGTCAACGAAGACGATGTCACTTCGAACGAAGTGAGCGTGCGTGATGCCGCTGTCGCGCAAACCTACCGCGACTTTCTCCGCGTCGCCTTGGCCAGCCCCGCGGTGAAGCTGCTGCTCACCTGGGGTGTCAGCGATCGTCGCACCTGGCTGAACGATGGACCGACTCACCACCGCAAGCAGCCCAATCGCCCGCAGCGCTCGCTGCCCTTCGATCCGCAGTACCGTCCCGCGCCCGCATTCTTCGCTCTTCGCGACAGCTTTGACGAGCGTTTCAAGTCATCACACGACAAACAGCCAAGCGCAGGGAGCCCTTCATGATTCGCCGCGACTTTCTCCAGCGTGCCTCCGCTGGCACCTTCGCCTCGCTCCTTCCTTCAGCGACCGCGTCGGCATCGTTGCAGAATACGAACCCGCAGCCCACGCTGTCCTTCGATGTACGCTCCTTTGGCGCGCGGGGCGATGGTCACACGATCGATACACCCGCCGTGAACCGCGCCATCGATGCCGCCGCCGCGGCGGGCGGCGGAACGGTAGTGTTCCCAGCCGGCACCTATGCCTGCTACACCGTTCGCCTCAAGAGCCATGTTTCGCTTTGGCTGCAGGCTGGAGCGACCCTGCTTGCCGCCGATGTGCCGAAGGAAGGCGCCGCCACGGACGGCTACGATCCCGCCGGCCCTCCGCAAGCCTGGGAGCGCTTCCAGGACTTCGGCCACAACCACTGGCCCAACAGCCTGCTCTACGGAGAAAACCTGGACGGCATCTCCATCTACGGTCCAGGGCTGATCTGGGGCAAGGGCCTCAGTCGCGGCGAAGCCAACGAACTGCCGCGTGCCGAAAGCCCCGGTGTCGGCAACAAAGCGATCGCTCTCAAGAACTGCCGCAATGTCGTCTTCCGCGACTTCAGCATGCTCATGGGCGGCCACTTCGCCATCCTGCTCACCGGCGTCGATAACGTCGTCATCGACGGCCTCACGATCGTCTGGTTCCACACGCGCTTCGGCGCCGATCTGACGCTTCTCGGCTGGCTGTATTTCGGGACCAACGCCATCGCCGGCTTCTCCGGCATCTGGGCGGCCAAGCTCGCGTCGCGCTTCGGGCTGATCAATACAATGGTCTTCACGCACTTGCCGTCCAACGTGCTGCTGATCCTCGTGCCGCTGATGCCGACGCTGCCCTGGGCCGCGCTCGTGTTGTTGCTGCGCTTCAGCATCTCGCAGATGGACGTGCCCACGCGCCAAGCCTACA
>CAXSHQ010000005.1:30445-33683 GCA_964236875.1 uncultured Acidobacteriaceae bacterium | reverse complement strand
TGAAGTTGAGGGCCATGCCGGGGCCGTAGGTAAAGTTGCTCTGGCCGCTGTTGGTGGTCGCGAAACCGAACGCGTAGTTCCCGCCGCCGTTCTTGGAATAGTTGATGGTGGGCTTGTTGGGGAGCATGGCTGCGAGCTGCTCGATCCAGACGCCGTAGTAGTTCTTGGCCGAGGGTAGGGAGTCGGTGCCGTCAGTGAAGCGGCCGTTGGTGTAGCCGGTGGCAGGCCCGGGAACCTGCGCGCTCGGGCCGTACTTGGCGTTGCTCACCGCGGCGTCGTTGCCGGTGTCGGTGAGCGAGTCGCCGATGATGACGATGGAGGTGTAGGCCTGCGCGCCGGCAATGGAAGCAGGCAGGCAGCACAGAAGGGTAAAGAGACAGATAGCCAAACGGCGCATGGGCAGCATGAAAAATCTCCTAAGGCAGAGCTGAACGAATGAGGCTTATCTAAACATTGGAGCAGAGGGACGGCATCCCTCAAATGAGGGAAGGCTCGAAATTGGCGCAGGCCCGGGATTATTGTGTTGCGTGTGCCCCGGTGGGAGCGGTTCTGGGCAAGGAGGAGAGTAACTGGATGAGCTCTCCCTGACGACGTGTGCTGGTTTTTCCGAACAAGCTCTTCATCTGCGAACGCGTGGTGGCGAGCGAGGTCTTACGCAGGGTCGCGACCTCGTCCAGCGAGTAGCCGGTGAGCAGGCCGTTGGCGATTTCGGTTTCGGCGGGCGTGAAGTCGTAGAGCGCGCGCAGGATGGCGTCAGGGTGATGGACGCGGGTTTCGGGATCGGTGACGAGCACGAGAACGCGGGCGTTGGAGTTTCGCGTCTCCGGATCGCGGAAGGGTGTGATCAGCACCTGGAGATCGCGCTTGCCGGAGCGGCGCTCCAGGTTGATGGCGGCGCCCGGCTCCGATCGTGCGGGGGCGGTGGCTGCCGTTATCAGTGAACGGAAGCGCGTGCGCTGCGCCGCGGTCGTGGGGGCCAGCTGATCGCCTTGCAGTTGCAAACCGTCACGGGAGTCCACCAGGGTGCGGGCGGCGGCGTTCATGCCCACGACGCTGCCCTTTTCGTCGAGCAGGATGGATGGGGTTGGATTGCGGTCGAGAAGAGCTTCCGCGTTGTTGGCGCGGAGCTCGGCCGTACCGAGAACATGACGCACCTGCAGGGCGGTCTGGATGTGCGGGACGAGCAGCCTGAGCAGGCGGAGGGTTTCGGTTTCAAGATGCGGGTGGCCTTCTCCGCGCCACATGCTGATGAGCTCATACTTGCGCGGCGACATGGAAAGCACCACGAAGGTCATGTGGTGCAGATCGAGTGGGCGAAGGAACTCGCGGTAGAGATCGGTCTGGACGAGCTCGCGATGGGGAAAGAGATCGTCGCCCTCAATGACGCCGATACGCGGGCTGCGCAGGAAGCGCTCGCGGAAGGGGTCGCGGTGGCGAAAGGACTGGTTGTAGGTGCGGTGCGCTTCGGCGAAGGCAGGCATGCCGGAGTGCGCGAGAAGGCGGCGCTCGAGCGCGCTGTCGTTGCTGGTGAAGATGCCGTAGAGGGACTCAGTTGCGCTGCAAAGCTGGCCGAGGAAATGCTGCCAGTGGCCGGTATCGAGCGGAGCCGCATAAAGGGTGGCGAGCAGGTCTGAGTATGCTTCGAGCGAGATCATCGTGACTGGGGTCCGTGACTGAGCCTGACCAGAGGAAGAGGGAGCTGCGGATGTACCTGGGAGGAATGCTCCGAGAGTAAGTCCACCGGGGGCACGGATGCAAGATGAATCCCGGAAATGCTTTGGATGGACCGATACTCTAGAAGGCGAGTTATGGTGCGATTTGGGGACGAGACATTTCGGTTTTTGCGCGGGCTGGTGAAGCATAACGACCGCGACTGGTTTGAAGCACGGCGCGAGGTGTATGAACGAGCCCTGAAGGCGCCCATGCTCGCGCTGATCGAGGAGATCAATGCGGAGCTGGAGAGATTTGCGCCGGAACACGTGCGGCCGCCGCACAAGTGCATGATGCGTATCTACCGTGACACGCGCTTCAGCAAGGACAAGCGGCCCTATAAGAAGCACATGGCTGCGTGGTGGTCGCGGCGCGGCATGGAGAAGACTTCCGGCGGCGGCTTCTACCTGCAGGTAGGTGTGAACGAAGTGCTGGTGGCCGCCGGAGTGTACATGCCGGAGCGCGAGCAGCTGCTGGCGATCCGGCGGTGGATGGCGGAGAACCATGAAGGCTTTCGCAAGCTGCTGAAGACGGCGGGGAGAGCTTCCGGCAAGGGCGCGGCGCTGAGCGGGATCGATCCGGCGGCGCTGACGCGGATGCCGAAGGGCTTTCCCGCGGAGCATCCGGCGGACGAACTGCTGCGCGCCAAGAACTGGGGCGTGCATGGGACGCTGCCGGCGGCCGCGGCTCGGGAGCCGGACTTCGCACGCGTGGTGGCGGGGATGTTGCGGCGGGCGAACCCGGTGGTGGCGGCGCTGAACGAGGCCATCGTTTCTTCAGCCGCAGGCGCCCCTTCAGCCGCAGGCGCTTTCGGGCCCCCGGCGCCCCTTTGGCGGCGGGCACCGAACGCAGCCGTCCGAACGCGCGAAAGCCGCTGTTTTAGCTGCTATTCAGGGGCGCGGATGCGGTTTTCCGCTGAAAATCGCCAGCTGACCCATGAAAACCGGAGAAAACCTGTGGAAACGGTATGAATATGGTTGACTTTCGGGATTGAGTGCGGGAAGGTGAATGCGGCGCGGTTCTTCCGCACCCGCAGAAACACTGGCGCAGGAGCAGTACGCCGTGCGGTGCGGGAGATGGGACTTGATCCCATGCTCGATACATCACTCAAACTTTAGAAGGAGCAAGACAATGCCCAAGGGAATGACCAAGACACAGTTGATCCGCGCGATGGCGGAGAAGATGGAACTGACCAGCAAGCAGGCCGGCCTGTTCTTCACCACACTGGCGGATACGGCCGTGAAGGAAACGAAGAAGAACGGGGAGTTCACGATTCCGGGCCTCGGCAAGCTGGTGAAGGCAGAGCGCAAGGCGCGCATGGGGCGCAATCCGCAGACCGGCGAAGCCATCAAGATCAAGGCGAAGACCGTGGTCAAGTTCCGTATCGCCAAGGTAGCAAAGGACGCGATCGCGCCGGTCAAGAAGTAGTGCACACCGCTCTCGCATGAGAGCGAACCTGCAGCAGACATTCCATTTCGCGCGCCGGAGACGAAGAGAACGCGTCTCCGGCTTTTTGTTTGCGGAGCGC
>CAXSHQ010000005.1:26522-30435 GCA_964236875.1 uncultured Acidobacteriaceae bacterium | reverse complement strand
TTTCGCGCGCCGGAGACGTGAAGATACGTCTCCGGCCTTTTTCTGTGACCAGGTTCAAATGCCTACTCTCAGCTTGTTCTATGGAATTGCCATCGTGATGTACTGGCGCGAGCATCCACCGCCGCACTTTCATGCGAAATCGGCAGGCCGCGTTATGGTGGTTCACATCGAGACTCTGCATGTGGAACACAACTCGCTCCCGCCAAACAAGGCGAAGCTAGTCTTACAATGGGCGAGTGAGCATCGCGCGGAGCTCATGGAGGCATGGGAACAATGCAGACAACGGCAGGAACCGAACTCGATCGAGCCCTTGCGCTAATCGATGAACAGGGTGATGTCTCTGCCTACGCCTCTGTCCCTTGGATTGTGCAAGAGGTTACTCCTCAGCCGAACTTCGAATTCAAAGTCAGGTTTGTGGATGGGCTTGGCGGGACTGTTCGCATGCGTGAACAAATCTTCAGGAGCGACGCAGGTGTGTTCAAGGTTTTGCGGGACCCTGCCGTATTCGCCACCGTACGCGTCGAAGAGGGTGATGTGGTCTGGCCCTGCGGGTTGGACCTCGCTCCCGATGCGATGTATGACGAGATCAAGGCAAATGGCGAGTGGGTGCTGCGTTAGAGCACTGCTTCGTTTGTGGCTGTGGCTGTGGCTTTTGGCTTGGGCATGAAGGCCCGCATGATGAGCGACAGGCCCAACGAGACCAGGATTCCCTTGATCAGGGTGAAGCTGTTGAAGCTCCAGCCGAATGCGGCAAACGTAATCGCTACACCGAGCATGTAGATCTCGCCCAGGCAGGACTGCAGCCAGTGCGGGCTTGCGCCGGCGGCGGGCACGCGGGGTGTGAGCGCGGGAATGAAGCGGGGCACGCGCGCGGCATAGGCGCGGTAGGGCTCGCCGAAGCGCGCGGTCAGGAAGGGTTCCTCCGCCAGGGCCAGGCGGATCTGGAAGAGCCAGATGAGAGCGATGGTCAGGACCCCGCCGCTGGCGGGCATCACCAGCGCGATCCCGAAGGTGTGGAGCAGCGTGCCCAGGTAGAGCGGGTTGCGGGTGCGGCGGAAAGGGCCATCGGCCAGCATGGCGCTGCCATGCATTCCGCTGGAGTGCACGACGCTGGAGCCCACGTAGGCCGAGCCCCACACGCGGAGCCCGGCACCGAGCGCGAGAAAGATGATGGCAACGGTCAGGAGGAGGACGGCGGCCTGGTCGAAGGTGAGCGTGCGGGTGCGCGCGAGCGCGCCCATGCCGAGATTCCAGAGCGTGTCGCGTGAGCCGAGCGCGGCGGTGTAGAAGGTCCAGGGCGCCCAGAAGCCAAGCCCATAGATGAAAGGGGGTGGCTTGCACGGGGCGGTCTTCCTGATGCTGTGATGGCACTCCGAACGAACAGCAGATCCTTCGCTTCGTTCAGGATGACAAATATGTAGTTGGTTCCGAGTGGTGTGAGAAGTGCTCAGAAGCTGTTGACTGCGGCGCGTGGTTGCGAAACTTCAAGCGAGGCGGTGACCGATGGGAGTTTGTCGACGGCGTTAGAGTGCGCTTCATCCTTGAAGATGATGCCGGACTTCATGACGAACGGAACGTGCTGGAGGAGCTTGATGTCGGCGAGCGGATCGCCCTGGACCGCGATGATATCGGCCCACTTGCCGGGGGCGAGATCGCCGGTGCGGTCTGTCCAACGCATGAGGTCGGCGGCGTTCAGCGTGGCGGTCTGCAAGGCCTGCAGGGGCGACATGCCGTACTGCGTGACGTAGACCTCAAGCTCATGGGCGTTGAGGCCGTGCGGATACACGGCTGCGTCTGTGCCGAGCGCGACCTTGACGCCAGCCTGGATGGCGCGCTTGTGATTGGTGCGTGCGACCGCGGTGACGTCCTTCATCTTTTGCGCGTACATGGCTGGAAGGTTGCCGTGATCCTTGTACCAGTCGTAAAGATAGCTGGTGGGCACGAGGTAGGTGCCATGCTGCTTCATAGCGGCGATGCAGGCGTCATCGATGTAGGAGCCGTGCTCGATGGAATCGACGCCAGCCTGCGTGGCCCAGAGGATCGCTTGCGCGCCGTGGGCGTGCGCGGCGACGCGGCGTCCGAGGCGGTGCGCATCGTTGACGATGGCGGACATCTCTTCGCGCGTATACTGCGACGCCTGCGGGTCGTCACCGTAAGAAAGGACGCCGCCGGATGCGCCGATCTTGATGAGGTCCGCGCCGTACTTGATGTTCTGGCGCACCATGTGCTGGACGCCGGCGATGCCATCCGCCACGCCCTGGCCCTGCACGTGGTACTGGGAGGGAAGGAGGTTCTCGTCCATGTGGCCGCCGGTGATGCCGAGCGCGGGGCCGGAAACCTGCATGTGTGGACCGGGGATGTGGCCGGCGTTGATCTCATCGCGCAAGGCGACGTCGGCGAAGTCGTTGGCGCCGACGTTGCGTACGGTAGTAAAGCCGGCGTCGAGGGTCGTCCGGGCATTTTCGACGCCGAGAATGGCCTCCTTGGCGGGCGTCATGGAGAGCTCGAAGTAGGGATCGAAGTTGGTGGCGTCGGTGAGGTGCGTGTGCACATCGATCAGGCCGGGGAGCAGCGTGTAGGTACTGAGGTCGACTTCGCGGTCGCCCGGCCGCGCGGGCGTGGAGGCGGTTGGGGCGATGGCCGTAATGCGATCACCTTCCACGATGATGGTTTGTCCCGTGGCTTGCTTGCCGGTGTGGACATCGAGGACATGGCCGGCGCGAAGCAAGGTGCGCGCTGCGACAGGCTTGTAGGCCGGCTGCGCGACTGCCGCGAGGGACATAGTGGCACACAGAAGAGACACGAAGGGCTTGAGGCGCATGGTTCTGCTCTTTCGGGGAGTACCGGTTAGGAAGCTGAGATCAGAGTATCGCTGTTCTCATGAAGCTACCGTTCTGCTGCGAACGAATACAGAGATCCCATTCACTTCGTTCAGGGCAGGCTCTTCGCTTCGCTCAGGCTGATGCCTTTGAAATGGGAATGGCACAAGAAGCGACTCGCTCTCATGTGAGGCTACTTCTGCGAGCCGAGCGCTTCCACGAGGTTGTCGAAATCCTCGATGTTGGCGTACTCGATGATGACCCGGCCCTTGCCCTTCTTGTCCTCGATGGTGACCTTAAGGCCAAGCGAGCGGCGGAGATGGTCCTGTGCTTCGCGAACATTTGGGTCCAAAGGGGGTGCGGCCTTGGAGGACTTCCCTTTGCTTTCGGGATTGAGGAGGCCCTGCACGTAGCTTTCCGTGCCGCGGACGGACATGTGGAGCGCCATCACCTTGTCGCTGGCGGCGGTGACGGCTTCCGGTGTTTCCAACGCGAGCAGAGCGCGGGCGTGGCCGAAGGTGAGCTCACCGGCTTCGACGCGCTTCTGTACGGGTTCCGGCAGACGGAGCAGACGCAGGAAGTTGGTGACGGTGGCGCGCTCCTTGCCGGTGCGCTGCGCGATCTGCTCCTGGGTGAGATGGAAGTCTTGGCCGAGGCGCTGGAAGGCGCGGGCCTGCTCCATGGCGTTCAGGTCGGCGCGCTGGAGGTTTTCGACGATGGTCATTTCCATCGCCTGCACGTCGGAAACGTCGCGGACGATAGCGGGGATGGTCTCCTTGCCGGCTTGCTTGGACGCGATCAGGCGGCGTTCGCCGGTGATGAGCATGTAGCGGCCGTTTTGGCCGGTCCGCACGACGATGGGCTGGACCACGCCGGAAGCGGTGATGGAATCGGCGAGCTCCTTGATCTTCTCTTCGTCGAAGGCGGTGCGAGTCTGGAAGGGGTTGCGGTCGATGCGCTCGACGGCGATCTCCAGCGGCTTGCCTGAGGGCGCTTCCGCAGGCGGAGGCGGGGCTGCGGGGCGGGAGGGCAGCAGCGACTCGAGACCTTTCCCCAAGGCGCGCCGCCTGGGGTCAGCGGCATTGTTCGGCATA
>CAXSHQ010000005.1:8846-26512 GCA_964236875.1 uncultured Acidobacteriaceae bacterium | reverse complement strand
TAGACGGGCTCCGCGAAAACCCTATCTTATCAGCGGGTCTCTGCTGGCTGAGTGCCGGAAAGGCGCTCAGGCTGTTGCTGCGAGCTCTTCAATGGTGATGCTGTGGTTGGAGTAGATGCAGATGTCGCCGGCGATCCGCATACTTTTCTCCACGATCTCGCGAGCCGTGCCGGGCGTGTTTTCGAGGAGCGCGGTGGCGGCCGCAAGGGCGTAGTTGCCGCCGGATCCTATGGTGGCGATGGTTCCATCGGCGATGGTGTCGGGCTCGATGACGTCGCCATCGCCGGAAAGGAGGAACATGCTCTGCGTATCGGCGACGATGAGGAGGGCTTCGAGCTGGCGGAGGAGCTTGTCGGTGCGCCAGTCCTTGGCGAGCTCGACGGCGGCGCGGCCAAGTTGGCCGCTGTACTGCTCCAGCTTGGCTTCAAAGCGGGAAAAGAGCGCGAAGGCATCCGCTGTGGAGCCGGCGAAGCCTGCCAGGACTTTGTCGTTGTAGAGGCGGCGAATCTTGCGGGCGGAGCGCTTCATCACGGTGGCGCCGAGCGTCACCTGGCCGTCGGCTGCCATGACGACCGAGCCGCCGCGACGGACGCAGAGGACCGTGGTGGAGCGAACGCGGCGGCGAACGCCGTGCTTGTCAGGGCCGAGATCGAGGGGGTGGTCCCCCTGAAGCGGCCGCGTGGGTTGAAGGTCTTGAGGAGTACGGCGATTTCGCGAGGGGCGCGGCACAACGCGAGTATAGCGCTCGCCTGCAGCACGAACGGGTTGGAGCGGCGGTCAGGCGCTGCGGCGCACGCAGGGGGAACGCGTGGAGTCGGCCAGAGGCTCGCCGGCCAGGCGGGAGGGCAGCCAGCGGCCGGACCAGGTTTCAGCGAGCAGAATGCTGTTGCCGGGATTGCGTGGATCGTAGCGGACCTGGACGGCGTTGCCGATCTGGCAGTTGCGGACGAGCTCGGCGAGGTGAGAGACGTCCTGGGCGCACTCGTAAATGACCCCGGCGAGGCGGTAGCGGTATACCAAGACCTCCGGAATGATGGAGGAGGACTCTTCGTTCGTGAGGGTGCGCGCGTCGATGAGGGAGCCATCGGTGATGCGGCCCATGGCGGCGAGGCGCTCGCGGCGTCTGCGCTCCACCTCTTCCGTGGAGGGTCGGCGTCTGCGAATCACCAGCCAGAGAATCAGCAGAAGGAGAACGAAGCCGCCGGCACCCGTCGCAAGGGTGCGCGGCGTCTGCCGGGTAAGCCAGTGCTGCAGCTGATGAATGCGGGCCAGCATCGTCAAGGCGAGAGTAGCGCCGCGTTGTACGCGCGTACAGAAAGGATGCACTTCGGGAAGCTGCCGTGATACTCCTCGCATCAGATTTGCTGTTATGAGCGCGAATATTTCGATGGATCCGGTGGTGGAACAACTGCTTGCGTTGCTGGCCGGCGGGCAGGCGCATGCAACGCTGCAGGACGCGGTGAAGGAGTTTCCGGAGACGTTGTGGGGGAAGGTGCCCGATCGCCTGCCGTATTCGGCTTGGCAGCTGCTGGAGCATCTGCGCATCGCGCAGCGAGACATTCTGGACTTCTGCGCGCCGCCAGAAGGTGGCTACAAGCATAAGGAGTGGCCCAAGGAGTATTGGCCCGCCACGGTCGAGCCGCCGAGTTCGGAGAGCTGGGGCGAGACCCTGGCCGCGATCGAGCTGGATGCCAAGAGCTTTGCCGCTCTGCTGACAGCGCCCGGGGCGGACCTCTACAAGCCGTTCGCGTGGGGCGAGGGGCAGAACCTGCTTCGTGAGGCGTTGCTCATCGCCGACCACAACAGCTATCACGTGGGAGAGCTGATTGTGCTGCGACGCTTGCTGGGAGCGTGGACGAAGTAGGCCTTCGATGCGGATCGTGCTGGCTGCCATCACGGCTCGCCGTCAAGGGCTAAGGCCGGGCCCTGCACGCGAGCTCTTCCAAAGCTACGTGGACCGGCTTGCGCAGTATGCGACCGTCGAACTGATGTTTGCAGAGGATGAGGCGGCGCTGCTGGAGCGCTTGAGGCGAGAAAGCGGACGGGTACCGGCCCGGGTTGTGTTGCTCGACAGCCGTGGGAAGAGCCTCGACTCGGAAGCGCTCGCCGGGCGGCTGGCAGATATGCGCGACGGTGGGGCTCAGCAGGCGATCTTCGCTATCGGTCCTGCGGATGGTTGGTCGGAGGTCACGCGCTCGAGCGCTGCATGGATGCTGTCGTTGGGAGCGCTCACTCTGCCCCATGAGCTTGCGCTGGTGGTGCTGGCCGAGCAGCTCTATCGGGCTCACACGATCCTAGCCAGACACCCGTATCACTGCGGGCATTGAGGCCGCAAGACAATAGAAATGCCCTCGCAGGAGCGAGGGCATTCTATCGGCGTGAGAAGTTAGAAGTCGATTCTCGCGCTGAGCTGCGTGACGCGCGGACCGGCCGTGGCTGTCGATTGACCGAGGTTGGCGCCGGCACTCACGTCACTGACCGGGTTGCCGAAGTTCGGATGATTGAAGATGTTGAAGAAGTTCCCTTCCAAGGTGAAAGAGTACTTCTCGGTGAGGTAGAAGTGCTTCAAGACGCCCAAGTCGAGGTTGTAGAAACTTGGCCCATAGAGGGTGTTTTTGCCGGTTGGTGGATCGCACCAGATCCCACCGTTCACATTTGCAGGGCAGGTGTAGGCTTTCTGGAACTTAGAAAGGTCCAGATAACCTCCATTCCCGCTGTTGTCGCCTGCAGGGCTGCTGTTATGGCGGATCGCGTCCTTGATGCTGCCTGTCCCGGTGTAGAGAACACGGTCAATTCCGGTACGGCCATCCTTGTTCGGGTCGTAGGAGGATGAGGAGCTGTGAACTGTAAACGGGCTTCCTGAGTGCATGCTGAGAATGGGAGAGAGTGCCCATCCAGCGGTGAGAGGATTGCGCTTGTTATGCACCTGCACTTCGTAGTTGGCCGTGAGCACGAAGAGATGGCGCACGTCGAAGTCGGCTGGGCCGTAATCATAAGAGGGGTTGAGCGGGTCGGTTGCGCCCGTCGCGCCGTTTGCCTGGGTGAAGACGTCGGAGATCTCGTCCATGGCCTTGGAGTAGGTGTAGTTGGCGAGGATCTGGAGGCCGTAAGAGTAGCCCTTGCGAAGGCTTACCTGACCGCCGTTGTAGTTGGAGTTGTAACCGTTGCTGCGGAAGTTATCGCCGTTGAATGTCGCGTTAGGACGCGCCGAGGTGAAACCAAGATGAGTCGCTGTAGCGTTATAGCAGGGCGTGCCTACCGCGTATGCCTTGGTCACAACAGGACAGCCGGTACGGCCATCGTAGTTGTTGGCATCGCGCAGACCGACAAGTTTGCGGCCGAGCGTACCCACGTAGTCCGTTTCCAGCACGTATCCGCGCGCGATGCCGGTCTCGATGCCGAAGTGCATCTGCTGGTAGTACGCCGTGACGAGGTTCTGGTCTATGTGACGCGGAACAGGCTTGCCACCGAAGGTAGCGAGAGCGAAGTTGCCGCTGGCCGGTGAGAAGGGTGCGGAGTAGAGCCCTGTGAAGCAGTTCTTCGTGTTTGCAGCTGTGGGGTCTTCGATGTTCACGCAGGCAGGCACGCCAGAGGGCAGCGTTCCAATGGTGTTGTCAGAAAAGTGCGGCGAGTTGAAACGGATATTCTCGTAGACGTTGTTAAAGAGGCGGTCGAAGCCGACGCCGTAACCGCCGCGAAGGACAAGCTTGCCGTTGCCCATGGTGTCCCACGAGAAGCCGAATCGAGGAGCGAAGTTGTTGAGGTCACGCTTCCAGATAACGTCGCGACCGTTGGTTTGAGCCAGCTGGAACGAAGCTCCCTGGATTGCGGCGACACTAGGTACATTGAGCGGGAGGAAGGGGTTGCCATTCGCTGTCGCTGTTGTTGCTGAACCGAAGTACACATTCGAGTCCAGGCCGGGACGAACGTTGTGCGGCGGGCTGAAGTACTCCCAGCGCAGACCGGCGTTAATGGTAAAGCGGCTGCTGAACTTGATGTCATCCTGGATGTAGGCAGCGTACTCATTGGCGCGGAAGCCGCGGTATACATCCGGGAGAGTGGGTTTTCCCGGAACGGAGGAGTCGACCGACGCCGATGCTAGGTACAGCCCGCCGTAGGCCGGAGCACCGTTGAAATACTGGTCGAGAGCGTCGTCGGAGTGGGCATCGGTGAGCAGACCCTCTACGCTCCAGGGAGCCACGGTACCATTTACATCATTGTAAAAAGAGGATGCATTACGGGTGCGGATGAAGCGGAAGCCAGCCTTAACCGTGTTGCGGCTGAACGTCTTCGTGATCGAATCTTCGTACGTGAACTCAGTATCCGTAAAGTATTGGGGAAGGGCGGCTGAAGCACCGAAGCCAACCGTGAGGGAATCTGCCGTGTATTCGGCAGGGATCCCGGTGGTACCAGGCGTCGCGAAGTTTGAAACGTGGCGCAGGTAGGAGGCTTTGAATACGTTGATGAGGGAGGGTGAGAAGGTACGGGTATACTGCGCACCGAAATTCTGAGAACCACCGATCTGCGACTCAGGAACGCCGAAAGTGTTGGATCCACCTCCGATGTTGTTGGTGTCGGTTTCCAGATCAATCAGGTAGGTGAAGCTTAGCTGATCTTTTTCGCTGAGCTTGTGATCGACCTTCATGCTGCCGCGCTCCTGATTGAGCGAGTCAGAAAGCGCTCCGTAGACCGTTCCGTAGACGGGAACGGGGAAGAGCACGTCGTAATACGCGCCAACCCTGCCAGGGACGGGATAGGCATTGGTCGTGTACAAGCCCTGTGCCACCTGGTTCGCGGTTGTGAACGGCCCTTTAGCGAGCGGAAAGGCAGCTGGCTCGGCGGCGTAAAGCTTGGAAAATACTGCGCCCAGCTTGGCAGAGTTAGAGAGCAAGCCAGGGCATGTCCCCACCAGATTGATGGGGCAGGCGCCCTGCTGGAGAGCGATGTTCCCTGTGTGGTTGGAGGTCTCCTCAAAGCTGTTGCTGTTGTTCTGCGCGGTGCCTTCCATGAAGCGCTGGAAGGAGCCGTTGTTCACAAAGTCGAGGAACGCCTGCGTCGTGCCGATTCCGACCTCGGGATTGGAGGTACGGCGGCGGTGGATCTCTACTGTAGCGAAGAAGAAGGTCTTGTCCTTCTTGATTGGACCACCAATGGAGCCGCCGAACTGGTTACGCACCAGATGATCGCGGAGGCCGCCGCGGTTGGAAAAGAAGTCGTTGGCTGCGAGGGCCTGGATCCGGTTGTACTCAAAAGCAGAGCCGTGCCACTGGTTCGTTCCGCTGCGCAGCACGGTATCTGTGGCGAAGGCGCCAGAACGGCCGTACTCAGCCGGGGGAATGTGAGTAATGACGCGGTACTCCTGAATCGCGTCCGGCGAAATGGTGGTCACAGCACCGGCAGTGCCGGAGGTGGTGCCGGAACCGCCCTGGCCCTGGTCGTTGTTATCAAAGCCGTCGACGAGGAAATTGCCCGCGCCCGCGCGCGCACCATTGATCGCGTAACCGCGGCCTGACACGCTCGGAGCAGCGCCGGCGACAAGGCCAACGAAGTCGTTCTGCGAACGGTCTTCCAGCGGCGAGTTCTTCCAAATCGTCGAGTCAATGAGCTGCGACATGGAGGAAGTATCGGTCTGCACCTGCTCGGTGGCGGCACCCTGGACTTCTACTGTTGTGCCCTCCGCCCCGACCGCCAAAATGACATTCTGTGTCGTGATGGTTCCGACCGATGTTGCCAGACCGGTGACCGCCGCCTTGGAGAAGCCGGCAGCCGTGACGTCGATTTCATAACCGCCAACGACGGTGAGCGCCGGGAATTGGAACTCGCCAGCTGCGCCGCTCGTAATGGTCTTTGTCAGACCGATGCTGGCGTTCTTCAGGGTCACGGTCGCGCCTGGGATGGCAGCCTTCGTGGGATCGGTGACTACACCGGAAAACCCACCCAGGCCGGCCTGAACCTGCGCGGCGGCGACTCCTAGACTGAGACAGACGGTGGCGAACAGGGCGACTAGCTTGCTCTTCATCCTTGCGAATCCTCCAAAAGCTAAAGGGACATCCGTGACGCAACAAATTGGCAGAAGCGTTGCAGTATTTTTACTATCTGCACGTGGTGTACCAAATCCGACTAATGTTGCAGAAGGTGGAAATGTCGTGTGTTGATGTAATTTGTTCCAGATTCTGCATTGCTTGAACGTCAATCTACGGTTATTTGTAGGCTTAGTGAGGCGCCACTTTGATGTGCGCGGAAGCGAGACGGAGGCGCAGCGTTGTAGTGCGCTTCCTTTACCGTAGAAGCCATGACGAATATGGATTCATCACGGCGAGGGCTGCTTCTAATCAATACCGGGCCCGGTAAGGGCAAGACCACTGCCGCCCTGGGGACGGCGTTTCGCGCGGCTGGGAATGGTATGCGGGTGCTGGTGCTCCAGTTTTTGAAGGGCTCGTGGCATTACGGGGAGCTGGATTCGGCGGAGGCACTTAGTGGGGTGGAGGGATTCCGGTATGTCATGCGGCAGCTGGGCCGCGGGTTTGTGAAGGTGGGCGGGGCGGAAGCCGATCCTGAGGACCTCCGCATGGTGCAGGAGGCCTGGGAGGAATCGGCGGCGGCGATCCTTTCCGGCGAGTGGGACCTGATTGTGCTGGACGAGATCAACTATGCGATCTCCTACGGGATGCTGGACGCGGAAGCCGTGGCTGACGTGCTGCGGCGCAGGCCCGAGATGCTGCACGTCATCCTGACCGGGCGGAATGCCCATCCGGTGCTGGTGGAAATGGCCGACACGGTCACGGAGATGCGTGAGGTCAAGCACGCGTACCAGAAGGGCATTCTGGCGCAACGGGGCATCGAGTTCTAACGGGTCGTCTGAAAGTTCCGTCAAGCACTACTTCAGCGGCTAAGCCGAGTTCACTTGGGTCTTCTACGGTGGGGCCGAAAGCCTCCGCCGATGAAACGAACACTTGATTCTTCCTCAGAGAGGGAGATGTTGGCCGGGAGATGCGTGGCGGCGTACCATTTCTGCATGAATCGTCGTCGCTTATTGGGAACATTGCCGCTGGTTGCGCTGAGTGGCTCACGTCTGGCGCTGGCCGCTGAGGGAGAGCAGCAGGTGGCCGGTGCGGCTCCGGCAGCCGCGAAAAACTGTGATGAGCCGCTCCTGACGGAGTGCAAGGCGTGGCCGTTCGAGGCCCTGCCGATCCGCTACTCCGATGCGGGTGCGCCGACACGGCAGATCATGGAGGGCCGGGTTCCGGGGACGCCCGATCCCCGGGGCGAAGTGATCGAAGTGCACGAAACGACGTTGGCGCCGGGCAAAATGCCTCACCCGCCACATAAGCATCCTCATGCGGAGCTGCTGCTGGTGCGGCAAGGGACGATCGAGTTTCAGAGTGATGGGCCACCGGTGCGCGTGACGGCGGGCGGCGCGGCGTACTGTGCGCCGGACAAACTGCATGGATTCCGAAATGTGGGTACCATCGAAGCCGTTTACTTTGTGGTGAAAGTCGGCTCCGCGCCGGTTTGCCAGAAGTAAGCTGCGCCGGAGCGATTGCCTTGCAGGAAAGCCGTTCAGCGGGCGCGTCCGCAGTGGACACGATTGCGGCGATCTCGACACCTCCAGGACGAGGCGGCATCGGGATTGTGCGTCTGGCAGGACCGGAGGCGTTCCGTATCGCTGCGATGCTGGTTCGGGTGGGAGGGGCACTAGACCACGCGCGGTCGCGATTTGGCTCGGTGCTGGACCCTGGGGCCACCGATCCCGCATTGGCTGCTGGTATCGATGAAGCCCTGGTGACGGGCTTCCGCGCGCCGCACTCCTATACGGGTGACGATCTGGTGGAGATCGCGGCGCATGGCTCGCCGGTGGTGTTGGAGGCGCTGCTGCAGGCGGCGCTTCGCCGAGGCGGGCGGCTGGCCCGGCCGGGAGAGTTCACGGAGCGGGCGTTTCTGTCAGGACGGCTCGACCTCACGCAGGCCGAGGCAGTTCATGACCTGATCGAAGCGCAAACGCTGGACCAGGCTCGCACGGCGGCTCGGCAGCTTGGCGGGATGCTCAGCCGGCGGATTGCGCCCGTCAAAGAGCGGCTTCTCCGGCTTCTGGCTCTATTGGAGGCGGGAATGGACTTTGCGTCGGGTGAGCTGGACGACGTGGACACAGTGCCCGCGGAAGCAATTGCCGAGGAGCTTCGCGCGGTTGCTGATCCGCTGGAACGCCTGGCGCAGAGCTTTCAATCCGGGCATGTTCGGCGCACCGGAGCGAGCCTTGCCTTGATCGGACTTCCCAATGCGGGGAAGAGCTCGCTTTTCAATCGGCTGCTGGATCGAGACCGGGCGATCGTGACCTCGGCCCCTGGAACGACCCGCGACACGCTGGAGGAGTCGGTGTCGTTACACGGCATTCCAGTGAGGCTCGTGGACACGGCGGGATTGCGCGCGTGGAACTCCGGGGAGTCTGAAGAAATGCCTTCCGAAGCGGAACGGCTGGGAATCGCGCGCTCTCGCGAGGCTCTCGCTGATGCAGACCTTGTCCTGCTTGTGCACGATGCCACTCAGCCGTTTACCGAGGAGGAGATGACCTTGGCGGAGGAGATTGCCGGGCGACCCCACCTGCTGTTGACAAATAAGGAAGATCTGCCGGGGGCGATGACCCGCTGGGGCGTTGACCCGGAAGGTGGTGCACGGCCAGGCGAGCTGCGGGTGAGTGCTCTGACGGGCGACGGTGTTGAGAGCCTGCGGGAAGCCATTGTGGAGCGCCTGGGTGTCACGAGCGATGAGGCTGACTCAGGCGGGCTGAACAATCTGCGCCAGCAGGAGGCGGTTCGTGACGCGCTACGTGCGCTGGCGAAGGGGCAGGAAGCGAATGGCGCGCGTCTGCCCCACGAAATGCTGCTGGTGGACCTGCATGCTGCGCTCGGGGCGCTGGATTCCCTGACGGGCGCAACGACAGCCGACGATATCCTGGCGCGTATCTTCGCCACCTTCTGCATCGGGAAGTAAAAGGCCCTTTGTGGTGGAGCGGTAGACTCGATCTCAGGTATGCCTCACGAGAAGCCGCGCATTCTTATTCCGTTACCCACCTCTGCGGATCAGCCCTATAACCAGCAGTGCTGGAAGCACTATGCCGAGGCAGTGCGGGAAGCGGGCGGTGAGCCGGTCGAGGTGGCGCTGACGACAGCGTCGCTGCGCAGTTTGCTGGACGGCTGCGATGGCGTGTGCCTGCCAGGCTCCCCGGCGGACGTGGCGCCGGAGCGTTATGGCGTTGAGCGGGAGCCGGATTGTTCTCCCGCAGACCCGGCTCGGGAAGCCGTGGATTTCGCCCTGCTAGACTGGGCCGCGGCGGAGTCGAAACCGGTGCTGGGCATCTGCTACGGTCTGCAATCGCTGAATGTATGGCTGGGCGGAACACTGGTGCAGGACCTGCACTCGCTGCCGGTAAATCACTCCGCAGGAGCGAGCGTTGCGGTGGCGCACAGTGCTCTGGTCGCCGGCGGCTCGCATTTTGCGAGCCTTCTGGGTGCGGAGGAAGCACGGCCTGATGGTGATTTCCTACGGCTGCCTGTGAATAGCAGCCATCATCAGGCGGTCGCCTCACCGGGTGACGGGCTGCGAGTGGTGGCCCGCTGTCCCGATGACGGCGTGGTGGAGGCGGTCGAGATGGATGTGGACGGAATCTTCGGGCCGCGGCCCTCGTGGCTCGTGGGAGTTCAGTGGCATCCAGAGCGCAGCACCGGAATCAGCGCGGCCTCGCGGAGCCTGTTCCGGAAGCTGGTGTTTGAAGCTCAAGCGGCCCGTACTTCGGAGCGGCGGTGACGGAGGAGCGGCTCCGAAAGCTGCTGGAGCCTTTCGTGGCGGGGATGCCGGAGGAAACCGCGGCGCTGGCGGAACTCTACCCCAGGCTGCTGACCTACCTTGAGCTGCTATTGCGCTGGAACGCTAAAACAAACCTGACGGCGGTGCGGGAGGCGGAGGCGGTTGTGACGCGTCATTTTGGCGAGGGGCTCTTCGCTGCCGGGCGGCTGGCGTCGTGGCTCCGGGCCGTTGATGCGACCTTGCTGGACCTTGGTTCCGGCGCGGGGTTCCCGGGCGTTCCCATTCAGTTGGTCTACCCCGGTCTGGCCGTCTGCCTGGCAGAGTCCCAGGGAAAGAAGGCTTCGTTCCTTCGTGAAGTAGTTCGAGTGCTGGAGCTAAAGACAGAAGTCTGGGCTGGCCGGGTGGAGGACATGCAAGCAGCCAGGCGTTTTGCGGTGGTGACGCTGAGGGCCGTCGATCACATGCAGGAAGCTATATTGGCGGGGGCAGCGCGGCTGGCCCACGGAGGAATACTGGCAGAGCTAACATCCGAAGCAAGAGAGAATCCTGCTACGCTGATTGCGGTCTCCGCACCGATGCCCGTGCCTGGCAGCGAACGGCGCGTACTTCGGTTGTGGTCTGCCGCTGAATGAGGGATGTTCCACGTGGAACACCCCGGGCCTGAGTAGAGCATCTTACCCAGCACGTCCCAGGAGTGTTCGCCATGCGACTTTCGTTGATCGCCCTCATTGCTGTTTTAGCGCTCGCGCCGGTGCCCGCTGTGGCTTCCGCCGGCGATCTGGCTTCAGTCGAGAAGTATTGCGGGAAGCCAATCAATGACAAGCAAGAAGTGAGCCAGGTCACGAACAAGATGGAGCGCGACCTGACCTATGGGCCCGTGATCCTCCATTTTCTGCCGGTGGAGAACGGGTGGAGCTTCCTCTCCGGGTGGTACAACCACCTGCCTCTTACACGAGATATGGCGGAGAACCATATGCCCTGCTTCGCGCAGGCGATGGCGTCGGTCCAGACGGCTCTACCGGTGGCCGGGACGGCGTATGAAGATCCTGCGATTCGTGCGCAGACTGCCGATCCATCTGCGGAGACGCGCGATTTTGGTATTCCGCACCTGCGGCTGATCCTGGTGCTCTCAGCGATCGTGGTGATCTGCTTCTTCCTGCCGAGTGCTCGCCGCCGCCAACCGCGACCGATGGAGATGGACAGGCTCCGTCAGCGACGCAAGCCGCTGCTGCACCGATTCGCTCGCAGGAGTCCTACGACCCGGCTGGACGTCTGACGTTCCACGTGGAACATGGCAGTCTGCTAGGCTAGCTCTGGCATGGCAGAGGGGCTTCACCGCGTATTGGCCGTTGTAAATCAGAAGGGTGGGGTGGGGAAAACGACCACCGCCATCAATCTGGCGGCAGCGCTTGCTCATCACGGGTATGAAGTCCTCCTGGTGGACTGCGATCCGCAGGCAAATGCCAGCAGTGGACTCGGTTTTGCACGCAATCAGGAGCGAAACTCCATCTACGATGTCCTGCTGGCGAACTGCTCCGCCCAAGATGCGACCGCGAAGACGGATGTGGAGCATCTCAGCCTGATTCCTGGCACGAAGGACATGATCGGCGCCAACCTGGAACTGGTGAGCGCCGAGCGGCGGGAGTTCAGGCTGCGGGATGCGCTCAGCTCCATCCGCACCCGGTATACCTTCATCCTGCTGGACTGCCCCCCGGCGCTGGACCTGCTTACCCTGAATGCGCTCGTTGCAGCCGACCGGCTGCTGGTGCCGATGCAGGCGGAATACTTTGCCCTGGAGGGCGTTTCGGAGCTTATCTCGACCCTGGATCGGGTGGCAGCCCTGTTCAACCCAAATCTCGGCCTGGAAGGCGTGCTGCTGACGATGTATGACGACAGGACCAACCTGTCGCAGCAGGTACGGCAGAATCTTGAGGAGTTCTTCGGCGACAAGCTGCTGAACACGACCATCCCGCGCAACGTGAGGCTGGCGGAGGCGCCCAGCCATGGACAACCGGCCACCATCTATGACCCTCGAAGCCGGGGATCCGAGGCCTATTTCGACTTGGCGGCGGAGATCCTGATACGGGAAGGTGCCCAGGTGCCGGCCCCTCCACAGCGCAAGAAGTTGATCGTGGACGACATACCTCCTCCGAAGGGACTCCAGACCGAGCCGGATGAGAAGAAGAAGAAGTTCTGGCCGTTTGGCTCATGAGTACATGTTCGTTTATCGGACAGGAACGGTGATCGCGGAAGTGGCCAAGGGTATACGTCAGCCTGAGAGAATGGTTCGAGGCGAGTAGACGATGGCGATTTATCTGCCCGGAACAGCGGAAGACCAGCCGCTGGCTTTGGAAGAACTGACTCCGCGCGAGATTGTGGCCGAGCTGGACAAGTATGTTGTCGGGCAGGCGGCGGCGAAACGCGCGGTCGCGATTGCGCTGCGAAACCGGCAGCGCCGCCAGAAGCTCTCGCCGGAGATGGCAGAGGAGATCAGCCCCAAGAACATCCTGATGATTGGATCCACGGGTGTGGGCAAGACCGAGATTGCCCGCCGGCTGGCGAAGCTGACGAACTCGCCTTTCCTGAAGGTGGAAGCGTCGAAGTTCACGGAGGTGGGGTACGTTGGGCGGGACGTTGAATCGATGGTGCGCGACCTGGTCGAGATCGCGATCGATGCGGTTCGCGACGAGAAGCTGGACGAGGTGGAAGACCGCGCGGAGTTGGGCGCGGAAGAGCGGCTGCTGGACCTGCTGGTGCAACAGGGCAGCGTAGCGGAGCCCGCGGCCGAGGGCGGCCCGCCCGCGCCGAAACTGGTTGAGCCGCGGCCGGAGGCTTTCGAGCCGGACGCGCCTGCCCGTGAGCCTGCGCCGGCGCTTGTGGTGGTACCCAAGACGGACGCGGAGCGTGGCCGCGAAAAGGATCGCCTCCGCATGCAGTTCCGCGAGGGCCGCCTGGACGACCGCACGGTAGAGCTGGAGACGCGAGACCGCAATGCACCGCAGATCGAGGTCATCAGCAATGGACCTCCGGAGGAGATGGACCCGAGCGGCCTGAAGGAGATGCTGACCGGCATGTTCGCGGGCCGCACGCGCAAGCGGCCGATGAAGGTTGCGGACGCATTCGACTACCTGGTGCAGGAGGAAGAGAACCGCCTGCTGGACATGGACCAGGTGACGCGCATAGCGATCGAACGCGTGGAGAGCTCGGGCATCGTTTTTCTGGACGAGATCGACAAGATCGCGGGGCGCGAGGGTGGACATGGGCCGGACATCAGCCGTGAAGGCGTGCAGCGCGATATCCTGCCCATCGTCGAGGGCACAACGGTCAACACCAAGTACGGGTTCGTCGCTACGGATCACATCCTGTTCATCGCCGCGGGGGCTTTCCATGTGTCCAAGCCGAGCGACCTCATCCCGGAGCTGCAGGGACGCTTCCCCATCCGCGTGGAGCTGAAGCCGCTCACGGTCGCGGATTTTCTGTGCATCCTCACCGAGCCGCGGGCTTCGCTGATCAAGCAGTCCGTCGCGCTGTTGGAGACAGAGGGTCTGACGCTGGAGTTTGCGCCGGAAGCGCTGCAAGAGATGGCGAGCTTTGCATTCCAGGTGAACGAGACCACGGAGAACATCGGCGCGCGGCGTTTGCACACGATCCTGGAGAAGGTGCTGGATGAGATCAGCTTTCAGGCGCCGGAACTCGTGAAGCAATCAGGTGACGTGCCTGCAGCTGTAGACGGCTCCCTGCCTGCGCTGCTGGAGCGGACGCAAGGGAAGGACAAGCAGCGTGTGCTGCGCGTGGAGCGCGAGTATGTGCAGCGGCAGGTGGCGGAGATTGTCAAGAACCAGGACCTGAGCCGCTACATTCTGTAGGAGTGCACGGACGGTCATGACTGGTAAGCTTCGGCCGTTCTACATACAAGCCAGCGGCAGAGGAGGGTTTCGGTCTCCGCGGCAGGGTTCCAGTGACTCAAGACACGCTTGCGCGGCGACATTGCCGGTAGCTCCAGCGCATAGCGGCTGATGACACATAGCATCAGCCTCACCACCAGGGCTACGACGAATCGCAGCAGCAGCACACTTGTGTGACCTGGCGCAGGCTGGCCGAGGTATCGGTCATACACCTCCAGGACGCCGTCGTGAATCATGTAGAGCGCATAGCTGATCAGGCCCAGAAAGAGCAACAACCGTGAACGAAGAAACGCTAGAGTGGGCGCTCCCTGCGGACGCCGTCCAGCTCCTTTACATGTTGCAGGCGAGAGCTGGGCGGGTTTGCGTTGTTCATGCCTCTACTTGGCGCCTGCGGGCTCCGGCTTGCCTAGCTCCGCTACGCGCTTGGCGAGCAACTGCTCCAGGTCTTCGAGCGCCTTCGAGAAGCCTTCGATGCCTTCCTTGAGCTTGTCGTGGGCCATGCGGTCTTCCGCGTGCATCTTCTCGAAGGTCTCCTGGTCCATGGAGATCCTGTCGATCTGCTTATCGGCTGAATCCTTCGGGTCGAGCTTGCGCTCCAGCGTGCCTTCCTTGTTCAGCAGCTCTTCCAGCAGCTTCGGTGCGATGGTCAGGTAATCGCAGCCGGCCAGCTCTTCGATCTCGCCGATGTTGCGGAAGCTCGCTCCCATGACAATGGTCTTGTAGCCGAACTTTTTGTAGTAGTCGTAGATTTCGCGCACGGACTCCACGCCCGGGTCATCCTTGGGCTCATAGTCCTTGCCGGTGTCCTTTTTGTACCAGTCGAGGATGCGGCCGACGAATGGCGAGATCAGCGTGACCTTGGCCTCCGCGCAGGCAACGGCCTGATGCATGCCGAAGAGCAGCGTCAGGTTGCAGTGGATGCCTTCTTCTTCGAGTTCCTTCGCGGCCTGGATGCCCTCCCATGTGGAGGCAATTTTAATCAGCACGCGGTCGCGGCCGATGCCGGCCTGGTCGTATTGCTGGATGACGTCGCGGGCCTGCTCCTTGGTTTTCTCGCGGTCATAGCTCAGGCGCGCGTCTACCTCGGTAGAGACGCGGCCCGGAACGATCTCCAGGATCTTGCGGCCAAAGGCGACGGCGAGCGTCTTGAAGGCCGCAGCGGCAACTTCCTTGTCGTCGACATCGTCCCCCAGGCTTTCGCGGGCCTGCGAAAGCACGTCGTCGACGATGGACGAGTACTCGGACATCTGCGCGGCGGCCGCGAGCAGCGACGGGTTGGTGGTCGCGTCGGTCGGCTTGTATTTTTTGATGGAGTTGATGTCGCCCGTGTCGGACACAACGGTCGTCATCGTCTTGAGCTGATCGAGAAAGTTGGCCATGGCAGAAACTCCTGAAAATGTGAGTGCTGGCGGCGGGAGACGCGAACGCCGCGTGACTACGAATTATAAGATGCGGCATAAGGGGAGCCCGGTGTAATGCGCTCGAGGGCCCCGAAGCAGCCGTGAACCTCCCGGTCCAATGCGACGGCCACTCCGTAGAGTGGCCGCTGCACACAAAGTACGAGCATCTACTGCTGGCTGAACAGCTCCACCCGGCGGTTGTCGGCTTTGCCGCCCGCCGTGTTGTTGGTGTCTGTGGGATTGGCAGGACCGAAACCCTCTCCCGTGAGCCGTTTGCCTTGGATTCCCTTAGCCTTCAGGTAATCGGCCACCGCGATGGCGCGGCGTTCCGAAAGGGAAAGGTTGTGGGTGTCGCTGCCGGTGGAATCCGTATAGCCTTCCAGGCGCAGATAGACATTCGGGTTGGACTGCATGGCACCGGCGGCCTTGTCCAGGACCGCCTTGTCTTCGGCCGTCAGGTCAGCACTGTCCGTGGCAAAGTGAACTGTTCCCAAGTCAGGGAACGCGCTGGTGCTCGCCACCGTAGCTGCGGGAGGAGGAGTTCCATTGACCGTGGTGACGGCAGGCGCATCCTTATGGCGCGTAAGGAAGTACGCCAGAATACCAAGCAGTAAAAGCAGCGGTAGAAGCCAAGCCCAGATGGGCAGGCCTTTCTTTTCTTCATACACTTTGACGTGATCGGCCATGAAAGTCTCCAGAGTTCTGGGAAAGGGAAAGAGTGGATCGCGGATCGCTTGACGACTCGACGCGCACAGGGACTCGCCGTGACTGCGTGACTTAGGGCAGGCGGTCCAGATCGTCACGCTCCGAAGCGGCTTCCGAGCCGGCGGCCGCTGTACCGAAGCGATACAGACGAACCGAGCCAGGGTAGGACACGCCACCCGACGACTTGAAGGGCTCGCTGGTGAGCTCCCCGTCCGTGACGACATCGCCTGCGGAACGTGGGAGGCTGCCCTCGTCGACAAACTCGTCCTCATCGATCGTGCCCGCACTCGCGAATACAGGCAGGGCAGTCGCACTCTCTACGGGAATGCCGGAGGGCGGGATGCTGTCGTAGTCGTGGTCGGCGTCCGCTTCGTCGATCTTTTCGGCGCTGTGCTTCTTGAAAAGCGCTACCACGCGGTCGATCAGGTCGGCGACGGACTGAACGGCCACCACGGTTCCACCGGCGCCGATCCCCTGCTTCAGGTGGTCATAATCTTTGTCGGGCATCTCCAGCTGCGCCAGATCCGACTTGTCCAGCGCGTCGACGCCGGAGCCGTCGCCACCGATCAGTGTGACGGAGGCTTCCGGCACACCGGCCTGCAAAATGTCTTCCATCGCGCTTTGTGCGCGGTCGCGGTGGTGAAACAGACACACCAACGTTGTTGTCTCGTAAGAGGCCATAGGTTCTCCAGATTTCTTGGGTGCTTTGCGCGTGCGGACTGAACGGGAGTTCGTGCCTTCACCGTCTCAGGCGTGTCGTGCAAATGTTAGAGGAGGGGATAGTAGCCTTCGGATCGATACCTGCAGCACTCTGCCCCACGTATAAGGTGCGACCAGCGTCCGCGGAGTGGTCTCACCACACAACTTTTGTGCAAAACCTTTCCTGTAAGTCGTAGTGGCGCTGTCACGCCAGAAGGCGGTGCGGCTCGATGCGCGTATGGCTTGCCAGATGGCGGAGGATGCCGGGCCACAGGGTCACTGCGGCGGAGGCGAGGCGTGGGCACTGAACCAGAAGCTGCGACACGCGCGCTGCCAGTCTCACCTGGCGCCGCGTCTCCAAGGCCACGCGCCGTTGGAATGCTTGAGCCGATGCCCCCTTGCTTCGCATGACACCTGCGAGCACGCCGGTATGCAGAGCAAGGGAGATGCCGTCGCCCGTGAAGGAGGCGATGACCGCAGCCTGGTCTCCCAGATGCCACAACGTGTCGGTCGCAGAGCGCACCATCCCGTAGGGTATGGCGGCGATCGCGAGGGGCCGCTTCAGAAGCGGCTCGGCGTCCTGCAGCCGCACTGCCAGGTGTGGCGACTGCCGGCACATGGCCGCGAGTAGATCGCTCCACCGCCCGCCGAGCAGGCGATAGGCGCGGGTGTCGATCAGGCAGCAAAGGTTCGCTATGCCACCTTCCACCATCTGCAAGCCAGCGTAGCCGCCATCGTACAAGGTGAGCTCTACAAATCCGGCAAGGGCAGCAGCCTGCATGGGCTGCAGGCGCCAGTACATCTTGAAAGCGATCAACCCGTTCTGGATGCCAGAAGGCCGCAAGTGGCCGCGCAGATCGTGCTTGCCGGTGGCCAGCATCGCGGAAGCTGCCGTGAAAGCCTGCCCATCGGAAGTTTGCGCGCACCACGCGTCCGTTGTCTGGGTAAGTGACTGTACGTTCCTGCCGCGACAGACGCTTACTCCCAGGCTCTCCGCGCGCTTCAGCAGCGCGCTGTCCAATGCACGGCGGGTCAGGGACATCGCCGTGAACGGGAGAGCCGCTTCGCGCGTGCGCCCTCGCCCTGCAAGCCGCACCGCGTGGATGGGCACAGCGCCCAGGGATGCGGGATCGATGTCCATCCTGTGCAGGTACGC
>CAXSHQ010000005.1:7780-8836 GCA_964236875.1 uncultured Acidobacteriaceae bacterium | reverse complement strand
TGGGAACGGCAGTGGGTTCGAAGGGCCATCCGCTACTCGTACAGCGTGGATGGGGACAGCCCCCAGAGCGGACGGGTCTATGCCAAGCGCGTTCAGGTACGCCAGAGCTTCCTGGCTGAGGAACTCACCGCACACCTTGTGTTCCGGGACAGCCTCGCGTTCCAGGATCAGCGTGCGGTGTCCTCGCTGCGCCAACGTGATGGCTGCGGCGCAACCTGCCGGGCCGCCGCCTACAATCAGCGTCGCAGCCTTCATTTGAGTCGACCGACACAGAGCCGCCCTGGAAAATAACGTTCCACGCGGCAATGCTGGGCAGGAATTTCGGCTTTTCCCAGCAGGCGCTTCCAGTCCTCTTCCTGGAAGCTGCGGCGGATCGACACCGGTCCATCGTGACGCACAAAGGGGTGCCAGTTCGCGACGCGCGCCAAAGCCTGAAACAGCAGAAAGGAAGTGCGGGTTCGCCGCAGGTCGTTGAGGAACCAGCCGCGCCGCGCCACACGCTCCATCCAGACGAGAAGCTCCACGATAGAGGTCTCCTCCAAGTGATGCATGAGCAGCGAGCTGATCACGAAGTCGACGCCGCCGGGCTGCGTGAAGGAGAGCGCGTCACAGACCACCCAGGAGATGGCGGACTGTGTTGGGGAGAACTCACGCGCGGCACGAATTGCGTGCGGGTTCAGGTCGACGCCGGTCAATTGCAGAGGAATACGCTGCCGCCATCCCCAGCGCTCGATCTCCCGCAACGTATCGCCGCCACCGCAGCCGATGTCGACAATGCGTAGCGGAGTTTCTGCCGAGCGCTGTCCCGGATGTCTGCCCCCGGACGCCGTATGAGCCGTGAGGCTTCGACGAAGGAAGCGAAGCGTAGGGCGATACCCGAGCGTGGTCCGGTTTACCCGGGCGAGATCGCGAAGGCATCCACGCAGCTCTTCGTACGTGCCAGGGCTATCCATCCACTCCGGCAACTCATGCGGTTGCACACGATGGCTGAAATCCGCCCGCGGGGTGCCGGACTGCTGCGTGGGAGTGGCGTTGAACGTCTCAAGCGGCATGAAA
>CAXSHQ010000005.1:2698-7770 GCA_964236875.1 uncultured Acidobacteriaceae bacterium | reverse complement strand
TCGGCCGTGAGGCCCGGCCCGAAGCTCATGGCGCATCCACGTTCGCCGGGCTTCGCGTAGCGCATCAGGCGCTCCAGCACGAACATCACCGTCGCCGAGCTCATGTTGCCGTAGTCGCACAACACGGAACGGGAGACATGGAGAGCTTCGGGCGGCAAAGCCAGGCCGCGTTCTACCGCGTCCAGCACGGACTTGCCGCCTGGGTGCACGGCCCACAGAGAGATGTCCGATTTGGAGACGTCCCCGAGCACTTCACCACCGCCCTGTTCCAGCGCCTGACTGATCGCGCCGGGTACCTGGCCGCTGAGCAACATGTCAAAGCCAAGGCCGCGGACCTTCCACGTGATGAGATCGCGGGTTCCGGCGATCGTAAGAGCGCGAAAGCTGTCGAGCGCAAAACCGGAAGGCGTGGCCGAGATAAGGCTGGCGGCGCAGCCATCTGCGAAGACAAGGAAGCTCAGCACCTGCTCCAACTCCTGCGTTTCCTGCAGGTGCAGCGTGCAGAGCTCCAGGTTCACCATGAGCACACGCGCGCCCGGCTCGGACCGGAGGATGTGGCGTGCAGCTTTGAGGCCGTTGATCGCGGCGTAGCAGCCCATGAAGCCGATTACGGTGCGTTCCACATGGGGGTTCAACCCCAGGTGGTCGACGATGTCGAAGTCCAGCCCCGGCGCGTAGAGGCCCGTGCACGTGGTAACGAGCACGTGAGTGATGCCGCGCCGATCAGCCTCCGTCAACGCCAGCTTGTCCAGGGCGCGGCGCGCAAGTACCGGTGCAAACGTTTCGAAAACATGCATCCGATCGGCAGTGGAGGGAAAGGCGCCGCGCCGATAGAACTCGTGCGCATTGATCCAGAATTCCGTGGAAGCCTCATTGGGCGCGAGCACCGAGTAACGCCGCGCGATCGCCGAACGCGCGGCCATCCTGCGGAACAGTGGCTGTGAACGGCGGTCGGGGGCGCCTTCCAGCAAGGAATCGGCAAAGGTGACAAAGGCAGGATGGACATCATGATCAGGAACAGCCGTCACGATCCGGTTCAGGTAAGCGGTGGTCACAGAATGTTCTCCGGCGTCCTTTCCTTCGGATGCACGGCGCACGCGCGCACGCTTGATGCAGGCTGCTTCTGCACCGGAGTCAGCTTTCATGCGGCGCAACAGAAAGGCCGCCCGGGTTGGGCGGCCTTTCTGTTTGAACGTTCGGCTCTGTGCAGGTGTTAGTCGCCGGCGACGAGCTCGTCTTCCTTCACTTCGATGCTCTCGACCTTGGGGGCCGGAGCGATGCCGCTAGTGGTTCCCTTGATGTCGCCGAGGGCGATGAAGCCGCCGGGCATGTCGGGCTCCTTCAGGATTTCCTTGCGGTAGAGCTTGGCCATGCGGGCGTTCTCGGCGTCCTGCTTCAGCTTTGCGTCGCGGGCGCGGATCTTCTCCTCGCGCGCGTTCTTGGCAATGCCGGATTTCTCGAACGTGTCGTTGGCGGCTGAGTTGACGTGCTCCATGTTCAGCTTCAGGTCGTACTTGTCCTGCTTGTCCAGCGCGACCTTCTTGCCGCCCGCGAAGATCTCATGCCGGCCGTGCTCCTCGTACCACTTGGTGAGCGAGGACGTCATGTGCATCTTCTCGATAATGTTGCGCCAGCCCACGCCGGTGTTGTACGCGCAGAAGCTGATCTCGCCTTCCTGCGTGGCATACGGGATGATGCACTGCTCGGTGCGGCGGAAGTCGTAGTTGAACAGGTCCTGGAACCACATGCCGGCGATGAAGAGGAAGTTCCAACGGTCGCCGCGGCGCTTCTCGATGTCCTGAATGGTGCGGTCCGCGGTCACCTTGCCGTAGTTGCGGCCGGTGGCGCCGAAGCACTTATCGAACTTCTCCAGTAGCGAGAAGATGCTGAAGTGCGTGGGTGCGTTCTTGGGCTCGTAATTGCGGACGAGAGCAAGCGCTGCACCGACCACGGTCAGCATCTTGCCGCGCGCCGCATCATTGACCTTGGCGATGTCCTTTGCCAGGCGGGTCGCGTTCAGGAAGGCCGTGACGGGCACAGCTTCCTTGGTTTCCTTATCGATCATTAGCGCCATGCCGATGCCGCAGTTCGGATGGCAACCGCAGGAGAGCTGGCCCCAGTCGTGCTCCGGCCCGTGCACCAGATCGGCCCAGTCGGAGAACGTGGACATGAAGCTGATGGGGAACCAGTCGCGCGTGCTCTTGCCGAGACCAGTCTGCGCCTGCACGTCATGAGCGAGGTGCGAGAGCGTGTAACGCTGCGCCATACGGCGCTCGTCGGAGACGGCCTCATCGCGGCCCGTGAAGCTGACCGGCTGGAAGCTGAGGAAGTTGATCTTCTTGGGGTTGTCGAGCGCGAACTCGATGATGCGGCCAACCTGCTCGTTGTTGATGCCGTTGATGATGCAGGTGACGGGGACGATGTCGACGCCGGCGGCATGCAGGTTATGGATGGCCTGGAGCTTTACATCGAAAGAGTTGCCGACCTTGCGGTGCGAGTTGGCGGCGTTGCCGATGCCGTCGAACTGCAGGTAGGCATAGCGCAGACCGGCTTCGGCGGCGGCGCGGGCGAACTCAGCCGACTTCGCGAACTCGATGCCGTTGGTCGCGGCCTGGACGGAGTTGTAACCGACCTTGCGGGCGTAGGAGACAGCGTCGAGGAAGTAGGGGGAAAGCGTGGGCTCACCGCCGGAGAACTGCACGCTCATCTGACGACGCGGCTTGATGGAGATCGCGTTGTCGAGCATGGTCTTGATCTCGTCCCAGGTGAGCTCGTGGACGAAGCCGACCTGGTTGGCATCCATGAAGCACGGGTCGCACATCATGTTGCAGCGGTTGGTCAGGTCGATGGTGAGGACCGAGCCGCGGCCGTGGGTGATAGTCGACGTGCCATGGTTGTGGAGCTTGTCGTCATTGTGGGCGCGGATGTCGCGGCCCGGGAAGACATCTTCCAGGTGCTTCATCATCGGCGGATCGATGGACATGATGTCCTCGAAGTGGCCGTGGATGGGGCAGTCCTTGACCATCAGGATCTGGCCGTCGCGCTCGATGATCTGCGCCTTGATTTCGCCGATCTTCTCGTTGAGCAGGATTTCGTGCGGGATCTTGCCGTCGACGATCTGCTGACGGACTTCCGGAACGCACTTGGGGCAAAGGGAATCGGTGGTGCGCGGCCAGCCGAGGGGCGGCTTCTCCTTCTGGTAGCTCTTCAGCAAGGGCTTGTCCGACCACTTGGGCGTGAAGCTCTTGTTGGGGCTGATGGAGTTCAGCTTCTCAAACACTGCCCAGCCGGCTTTTGCGCCGAGGACCACACCTTTTTCGACCAGCTTTGTCGCTTTTCCCATAGTTCTTTTTGATCTCCTGGAGTGCCCGTGCAGTGCCGGGCAGAAGTCTCTTCCTCAGCCTGTCGTCGTTACGTGGCCCGAGACGTGCGTTCGGCCTACAGGCAAACGAGCCTCGCGATCTTCGCGAGGCGGCCCGTTCCGATACCTTCCAAGAGTAGAAGCAGGTCCCCTGACCGTCTGTCGATTTGCAGCGAACGGCAGCAGGCTGCAGCGAACGGCTTTTATATGCGGCGGGCGTTCCGGGCGCGGGCACGCCGGAGGCGGCGGTGGCCGACTTCCCAGACGGCAACGAGGCCCACAAGAGCGGCCAACATGCTGTACGTCCAGGGCCGGTACAGCACGCGTGTAGCAACTGTCGTGTACAGGACGCGCAGGGCGGGTTTGACTTCCCCGCGGAACCTGGCGCCCTCGGTCAGCCAGCGTGCCTGCTCCGGCGCCACCAGACGGCCATCCATGTTCAGCGTCCGCAGCCCGTCGGGAAGCTCGGAGACGTCGCTTCGATGCAGGGCATAGCCGCCCAAGCCGTTCACCGTGACATCGGTAAAGGAGGTCGAGGTTGCGTCGTTCAGGACGCCATGGGTATGCCCGGCGGCACACTGGATCGCGTTCCCATCGCAAGCAAAGCTCGCGTGTTCGAGCCGGATGCCGGTACTGCTTTCGAGCAGGACGCCCGTCCAGGCAGCAGGGAGCAGCCGGCACTGGAGATCGGAGACCGCAACGTTGTCAGCCCGATCCGCGTACAGGCAGAAGCTGCCGACGGCGTCGGCCTTCCAATGCCTGATCGTGATGTCGTGGGGGCGGTAGAACGTGGAGCCGAGGACGGTGAGACCGAACTGCGTGCCCCTCTCCTGAATGTCCTCTAGCTCTACCGAGTGCACGGTGTCCCAGCGGGATTCGAGGATGATGCCGCCGACAAAGCCGCCGTCAGGATGGAGCGGGTTGATCTCCACGTGGGCAATGCGATCATGGACGGCGCGGCCCAGGAAGTCTGTCGCGTAATCGGACTTGACGATCAGGCAGTCGTTGACCGTGCCCCAGCAGTGCAGGCCGTCTACGAGGCTGTCGCTGGACTTCATCACCAGGCCATGCGTTCCGCCGAGGCTCCAGATCCAAAGCCCACGCACTTCCGTGTGGTCATGCCCGGCGATCATGACCGAATGCATGTTGAAGGCGCCGGTAGTCAGCACGGACACGTCTTCGAGCCGGTCGCCGGAGACAAACGTGTGGTCCGGCTGCTCAATGAACACGCCCGCGGGCTGGCATCCTTGCAGGACACCGGCGGAAACGGCGGGGCCGACGTCGATACCCAGGTGCGCCAGACGGAGTGGGGCTGTGCCGAAGATGCCTCCCAGAAGAATGGTGCCGCCCTGCAGGCGTGTGGGGTCGGTGGGATTGTCGGGTGTGGGCCGGCCGGCTCCAACTAGCGTCCTGGGGGACACGAAGCGGAGGGTTGCGGGCGGGCAGCTGCTGAAGGGCGAAACATACTGGCGGGCCTGCAGGTAGATGGCGCCCCAGGGCTCGGTGGCTGCGTAAGCCTCGGCGAGCGCGTTGGCGGGCAGGGGAGACTGCGTACCGCCAGAGGCTGAGGAAGCAAACCACTCCGGTCGCGCGGCGGCCAGGCCGCGTACTGGACTGCCGTCTGGGAAGAGAGCTTCCGCCGGAGCCTCAACAGAGCCGCCGTCGAAGTGGAGCACGCCGCCGGTGACGCGCAGGATGCTTCCAGGAGCGA
>CAXSHQ010000005.1:0-2688 GCA_964236875.1 uncultured Acidobacteriaceae bacterium | reverse complement strand
AGTCGCCTATGAGAGAAAGTGTGTACGAGCCGGCAAGCGGCACGGTGCATGAGGCCGTGCCCTGCGGCGCGCAGAAGCGGCTCAAGGTTTCCGGCGTCATCGCGCCGGCGGTCAAAGGGGCCTGCCCTGAGGCGAGAAGTCCTGGGAGCGTGCCGAGCAGAAGTATGCCCAGTCTCAGAAGAGGCTGCATATATCTCCTCATCAGAATAGCTGGCCGAAGCGCTCCGGCCCGGAACCCGACGCCACACGAAAGTGGGAGCACGCCCACTACACTCATAAGCATGCGGCAGGTTCTGCTCACGCTCGGTCTTGCATCGGTGCTCGCGACAGGCATTCGCGGGCAAACGCCGGCGAGCGGAACACCGCCGGCGAACGATGCTCCCGCGGCGCAGGCGCCCACCTTGCGTGTGCAGTCGCAGCTTGTGCTGGTGCCCACGAACGTGCAGACCAAACATGGCGACATCCTGTACGGCTTGAAGGTGGACAGGTTCGCTATCGAGGCGGATGGCGTGCCGCAGCGTGTGCAGCTGGACCAGAGCGAAGATGTACGGCCGGTCGCGATGGCCATCGTGGTGCAGTGCTCGCGCGCGGCCAACGTGGAGTGGGACAAGATCAAGGGCCTGCCGACCATGGTGGACGCGATGATCGGCGGCGCGCCTTCGCACGTGGCGGTGATCGACTATGGGACCGAGCCAGAGCTGCTGACCGGCTTCACCAAACTTCCGGACCGCCGCAACCTGGCGCTCAGCGAGCTGCAGCCCTGCCCAGACGATAGCGGCGCGGCCACGCTGGATGCGATCGCCTTTGCGAACAAATTGTTCGAGCGCGACAATCCATCCGGGCGGCGCGTGATCCTGCTCGTGAGCGAGACACGCGACCACGGCAGCAAGATCAAGCCGGAAGCGATGATCCGCGCTTTGGGGCGGTCGAACGTCCTTATCGATGCAGTGGCGTTCTCGCCCGGTCGCGACTCCATCGTGGAGGACCTGAAGCATCAGGACGGCGCGAGTGGCGGAATCATCGGGCTGGTGCTCATGGCCGTGCAGGCTTTGCGGGCCAACGTGCCCAAGGAGATGGCGCGCCAGAGTGGCGGCGAGTACATCAACTTCGGCTCGGCCCAGAAGTTCGATCACGGGCTGAACGGTCTCGCGAACCGCGTAGGCAACTACTATCTGCTGAGCTTCCAGCCCAGGTTCCCGCCCCCGCCCGAAGGCGAGCCGGAGAAGTACGCCGGTCCGCTGCACAGGATTTCCGTCAAGGTGACGGACTACCCGGATGCCGTGGTTCGTCACCGCGAGTCGTATTGGGCGGACCCGCCGAGCCCTGCACCGGTCCAGCCTTAGAAGCCGGTCCAGCTCTGGCAGCAGCTAGCGCGGAAGCCAGAAGGTCATGGTGGTGCCGCTCTCCGGGGAGGAGTCCACGTCGATGCGGCCCTGGTGCCGCTCCACGATCTCCTTGGAGATGTAGAGCCCCAGGCCATTGCCCAGATCGCCCTTGGTGCTGAAGAAAGGCTCAAAGAGCTGCAGGCGGATGGAGTCTGGAATGCCCGCGCCGCGGTCGCGGACGGCGAGTCCCACCAGGCCATCTTCTTCCAGAACGCACACCGAGAGCTGACTGTTCATCGGGGCTGCGTCGATGGCGTTGGAGATCAGGTTGGCAAGCACCTGCCGGATCTGGCCGATCACGCCGCGCAGCAGGGTTTCGCGCGGGCCTTCGAAGCGGATGCTGATCTGCCGGTTGCGGATCTTGCCGACAAACAGCCGCAACACATCGTCGGTCAGCGCGCCGGCCTGCATCTCGTCGATCGATTCGGAAGTTTCGCGGTTCCAGCGCAGCGTCTGCTTGGTGATGCCGGAGATGCGCTCCAGCTCGCTTTCCGCCATGGTGATGTATTGGGTGGCTTCCGGATTGTCCTGGAGGTCGGCGCGCAGCAGGTACATCAGGTTAGTGATGGCTTCCAACGGGTTGTTGATCTCGTGGGCGATGACACTGGTCATGCGGCCGGTTAGCGCAAGCTTTTCCGTCATGCGCAGAGCCATCTCGCGCTGCTTGCTCTCGGTCAGGTCGATGAAGACGCCGATCCAGCCGGCGCGTGCCCCGCCGGCGCGCTGAAAAGGGACGACGCGCACCAGGTTGGGACGTTCCGGATTCCCACCGCCGGGCTGGACGCAAAGCTCCGTTTCGAATGCTTTTCCGGTGCGAACGGCTTGATCCCAGAGCGCGGCCGCCCGTTGCGCGTCTTCCGGTTTCAGGTCCACGTGCTCGAACCAGCGGCCGCGGGTGTCCAGGCCTTCCGCGCGCCAGCGGTCGTTCACGTAGGTCAGCAGCCCGCGGTTATCGACGGTAAATATCTTGAGCGGGAGGGCGTGCGTGAGCTGCTGGAAACGGGCTTCGCCTTCCTGAATCGCTTCTTCCGCGCGGCGCAGGCTGATGATGGTCAGCGCGTTGCGGAAGTCGCGCGCGGAATCGACCTCGACCGCTGTCCAGGGCTGACTGTGGCCGCGGACGATCTCTTTCCATTCGTCGAAGGAAGCGCGAGGATGGAGATGGAGTGACGCGTCCACCGTCTTCGAGGGCTCACCGGCCCAGCGAACCGTGGTGACCAGCTCGGGCCGGAACCAGAGCAGGTAGCGCTGCTGCAAGGTGGAGATGCGGATGGCCAGCAGGCCGCTAGCCTGCTCCCGGAAC
>CAXSHQ010000004.1:18661-35425 GCA_964236875.1 uncultured Acidobacteriaceae bacterium | reverse complement strand
CAGTCGAACAAAATCAGCAGCCGCAGCAAAGACTATATGTGGATACCGCCTAGCGTTCTACCAGCCCACTTCTTCCGAGTCTCTATGTCTCGCTTGCGCAAAAAAAAGCAACGGAGCTCGGGTCGCCCCAAGCTCCGTTGTTCCGAGGAGTCTTGCCATGACCCGGTTTGCAATCTCGCTTGCCGTGTCCCTCACCTGAACCCACCCACCGAATCCAAGTTGCGCCGGTCCCAAAGTTTTCACCAGAGTTCTCTACCGGGCGCTAACGACAAGCTTGTCATCTCGACCGGAGCGAAGCGGAGTGGAGAGACCCCTGTATTTCGCACCCGCCGAAAGCCTCAGGAACAACGCTCCCCACGTTCCACGCAAAACGTACAACGTACACCGTCTACACTCAACAGCAGTGCTTTCCCGCGCCTCCATCGGCCGCCGCGCCGCCGGCTTGTTCCCCGTCTGCGCATTCCTGGCTCTTGCAGGCTGCCACCGCGGCGCCTTTCCTGATTACCCCGACACCTACCGCGAGTTCGCCTACGTCTCCGACGGCTCCTCGGACTCTGTCGCCGTCCTCGACCTCGTCTCGCTCCACCCCGACCGCCCCGTCACCGTTGGCCACAATCCCACCGGCATGGCCGCCAACCCCGTCCGCCCCGAGGTCTACGTCGTCAACACCGGGTCCGACTCAATCTCGGTTATCGACACCCGCACCAACACGGTCGCGGCCACCATCGGCGTCCACCGCACGCCCTACTTCCTGGCCGTCAGCCCCGACGGCGCCCGCGCCTACGTGCCCAACTCCGCTTCCAACACCGTGAGCGTGCTCGACCTCACCACCCGCCGCCAGATAGCCGAAGTGGCCGCGGGCGAGTCCCCCGGCATCGCCCGCGTCTCGGCCGACAACCACACCCTCGTCGTCTCCAACCGTGCCGCCGGCAGCGTCTCGATCTACTCGATCGGCCGCGCCGCAGACCACCCCCTGCAGTTCCGCTCCACCTTCAATGGCTGCCCCGGTGCCACCGACGTCGTTCTCCAGACAGACTCCGCCGGCGGCGGTAAGGCTTTCATCGCCTGCTCCGCCGGCCACCAGGTGATGGTCGTCTCCCTTGCCGCCGCCGCTAACTCCTGGCGAGCCACCCAGGATTCCTCCCTCACCCACGACGCCCTCCTTACCCTGCTCGACGTCGGCAAAACGCCTACCTCGCTCGCCCTCAAGCCCGACGGCGGCGAAGTCTTCGCCACCAACTTCGACTCCGGCTCCGTTTCCGAAATCTCCACCTGGACCAACGAAGTCTCCGGCACCTTCAACGTCGGTTCCAAACCTACCCGCGCCATCCCCAGCCGCGACGACGCCAGCCTCTGGATCTCCAACTTCGGCGCCGACTCCGCCGTCCTCTACTCCATCGCCGACGGCCGCCTCGTCACCGGCATCCACACCGGCTCCTCGCCCGACGCCATGGCCTTCTCCGCCGACGAGCACCTGCTCCTGGTCACCAACTCCGGCTCCGGCGACGTGTCCGTCATCCGCGGCAGCAACCGCACCGGCCAGCCCTCGCTCTTCACCCTCTTCCCCGCCGGCCGCCACCCCAACGACATCGTCGTCAAAGCCACCGAACCCCACTAGGGCTGAATCTGGTTTCCTCTGTCGATGTGGCTTCGATAAGCGGCAAAGCTCCGCGAGAAAGCTTCCGGATGCCCACCCGTGACAGCTTCACCGTCACGGGTGGGCATCCACGAAAGATCACTGAGGCACGAACAGCTCTGAGCTCAAACAGCTCTGTGCTCTAAGCTCATTCCCACCCCTCGCGCCACAGCGGAATGCATTCTCGTACCACGTAGAACGTACAACGTCCCACGCCTAACCAGCCGCCGCTTCCCGCAACGCCTGCCGCGTCGCCGAAACATACGCCCCGGCCAGCAGCAGGAGTCCCGAGAGTAACTCCCACATCATGATCCCCACCGACACCCGGAACGGCCCATAGCTCGCGTCGAAGTCCAGGTGCGGCAGCGCCCAGATGTATATGTATTTCGCGATCGCCCAAATCACCCCGATCACCACCGCCGTCGGAAACACCGCGCGCGGCGGCACCTTGCGGTTCGGCAGCCCCCAGTAGATCAGGAAGAAAAGCCCAATCCCGGCCAGCAGCGACACGATCTGCAGAAACGCGCTCGCCAGGAAGCTGAACACCACATTGTCGGTGTGCCCAAAGAACACATAGCCGGTCACACGCTGCTGCCCTGCACTCAGCGCCACACTCACCAGCGCCAGCACGCCCACACCCACCGCCAGCCCGATCGACACCACCTGATTGGCCAGGTACGACCGGTTCTTCGTCACACCCCACACGCTGTTCAGCGCCACTTCCAGCGGCAGGAACACGCCCGTCGACGTGATCAGCAGCATCACCACCGAAAACACATGCGTCCCCGGATGCGAGTGCGCCACCTTGCGCATGTTGATCATCACGAAGTCCTGGCTGGTGGGGATCAGGTTCTTCATCATCTGCGTCACCACATCCGTCATCGCGGTGGAGTGGAACACGCGCTCGCTCACCGTCAGCAGCATAATGATGAACGGAAACAGCGACAGGATCACCTGCGCCGCCACCGAGAACGCATATGTATGCACCTCGGTCTTGGCCATATAGCTGCCCAGCGCCTTCACCTGTTCCCAGGTAATCGCCTCCCGCACAGGCTTCGCCGGCGCCGCCACCAGTGAAGGCGCCACCGCCTCCTCTCCCGCCGCAGGTGCGCCGCCCGCAACCGCAACAGGTGCACTCCCCTGCTCGGTCATCACCGGTACCTCACGCTCACCAGCACCCGCCGCTACCGGTCCCTCGGGCACCGAACTCGCACCCAACTCATTCGCCATACCGAAAGTCTACTTCGCGGTCGCGGTGGAGCGAGCTTCCACGCCTCACACGCCGAACGTACAACGCGCAACGTATAACTCAATCCCCCGGCCGATACTTCCGCTCCACATGCCCCACCAGCTGCGCCGGATAGAAGTACACCTCCCGAAAATCCCCCGACGCATACCGCTCCGCCTCATCCTTGAAGTGCTTCGACTCCGGATGCCCACTCTCGCCACCCGCCGTCACCGCTCGCGCCCGTACCTTGTCGCCGAACTCCACTACGGCCACAAAGCTGTTCCCACTCGTTCCATACCGCCGCTTCGTCTGCTCGCCATTCGTGGCATCGGGAAAGGTCCGTGCCGCAAAGCTCGCCAGCGACCCCCACTGCGACGACACAAACGGCACAGCGATACTCGGCCCCTCATCCGTAAAGCTCGGCTGAATGTCATCCTTTATCCGCTGAAACCGGTTCACCTCGCCCCACGCGACCTTCCAGTTCCCAAAGTCCGAGCGCAGCTTATCCGTGGCCCGCACCAGCGCCTGCAGCATGTCCTCATAGCTCGCATGCTGCACCACGTAGTCTTCCCACAACACGCCCGCGCGCCTCGCCGGCCCTGCCAGCGGCATGCCCACCTGCTCGCCCCAGTACACCGCAATCGTGGTCGCGTACGAGTCCGCCGCCCAGCACTTGTCCCACGACCGCAGCATCGCCACCTGCTCCGCCAGCCGAGGCTTCAGCGAGCTCGCCGCCGGCAACGCATCCCACGCCCGCACCAGCGCCGGCACCGTCCGCGCAAACCACGGCAGATACGGGTCGAACCCCGCCCCCAGCAGCGTGTCCAGCGTGAAATCCTTGCGCCCGTCCAGCACCCGCACCGCATGCAGCCCGCGCGCCGTCTCCATGCCCTGCTCCACATAGCGCGGAAAGTCCGCCCGCTTGAGCGAGCTCTCCCCCGACCCCGACCACGGCCAGTTGTTCACGTTCTCCACATAGCCGCTCTTCGGGTTCAGCAGATGTGGAATCTCTTCCAGCGACATCAGCGGCCCCCACTCCGTCGCCGGATCGCTCCCATCCACAGGCTTCGTGAAGTCCAGATCCGCATCGCGCTTCGGAATGAAGTTCCCATGCCAGTACGCGATGTCGCCATCCGCGTCCGCAAAGATCGTATTGTTCGACGAGTTCGCCTTCAGCTCCATCGTCTTCTTGTACTCGGCATAGCTCCTTGCCTTCGTCCGCAGAAAGCTCTGCTCCAAGGCCGGCACCGGCACATTCATCAGCCGAACCGTCACCCACTTCCCGCCATCGTCGCGCACCACCGGCCCATGGTGCGTAAAGTACGCCGCAAAGCTGCGCTCCTTCATCCCCTCGGCTGTCTTGTAGCGCAGGGTGATCCGCCTGGTCGTAAAGGGCCTCTCCCCCTTGCCGTATTTGTAGGTGAAGGCTCCATTCCCCTTGGCCACGGTGGTCTCTTCATATTCATCCACCGCATCCACGTTGCTCGAGGTATGCATCCACCCGGCGCGGTCGTTGAAACCCTGATACACAAACATCTGCCCCCAAGTCACCGCGCCATACGCATTCAACCCTTCGTCGCTCGACATCTGCAGCTCGCTGCGAAAAAAGAACGACGTATGCGGGTTAATCAGCAGCAGCGCATGATGCCCCACCGTGTTCGAAGGCGCAATCGCAAACCCGTTCGACCCACCCAACTCCTCCCCATCCGGATGCAGATAAGACTGCAGCATCATCCCGTGCTCCAAGGATGCTTCCGCAATGAAGGTGTCATCCTGAGCGGAGCGAAGAATCCCCGTATTTGCCCCTGCCCATTCCCCCGGAGTCCTCAGCCCTCCTGACCCTCTAACTTTGTCATCCTTCGCCGAAGGCGGAGGATCTGCGTTTGCTCCCGCCCCAGCCCCAACCACCAACCCCGAAGCCCGCGGCTTCTCATAAAACCCCCGCAACGCCTGCAGGTTCACCTTCTCGATATCCCCGCCGATACTCCCCTCGGTAAACGAAAGCGCCATCCACGGCTCGAACCGCGCAATCGCCCGAGGCTTCACCTCCGGATGTTTGAACAGGTAAAAGTTCAACCCATCCGCCCACGCATCCATCAGCGTCCGCAGCCACACCGGAGCACCTGCATACTGCCGCTTCAACTCCTCCGGATCGAGGAACAGCCGCTGCCGAAGATCCTGCCAAACCGCTGTCTCGCCTTCCGCCTCCGCCAGCCTCCCCAGCGACACCAGGTAGTTCGTCTCCACTCGGTTGAAGTCGTCCTCACACTGCGCATACACCATCCCGAACACCGCATCGGCATCGGTCTTCCCATGCACATGCGCGATCCCCCAGTCGTCGCGCACAATCGTCACTGCCGCGGCCTCACGCGCCCACCGCGCCCGCTCCGCACCCTGACAAAGCCCCGCCGTAGTCCACACAGCCATGGCTACAGCGAACATCGAGCACGCCAACCAGGAAGACCACTTCATAGCACGCACTCCTTTGTTGTGACTGAGACCTACAGCCTACACAAAAGAGTCCATTTCACTCCTCTGTTGTGACCGGCGGGAGCTTGTTCCCCCCCCCCCCGCGCTGAGAGTATGAAGTTGCAGCGAAGGAGGGACACAAGCGTCCCATGTACGCCTTCAATCCCCGAGGTGTGCAAATGCTTCCTACAAAAGACCACGATGAGATTCGTTTCTGGGCAGAGGCCCACGACGCCGTTCCCGCCGAAATCCAACCCTTGCGTTTCGACGGCGAGCCGTCCGTTCTCTATTTCCTGATCGGTGACGCGAAGGCAGGAACACCGGAGATCAAACCCATTTCCTGGGAAGACTTCTTTGCCCGCTTCGATCTGCTCGGCCTTTCGATGGTCTTCGACGAGCAAACCCCTCGCTTCGACATCGTGCGGGTAGAGAAAGCTTCACAGCCACAGATGTTGCACTAACCTGCTGACGTGTGCCCGGCGTCCTCCGCCAGCATAGTCAACGCCCACCCCGCTGCCTCCGCCAGCACCGCATCCTCGCCCCTTGCCCACTCGTGGAGCCGCGGCACAAACTCCTGTTGCCCACTGTTCCCCATCGCAATCGCCACATTCCGCAGCACCCGCTTCCGTCGCGTCCGCTCCAGCGGAGACCCCCGGAACCACCCATTGAACGCCGCTCCATCCATCTCCGCCAGCCACCCAAGCTCCGGATTCACCAACTCCCGCCGAGCCGGCAGCGCATGGGTGTCGTCACCATCCCCAGAAGGCGTCATCCTGCGCGAAGCGAAGAGCCTGCCCTGAGCTTGCCGAAGGGATCCCCGTATTTCGTCCGCCGAGCCACCACTTTCACGCGCACGCTCCACCGCCCGTCGCGCCGCCCGTCCATTCCAAGGACACACATCCTGGCAGATATCGCACCCAAACACCTGCCGCCCCATCTTCTCCCGCAGCTCCTCCGGGATGCTCCCTTTCTTCTCGATCGTCAGATACGCAATGCACAGCGAAGCATCCATCTCCCGCGGAGCCACCAGCGCTCCCGTCGGACACGCCTCCAGGCACCGCGTGCAGCTTCCGCACCGGTCCGCCGCCAGCGCCGGCACCGCTTCCGCAGCAATCTCCAGCGACGTAATCACCACCCCCAGCAGCAGCCACGACCCCTGTTCTTCGTTCAGCACGCACGTGTTCTTCGCAATCCACCCAACGCCCGCAGCCGCCGCAAAGCTCCGCTCCACAATCGGGCCCGTATCCACATACGCGCGCGTCTCCACACCTTCGCCGAACCGCTCCTTGATCTCCCGCTCCACGGCATGCAGCTTCGGGAGCAGCACATCGTGGTAGTCGCTCCCAAGCTCATGCGCCGGCTCGGTCGCACCGCTCACGTCCTGCGTCTCACTCACCAGCGCAGGCCTGCCGCTCCACGCATACCGCGCGATCCACCCAGCCGTCTTAGCCGCCGGATCTATCGACCTCGGCGCACCCACACTCGCCGCCCCATAGTTCAGCGCACACACCAGCACACTCCGCGCCCACGGCACCGCCCGCCGCAGTTCTCCGCGCAGAAACTCCCCTTCCGCATCGGTGCGCTTCAGCCAATCCATCTCGCCCGCGCGCCCCAGCTCCACAAACTCCGCGAAGCGCCCGCTGTCCACCTGTGCCGCCGCGCTCCCCGGCTCCGGAGCCGCCGCCAGCCCGCTCAGGTCGAAGCCCACCGCCACCGCGCGCGCCTCGATCCACTGCCGCTCCTCCGTCCCAATCCGCACACCTCCATTCTCCGCCTCAGACGCCGAAATCAGCGCCGGCTTCACCCCTCGTTGCCCGACTCCTCATAGCTCATGCCTGAACGAGACCCCGCCGCACGCAACCCCGTCTGCAAGAACACACCCACTCTCAACCGATCTCTCCAGACTCAAACTCGAGAAATCATCCACCGCCACCAGGCGACACATACGCGATGATCGGCTCCAAGCTAACCAGCTCACAGCTCTAAGCTCGTTCCGGCTCCCCGCCTTCACCAGAGCACGCGTATCCTGCGGACGTGGACTTCGCGCCGTCCTCAGCCCCGCCCGCCCCACCCGCCGTAGTCCCGGGCGCAGCGGCTCCGCGCGATTTCTTCGGGTGTCCCGACTCCCCTCATCCAGCCCCGGAGATCCCCGCACTCCACGAGCTCTACCTCCTCGCCGACGGCGCCGCAGTAGGTCTCACCCCGAACGACTTCACTCACATACTCTTGACCGTCGGCGACCGCTGCCACTACAGCCAGCCTCCAGCCCTGGCCGTCGCCGCAATCCAGCGCGAAGCCTTCTTCCGCAGCCTCCACCTCGCCGACCTCGCCCTCGCCCACGCCTGCGCCCTTGGCAGCGAGCCCGCCTGGCAGCTCTTCCTCGCCCGCTTCCGCCAGCCCCTCGCCGCGGCCGCCATCGCCATCACCGGCTCCGCCTCCCTTGGCCGAGACCTCGCCGAAGCCCTCCCCGCCGAGCTCTTCGGCCTCTCCACCCGCGCCCCCGCCCGCCACCCAGCCGGCCCCTCAACCGAACACCCAGATGGCCAGCCACCCGCCCGCCGCTCCCCGCTCGCCTCCTACTCTGGCCGAGGCTCCCTGCTCGGCTGGCTACGCTCCACCCTCGCCCAGCGCCACATCGACCGCCACCGCCGCACCCACCGCGAAACACCGCTGGCCGACCTCGACACGCCCGCTGCCGAGCCTACCGCCACTACCCCGCCCGCCACTCTCCAGCGCCTCCAGCAATCCCTCACCGTGGTGCTCCGCGAGCTCCCGCTCGAAGACGCTTTCGTCCTCTCGGCCTGGTTCCTCGATGGCCGCACCCTGCTCGAGATCGCCCGCCTCCTCCGCGTCTCCGAAGCCACAGTTAGCCGCCGCGCCAAGCGCCTCACCGCCCACCTCCGCACCGAGCTGTCCAGCCGTCTACAGGCCGGCGGCCTCTCCCGCCGAGCCGCCGAGGAAGCCCTCGGCGCCGATCCCCGCGATCTCACCCTCAATCTGCGCGTCCTGCTGCAAAATCGCGCCGCTGCCGCGTTCCAACATCAGACACCGCAGACACCGCCAACCAACTCACCCCCGCCCCCGGCGGCCCCCATCCCATGAGCACCTCTCCACAACCCGATCAGCACCCCAGCCCCTCGGCGCAAGGCGCGCCTCTAGACGCGTACCCAGCCGGCTATCCGGATGCCCACCTGGACCCGGACCAGCTCAGCGCCTTCCTCGAAGGTGCGCTCCCCGAGCCCGAGCGCCTCGCCACCCTGCGCCACATGGCCGGTTGCGCCGACTGCCGCCAACTAGCCTTCATCACGCAGGCCGCCGACCCCGCCCTCGCCACCGACCCAGCCCTCGCCACCGACCCAGCGCTCGCTCCCGAATTCACCCAACCCATCACCGCCGCCGCGCCCAACGGGAAATCCCGTCCCAACCGCTGGTCCTTTCCTTCCTTCGCGCTCTGGAGAGGACACTTCGCCTTCCGCGGCTTCTCCGTCGCTTTCGCCACCTGCTGTCTCCTCGCGATCTTGTTCCTCCAGTTCCGTCGCTCGGCCCAGCCCACCTCCACACCGCAGTCCGATTCCAGTATCGCCACCGCGCACCCACCCGCGCCGCCGCCGGCTCCAGGTTCCCACGCTGCCATTCCAGCCGCTCCGAGCGCCCAACCCCACCCGTCCCCCCGCACGGCTTCTCACCCCGCCGCTCCTCAACTTTCCGAAGCGCGCCCACTAGTGCTCCAGCCCGCAACTCAGCTACCCCCACCTAAGACAGCGCAGCCGCCCCGAACACCTTCGGCGCAGTCATCTACTCAATTCATGGCCGCCACGGTACCCGCTTTCGCAGGCGCCGCACGGAGCCCCGCCTTCGCAAGCGAGACGTCCGACGCCGCGCAGGGCTACGTTCAGCAGCAAGCCGCAGCGCGAAAAGCTGCGCCCTATTCGCTTCCCCCGGCTGCCCCCGTCGGCTCTCTTTCGGCCAACGGCTCGATCATCACTCAACCGCCCGCATCGCCAAAACCCACCGAAGCCCCCCGCGCCCTCGCCCCAGCCGCGCTTGCCCCGCCCGCGCCTACGGTGACGAACCAGTCGCTCACCACACCCGCGGCTCCCACCACACCCGCGCCTCCCACCATGGCGGCCGCGTCGGCTTCCCCGCAGAAGCTCCCCCCAGCCGACCGCTCCTCCGCCTCCGCTGTCAGTGAGACCGTAGAGGTCAACGCCACACCCGCAGCCGAGAGCAGCGACAGCGCTGCCGCACCTGAACCCCGCCCCCTCCCCAGCAAGCTTTCTACCGCCGCGTCCGCCGCCTCCAGCAAGCTCCGCCTCGCGCTCGACACCGCCGGCACGCTCTTCCTCAGCCGGGACGCCGGCAAGCACTGGAAGCGCATCAAGCCGCAGTGGCCCGGCGCGGTCCAAACCCTCCAGCTCACACCCGACGCCCGCTTCCAGCTCACCACCACCACCGGCGCCCTCTGGCTCAGCACCGACGGCCGCCACTGGTCGCCCGCGCAGCCGTGAAATGGAAACCTGCGCAGCCGTGAAAGCACCATCGCGACGCATCAACGCCAGCAACACAGCCTGCCTCGCACCAGCTACACAAGCCTGTCATCTCGACCGGAGCGGAGAGACCCCTGTATTCAGGAGCACCGACAGCGCTGAACCCGAAGCGGAAAACGCACCTCACGTAACGCCCACCGCCACCGTGCCTGACGTACTCGTCGCATACGTGCTGTCCCCCACGTAGGCCGCATACACCGTGTACGTGCCCTTCGCCAGCGTCGCCGTCGAGTACGTCGCCACACCCGCGCTCACCGTCGCCGTCCCTAGCTCCGTAATCGTCGTCCCATCCGACGCATAGAACCCCATCGTCCCCGTCGCCAGCGTCGACGACACCGTCGCCGTAAACGTCAGCGCGGACCCCTGCGTCACGCTCAGCGCCGAGGCCGACAGCACCGTCGTGGTCGTCGTCAGCGTCGAGCTGATCACCACCTTCACCGCATCCGACACGCTGTCGTTATAATTCGCGTCGCCTAGGTACTCCGCCGTCAGGCTGTGCGACCCCGTGCTCAGCGCCGTCGTCGTATACGTCGCCTTGCCCGAGCTCACCGTCGCCGTCCCCAGCTCCGTCGAGCCGTCATAGAACTCCACCGCACCCGTCGCCGCCGTCGTCGAAAGCTTCGCCGTCAGCGTGATCGACGTCTCATACGCCGCGCTCACCACCGAGCTCGTCAGCACCGTCGACGTGTACCCATCCACAAAGAACCCATTGCACCCCGTCAGCCCACCGGCGCCCACCAACAAGATCGCCACCAACCCAATCTGCCCTCTGAGCTTCATCATCCTCCGCAAGCGCAGCCACTCCGGCAGCCGGTCTCACCCGCTCTGACGAGAAATACTCCTTCCCCGTTTACGCCCCCGCTTCGCGCATCAGGTCTTTTACGCAGAACGAACTCACAATAGACGTTCGCGGAAATCGCGAACACGTTGCTACTTCCGACAAGCCGACTTATGAGGACCAATAGATTCCTGTGTGAAGCAGCAAGCAGGAAACTCTATATTGGGTGCATGGATGTGAAGGACGCCCTCGCGGGAACGGATCGCTGGTCCTTCAAGCCAGCCCTTGTGTCGTTGACGACAGTAGCCGTGCTTGTGCTTCTCTGTCAGCTTCCCGGTATGGTCAGTTTTCTTCTGATCCCGCTTACATTGCTCGGCTTTGTATTCACTTCATTTGCAATCTTGGTTGTGGGTGGGTACTGCTTAGCCAAGCGACGTCCGCGAAGAGGCGCTTCTGTTTTATTGATACTCCTTCTCCCTGCGCTGTTGTGGCGACCAACGATCTTCGCCGTAAACCTCGTACATGTGGGGCTTACAGCGGGTTTTGGCATCGGACAGCTTGGAACAACTGCTAGGGTGAAAGACGACAGCTTTGTAGTTTACGACTGGTCAGTGGGCTTCGCGGGCGGCCCTAATATATTTCTGATCCACGATGTGTCGGACGAAATTGTATTGCCAATGGCTCAGCACAAGCAACCGCAAAACTCGGAGAGCGGCTTTGGAGAAGAGTGTGCGGGCAAAGTCGAACGGTTAGTTGGTCACTACTACGTTTGCACGATTTAAAATAACTCCTCATAAACGCGCTTGTGATGACTAGAGCAGTTCTCCTATGGCTGTAGTCCCCTTCCTGAAGGGCGTCATCCTGCGCGAAGCGAAGGATCTCTGTATTGCCCAAAGCGGAACTACACCCTATGGAGAACAGCTATAGAACCATATACCTCGCGTCACGCGAGCGCTCCAGGCCGCCCTCGCGCTACTTGCGAACTGCAATTAGCGTCTGGCAGATCTTAGGAACTCGGATCGTGCTCGCTACGCAGCTTTCTCCAGCAAACTCCGCTGCTCGAGCAACTCCATCAGTGCCCTCTCCTCGGCCCGCAGCGCATGTTCGTGCTCGGCCATCTCCTGCTCGATCTCCCGCTTGGCTTCCTGCGCCGTGATCCCGCCCAGGTACGCCTCCAGCACCGCTGGATGCACATAGCATTTGCGACACACGCTCGGCGTATTCCCCAGCTTCTCGGCCACCGCCTTGATCGCTTCCACCACGTTCTTCTTGGCCTGCGTAGCCGTCTCGAACGGCCCGAACTCCCGCAGCATGTCGCACGCCAGTACACTCCCCGCCCACGTCCGAAAGTCCTTGGCCGTAAAGTGCTGCCCCGTCGCCTCGCGCAGATACTCATTCACATCGTCTGAGTGGATCCCATGATGGTTCCCATCATGGTCCAGGTACTGGAACAGCTCATACCCCGGCAGGTCGGAGCACTGCTTGATCACCCGCGCCAGCTTCCGGTCCTGCAGCGAGATCGTATGGTGCACCCGGCTCTTGCCCTGGAAGTCGAACGTGATCTCCGACCCATCCACCCGCACATGCTTGTTGCGCATGGTGGTCAGACCATAACTCTTGTTCTCCTTCGCGTACTCCTCGTTACCCACCCGTATGTGCGTCTGCTCCATCACGCTCACGATGGTCGCCAGCACCTTTTCTCGCGGCAGCCCCGGCCTCGCCAGGTCCTTCTTCACATGCTCGCGAAGCTGCGGCAGGGACGCCGCAAAATGGATCATCCGCTCGTACTTGTTCTCGTCCCGCACCTCGCGCCACTTGGGGTGGTAACGGCTCTGCTTGCGCCCCCGCTGGTCGCGCCCTGTCGCCTGTAGATGCCCATTGGCCGCCACCGAGATCCACACATCCGTCCACGCCGGCGGGATCACCAGGCCCTTGATGCGCGCCCGTGTCTTCTCTTCCGTCACCCCATGACCATGCGGATCCGTGTACCGGAACTCGTGTTCCCCCACCTTCTCTCGCCGAATTCCCGGTCGTGTGTCCGACACATACCGCAACCCAGCCGCCTTGGCCGACTCCTGCGGATCCAGAGCCTCGAACACGGCTTCCAGCTCTTGCTGCCGCTTGTTCTTCCCTGTCCCTTTGCCCTTCAGTGAGCCTGCACTGCTCTTCGCCGTCTCTTCTGTGACACCCTGCATACCCGCTCAGATGGTGGTTGTTGCCCCTCGGGTGCTCTCAACAGGAGACATCAGAGGCCTTCCGGTGTCCAAACTTCCGTCCGTTGAACCGGAACCCAAGTCGGCGATTGTCACACGCACTTGCGTTATCGGCTACCCTCAAGACGCATCGAAGCTAGCGAGGAGACAACAACGCCATGAGCACCACCCCGGCCGCACAGCCGCTCACCAACCTGCCCGCCTGGAGCGCCCTCAAGCAGCACTTCACGAAGATGAAGAGCACCAGCCTCCGCGACCTCTTCGCCAACGACCCCGATCGTGGCACCCGCCTCACTGCCGAAGCCGAAGGCCTCTTCCTCGACTACTCCAAAAACCGCATCACCGACGAGACGGTCCAGCTCCTCGTCCAGCTCGCCGATGAAGTCGGCCTCAAGGACCGCATCGAGGCTATGTTCACCGGCGAGAAGATCAACATCACCGAGAACCGCGCCGTTCTCCACATCGCCCTCCGCGCACCGAAGTCCGAATCCATCCAGGTCGACGGCGAAGATGTCGTCCCCGAGGTTCATAAGGTCCTCGACAAGATGTCCGCCTTCGCCGACCGCATCCGCTCCGGCGAGTGGAAAGGCCACACCGGCAAGCGCATCCGCAACATCGTCAACATCGGCATCGGGGGCTCCGATCTCGGCCCCGTCATGGCCTACGAAGCCCTCAAGCACTACTCGCAGCGCGACCTCACCTTCCGCTTCGTCTCCAACGTCGACGGCACCGACTTCGCCGAAGCCGTCATCGACCTCCAGCCCGACGAAACCCTCTTCCTCGTCGCCTCCAAGACCTTCACCACGCTGGAAACCATGACCAACGCGCACACCGCCCGCGACTGGTTCCTCCGCTCCGGCGCCGGGGAGGAAACGGTCGCCAAACACTTCGTCGCCATCTCCACCAACGCGAAAGAAGTGGCCAAGTTCGGCATCGACACCGAGAACATGTTCGGCTTCTGGGACTGGGTTGGCGGCCGCTACTCCATGGACTCCGCCATTGGCCTCAGCACCATGATCGCCGTCGGCCCGGACAACTTCCGCGACCTCCTCGCCGGCTTCCACGCCATGGATGTGCACTTCCGTACCACTCCCTTCGAGCGCAACCTCCCCGCCCTCCTCGGTCTGCTCACCGTCTGGTACACCGACTTCTTCGACGCCCAGACCGTCGCCATCCTGCCCTACGACCAGTACCTCAAGCGCTTCCCCGCCTATCTCCAGCAGCTCACCATGGAATCCAACGGCAAGCACGTCACTCTCAACGGTGCAAAGGTCGCGTACGAAACCGGCCCCATCTACTGGGGCGAGCCCGGCACCAACGGCCAGCACAGCTTCTACCAGCTCATCCATCAAGGCACCCGCCTCATCCCCTGCGACTTCATCGGCTTTGCAAAATCGCTCAACCCGCTCGGCAACCATCACGACCTGCTCATGGCCAACGTCTTTGCCCAGACCGAGGCCCTTGCGTTCGGCAAGACTGCCGAGCAGGTCCAGGCCGAAGGCACCGCCGATTGGCTCGTTCCCCACCGCGTCTTCGAAGGCAACCGGCCCTCCAACACGATCCTCGCGGACACCCTCACCCCCCGGCTCCTCGGCACGCTCATCGCGCTCTACGAGCACTCCGTCTTCACCCAGGGAATCATCTGGAACATCGATTCCTTCGATCAATGGGGAGTGGAGCTCGGCAAGATGCTGGCGCAACGAATCATCGGTGAGCTCTCCAGCAGCACCAGCGAGCCGCAGCATGACAGTTCCACCAATCACCTGATCCAGCGATATAAATCGGCAAAATAGCCAGCTCTCAGCGCGGCAGAAACAACAGATTCCGCGCTGTAAAGCTTGCGCTTAGAGCCCTGTGCGTTTATCGTTGTTACAGTACGTAAATCGCACAGGGATAGAAGATGCCACTTCTCGCTCACGACGCTGCCCCCCTCCACGCCGTCCCTCCTCCTTTCGTCAATCCTGAAGCTCCCAGGCCGAAGCAGACCGCGGCCGAAGCGCTGGAGGTCTACACCGGCGACCCAAACTTTATGGCCTCGTTGGCGCGCGGCCTCGTCGTTATCCAGGCGTTCACCCCACAAATGCCGCAGATGACAATTTCGCAGCTCAGCCTGCGCACCGGCTTGTCACGCGCCGCGGTACGCCGTTGCCTGTACACCCTCGTCAAGCTCGGCTTTGCCGGCGCGGACGAGGCGCAACGCTATTCCCTGCGCCCCAAGATGCTGACGCTCGCCAACACCTACACGGCTTCCAGCACCCTTGCCAACGCGGCGCAGCCCATCCTCGAGCGCATGTCGGCTGCCTTGGGCGAGTCCTTCTCCGTCGCCACGCTGGATGGCGAAGACATCGTCTACATCGCCCGCACGTCGGTCACCCGCGTCATGTCGGTCGATCTGCACATCGGCTCGCGCCTGCCGGCGTTCTGCACCAGCATGGGCCGCGTCTTGTTGGCGTACCTGCCTCAAGACCAGCTGGAGCTGTACCTGTCGCGGGTGACATTCACCCAGTTCACCCCGCGCACCATCACCTCGGCAGACAAGCTCCGCCTCGCCCTGCGCAACGTGCGCCGCAACGGCTATGCTCTCTGCGATCAGGAGCTGGAAGTGGGTCTGCGCTCCATCGCGGTGCCGGTTCAGGCGCCTAACGGACGCGTGGTGGCCACAGTAAACCTGAGCGGTCACGCGCCCCGCATGCCCATGCTGGAAATGCAGACGCGCTTCCTGCCCCACCTCCGCAACGCGGCCACTGAGCTGAGCGCCTTCCTGCGCTAGCCACCCTGTAATCGGCGCGACCCCGTTCTACGTCCAAATCTCATGATGAACGTCTCCAACGCGGGTGCCGAAACGCCCCAACCCCACCCTTGGTTACCGGCACGGGTACATGGCAGTTTCTCTCCGCAACACTTCCGTTACAATGGTGTACAAGAACTTGGACAGCATGATTCTGGTCGTTGACCCTCAGGAAGCAGCGAATTGCCCCGCGCGCGTATACGCTGGGGCTCCTGCAGCGCGCGCAGTCTCCGATCCGGTGGTTCGTTACTGCTGGCTGGTCGTTCTGCTCCCGCTGCTGGCCATTCCGGCGTTCATCCTTCTCGGCAGGTCTGACTTCTTCCTGCACCATGGCGCCAGTGTGTGGGTCCAGGCTAACGATTCAACCTTCAGCATGCAGCATCGCGACGACTGCGATGTCCTGGTGTATGGCGATTCCACCGCCATGACCGGCATCAATCCTGCCGTTGTGGAGCGCGAAACCGGCTTTCGCACCTGCAACATCGCCGTCACCAACGCGGTCCTGGCAGTCACAGGAAACCTCACGCTGGACCGCTATCTCCAGCAGAACGAAAAACCCAAAATCCTGATCGTGCAGCTTTCCCCGGACGACTTCCAGCAGGAAAACAGGGTCTGGGCTCACACCATCTATGCCGAGGGCCTGCTCGAGCTGCTCCGTCATGGCTCCTCGCAGGAAGGCCGGCAGGTGCTGCTCACGCACCCACACGAAGCTGTTTCGTTCGCCGGCTATGCGGCAGGGTTTTCCGCCTACTACGCGATCAAGGACGTGTGGTTCCGGACCACGCACCTGCGCCCCGAAGAGGACACCATCCAGGTTCCCCAGGGCTCCACGTTCTTTACCCCACCCGCCCCGGCCCGCACCTACTGCGATACAGTGGCGAAGCTCAATGACCGCTCCGGTGGCCGGTTCTCGCGCGCGCTGGCTGAAGAGTTCCGCGAGCGCTACGCAACCGCGGCCACGCAAGTGCTGGTGGACGTCGCGCCTATTCCTTCGTGTGACGAGAACCTCGCCGCCTACCGCACCGAGTTGAACGGTGTCACGAGCAATCCGCTGGAAGATCTGCCGATCACCTTCTTCAATGACGGCCGTCACTACACAGCGCAA
>CAXSHQ010000004.1:16836-18651 GCA_964236875.1 uncultured Acidobacteriaceae bacterium | reverse complement strand
AGTTGGTCTCGCAGCAGATCAAGCAGGCAGCGCTCCAGAATCCTTCCCTGCAGCGCTCCGAGCCGCCCACGGAACGGCTGGCGAAGCTGCGCTGGGTGACTTGGTCCCATTGAGTCCCGGGTTTCGCCGCCGGGTGGTTCTCCTGCTCCCTTAGCTATCCCCCTGAGGGCGTCATCCTGAGCGCAGCGAAGAGCCTGCCCTGAACCAAGTGAATGGGTTCTCTGTATCTTGCTCTACTTCCTCCGCAAGCGCGTTTGATACTCTTGCCCAGCGGGAGCCTTCCCCAACCCACATGCTCTTCAATTCGTTCGCGTTTCTATTCTGCTTCCTGCCCATCGCCATGGTGGGTTTCCATCTGCTGGGGCGGAGCGGACGCCGGCCCGTGATCGCGTGGCTGGCTCTCTGCTCGGTCGTGTTTTATGCCGTCTGGAAACCCGTGTTCGTCTTCTTCCTGCTCGGCTCGATCCTGGTGAACTACCTCTTCTCCGTGGCGATCTTCTCAGCGGGCGAAGGCTCTTCACGCCGCCGGCTTTACCTGACGTTGGGCGTCACGGCAAACCTGCTCGCTCTCTTCTATTTCAAGTACCTGTACAAGACCCTCCTGGTGCTTCATTACTTCCACGGCGCCGCGCCCACGGTGCTGCCCATGCTTCTGCCGCTGGGGATCTCCTTTTTCACGTTCACCCAGATCTCCTACCTCGTGGATCTCGCCCAGGGTCAGGCAGAGCGGCAGGATTTTCTCAGCTACGTCCTCTTCGTCACGTTCTTTCCGCACCTCATCATGGGGCCCATCCTCCATCACAAAGAGATGATGCCGCAGTTCGCGGCAGGACGACGCTTCCGGCTCGTCCCGGCCGACGTATCGCTGGGTATGACGTGGTTCCTGCTCGGTCTGGGCAAGAAGGTGCTGATCGCAGACCGGCTCGCCGGGGGTGCGGAGGCTTCGTTCGCCCACGCCGGCTCGCAGCCGGCAACCGCCGCCTGGGCAGGCCTAGTGCTCTACACCATGCAGCTCTACTTCGACTTCTCCGGATACTCGGACATGGCGCTCGGGCTCGCCCGCATCTTCTCCATCCGGTTCCCGCTGAACTTCGATTCACCCTATAAGGCGACCAGCGTCACCGAGTACTGGCAGCGCTGGCACATGACGCTGACCCGCTACGTCACGCTCTACATCTACAATCCTCTTCTCCTTGCCGTGCAGCGCCGGCGTCTCGCCGCGGGCAAGAAAATCTCGCGCAAGTCGCTTGCCACGGTGGGCGGCTTCACCTCCATGGTGGCGTACCCCACCATCATCACCATGCTGCTCACCGGGTTATGGCACGGAGCCGGTCTCAAGTTTCTGATCTTCGGCTTGTTGCATGGCATCTACCTCACCGCCAATCAGGCGTGGCGTCACTTCCGGCAGCGCAGGAAAGGCGTGCCTCCCGACCCGCCCACCGGCGCTCTCCGCATGGCTTTGCAGATCGGCGTCTACCTGCAGGTCTCGCTGGCGCTCATCTTCTTCCGTGCCGACACCCTGCATGCGGCCTTCGCCATGCTCGGCGACCTCGTTGGGCTGCGGGGACGGGGACATGTGGGCAGCCTGCTGAATGCCTTCATCGGCTTTGCCTTGTTCCCCATCGTGTGGTTCATGCCGAACACGCAGCAGATTCTGAACGAGGAGCCGGCCAACTCCGGTTTATCTAGCGGCATTCTCCCGCGGCTCCGCTGGTCCCCAAACCTGGGCTGGGGCTTGGCGATGGCGGTGCTCTTCTTCGCCATCCTCGCAAACCTCGACCAGAACCAGCCTTTCCTCTACTTCCAGTTCTAACC
>CAXSHQ010000004.1:11834-16826 GCA_964236875.1 uncultured Acidobacteriaceae bacterium | reverse complement strand
CCCAGTCTCCTGCCCAGGCTCAGGTGGAGCCCTTCGCTACTCTGGGCAGTCGCCATCGGCTTCCTGTTCATTCCCCTGGTGATGCTCGTCGATCAAAGCACCAATTTCCTCTACTTCCAGTTCTAACCGGTTCCCAACCCACTCTCCAACCTGCTCTTCTGCACCATCGTCGGCTCCGCATCAAACGCTTACGACGAACACGCCTCACGCAGGCTGCTTCCTTTCGTCACCGCCGCTTGCGCAGCACCCACGTCGTCATGCAGCGGTAATCCTGAACGACCGTGGTCTTCAGCGGGTCCACCATCACCGCGTTCATCTGCCGAGTCATATCCAGCAGCGCCGGTTCATCCACCACGAACCACTCCGACCCATCGCCGATCCGGAACACATTCCCGCGCACCCGTTCGAAGTCCATGCCGATCCGCGAACCCAGCCGGCAGAACAGCAGCCCACCCACGCGCAACACCCGCCAAAGCTCTTCCACCATGGCCAGGAAGTGAGCTTCATCCCGCGCAAAGTGGAGCACGGAGTTGCAGATCACCACATCCGCAAAACCATCCGCGAACGGCATCCGCTCGATCGCCCCCACCTGAAAGTTCTCTGCCGGCAGCTCCGGCGCAAGCTCAGCCGCCAGTGCGCGCACATGCGCCACCGCCTCGGGCTCGGCATCCAGCGCAAACACCTCGGTGCCCTCGCGCAGCAGATGCACTAGATTCCGGCCATAGCCGCAGCCTGCATCCAACACCCGCATGCCGGCGCTGATGTTGCCGCGCAGCATCTGGTCGAACACATAGATATCGATCTGCCCGAACTGCTCCTGCAGGCTCAAGCCTTGCGCGTTCTTCTCGCTCACGCCGCCGTCTCCGGCACTTTGCTCTTCAGCCGATCCATCACCAGCGGGGGGACCAGCGCACTCACGTCCCCGCCCAGCCGGAAGACGCCCTTGATGAGCCGCGAGCTGACATACGTGTACTTCTCCGCCGGCAGCATGAACAGCGTCTCGATCTCCGGATCGAGCTTGCGATTCATCATCGCCATCTGGAACTCATACTCATAATCGGAGATAGCCCGGATTCCACGCAGCACCGCCGTCGCCCCATCCTGCCGCGCGAAATCCACCAGCAGGCCATCGAACGTCGCCACCGAAACGTTCGCAAACTCCGCCGTCGCCTCGCGGATCATCTCCTCGCGCTCCGGTACGCTGAACAGAGGCGCTCCCTTTTCCGAGTTGCGCAGGATAGCCACCGTCAGGTGGTCCACGATCTTCGCTCCGCGCGCAATCAGGTCCAGGTGCCCGTTCGTCAGTGGGTCGAACGTGCCTGGATACACCGCTCTGGTTTGCATAGACACCCCGAGCATACCGCGCGCCGCCTGCGCTTGCCACCCGTTCGGATCAACGCGGGTGCAGCAACTCCCGCGCGATCACAATCCTTTGAATCTCGCTCGTGCCTTCGCCAATCGTGCATAGCTTCACATCACGGTAGAACTTCTCCGCCGGGTAGTCCTTGATGAAGCCATACCCGCCATGGATCTGCACGCCTTCATCGCAGATCTTGCAAGCCACTTCGCTCGCAAACAGCTTGGCCATTGCGGCCTCGCGCGTCACGCGCTGCCCCGCGTCCTTCATCTGCGCCGCGCGCATGGTCAGCAGCCACGCCGCATCGAGCTGCGTCGCCATGTCCGCCAGCTTGAACCCGATCGCCTGAAACTCGGCAATCGGCTTCCCGAACTGCTTCCGCTCGCTGGCATACTTCAGCGCCGCATCCAGCGCGCCGCGAGCCATGCCCAGCGAGAGCGCCGCAATCGAGATGCGCCCGCCATCCAGCACCCGCATCGCGTCCTTGAAACCCTCGCCTTCCTTGCCCACCAGGTGGTCGTCGGGAACGAAGCAGTCCTCCAGCAGCAGCTCGGAGGTATCGCTCGCCCGCAGGCCTAGCTTGTTCTCTTTCCTGCCCGGGCGAAACCCTTCTGTTCCCTTCTCGATCAGAAATGCCGACACGCCACCGCGCGTCCCCTTCTCGCGGTCGGTCACCGCCAGCAGCACCGCGCAGTCCGCATGGCCGCCGTTGGTGATGAACGTCTTCGACCCATTCAGCCGCCAGCCGCCATCCACCTTCGTTGCTGTTGTCCGCATGCCTCCGGCGTCCGAGCCCGACCCAGGCTCCGTCAGCCCCCACGCACCCAGCCACTCACCGCTCGCCAGTTTCGACACCCACTGCTTCCGCTGATCGTCATTGCCTGCCAGCATGATGTGGTTCGTGCACAGCGAATTGTGAGAGGCCACGATGATCCCCACGCTGCCATCAACGCGTGAGAGCTCCTCCACAGCCAGCACGTACTCCACGTAGCCCATGCCCGAGCCGCCCAGCTCTTCCGGGAAGATGACGCCCATCAGGCCCATCTCCCCCAGCTTCTTCACGGCGTCGCTGGGAAACTCACTCTTCTCATCCCACTCATTCACGTGCGGCGCAACTTCGCGCTCCGCAAAAGTCCGTACCGCCCTGCGCAACTGTTCCTGATCTTCCGTTAGCCCGAACATCCATCCTCCACAAACCAAACTCCCCAAGTTAACACAAGGTTTAGGTGTTTGGCCCGGCCGTAAGGCGCCTGCTTGCGCCTAGCGCACGCCCTTGGTCCAGAACCGCGACGCGCCCACATAGAACGTGTTCGCATCCGTTCCGGGATTGTGATCGCTGATGTTCGCATTGGAAATGTGCTGGTACCGGTACCCGATCGTGAAGGCCTGCCTCTGTGTCCGAAAGATGTTCAACCCCAACCCCAGGTCCGTCAGGAACAGCAGCTGCGAACCCTGCGGCGACAGCACTCGTTGCGAAAAGTAATACATGCCTGAGTGCTCACTCAGAAAGGGCTGCACCCTGCGCTTCGGGTAGAAGTTCATCTCGAACCCAGCCGGCGTCAACCCGCCGCCGAAGCTCCTGCGCCGTTCCGTCGAAGGTCCACCAAAGTTCGAAGCCGGCTCGTCGATCATCGCCAGCACATTCGCCTCCGGCGCGTAGCGCAGGGCGAAGTTGTCATGCGTCCAAAACCGGTAGCTGTATTGCACGTTGACCGGCAGCCACTTCACGTCCTTATCGAAGCCAAGATAGTGGCCGCTATGCAGTGACAAGCCCACCCACGCGCCTAACGCATGCTTGCCGCCGCTCAGGTACGCATCCTGCGCCTCGCGGTCCACGCCCCTGGACGCGGTTGCCTCCGGGGGCGCAACAGTCTGCGCCACACCGGCAGGCGCAGCGCCCAGGATCAGAAGAGCGGCCCAAAGAACAGCCCAGCACCAACCCTGCCCAAGCTGCTTCCGCCCTGGCAGCCACATAGCCCTGTTCAAATCCACTCTCCGACCCCGGGTCTCGGCGCGCGTCCGCGCAGCCGCTTCTGGCAGTATTCCACGGCGGCTGCTCCGGTTTCCGCGCCGCCGGTGTCTATACGGACTGTCCGGGTCCAGAAGATCATCACCAGTCGTAAAAATATTCTGCAAGTTTCTCAATCCTCTTCGTTCTCAGCACAACGGGGCCGTCACAAAGCCGCAACACAGCCACCGCGCAACGCCCTCACATCTCGTCCCAAGGAACGCCCATGCACCTGAACGCTCCCATATCCGCCGCCCTCGTTGCCTGCCTCAGCCTCAACACCGCCGCCGCGCAGAAAGCGCAGGTGCCGCGTCCATCCACACGCGCCACGCCGCCACCGCTCGCCCAGCACACCACCAGCCTGCCGGTCACGCGCGTCTCGCTCTATAAAAACGGCGTCGGCTTCTTCGAGCACACCGGCCACGTCACCGGCGACGCCTCCGTCACCATCGACTTCACCACCGACCAACTCAACGACGTACTCCAGTCCCTTACCGCACTGGATCTCAACGGCGGCCGTATCTCCGGCGCCGGTTACAACTCCACCACCCCGCTCGATCAGCAGCTCAAGACACTCCCGCTCGCTCTGGACGCCGATACCACCGCCGCCGACTTCTACGCCTCCATTCGCGGCTCGCGCGTTGAAGTCCATGCTCCCGGTGTCAGCATCGTCGGCCGCCTGCTCTCGGTGGAAGACCGTAACGCCACCACCCCCAAGCCCTCTGAGGACGACTCCAGCAATCTCAAGGAAACCCTGGCGCACTTCATCACCGTGGTTTCGGACACGGGTGAGGTCCGCACCGTGCAACTCACCCAGCAAACCAGCGTCCGCCTGCTCGATACCGCGCTTCACCAGGACGTCAGCCGTTACCTCCAGCTCCTCGCCGACAACCGCTCCAAGGGCCTACGCCACCTCACCCTCAGCGACCACGGCACCGGCTCTCGTGAACTGCTCGTCAGCTACATCTCCGCCGTGCCGGTGTGGAAGTCCACCTACCGCATCCTCTTCACCGACACCCACAACGGTGCTGCGTCCGACAAACAGACCGCCACGCTGCAAGGGTGGGCTGTAGTGGACAACACCGTAGGCGAAGACTGGAACAACGTTGAGCTTTCGCTCATCGCGGGACGCCCGCAGAGCTTTACCCAGCCCCTTTCCGACCCCATCTACACCAACCGTCCTGAGATACCCATCGCCACCGCTCAGCAGCTCGCCCCCACGGTCCACGACAGCGGCATGGCAGCCGCAAACCAGACTGTAGAAGTCAGCGCCGATAGCGCCGCGCCCGTTTCCGTCAACGGTCGTTTGGGCTACCTGGCGTCGCCCAAGGCGGTCCCTCACTCTCGCGGTATCGCTGGCATGCAGGGCATGGCCGGGGGTATGGCCGGAGGCGTCATGAGCAGTGTTATGTCCGCGCCCGCGGCTCCCCCGCCCTCCTATGAGGAGATCGCCGAAGCCTCTATCGCTCCCCAGACCCAGGCCGCCGGCTTCGACGACTTCTTTCAGTACAAGCTCTCGCAGCCCATCACCATCCGCAAGAATGAGTCCGCTCTGGTTCCCATCCTGCAGGCCAAGGTCAGCGCCGACCGCGTCACCCTGGTCAACGGAGGCAACGGCCAGGTCTCG
>CAXSHQ010000004.1:10944-11810 GCA_964236875.1 uncultured Acidobacteriaceae bacterium | reverse complement strand
CCTCTGGATTACCAACACCACCGGCCTCACGCTCGACCGCGGTAGCTTCTCGCTCGTTGAGAACGGCAGCTTCGGGGGCGAAGGCCTCCTCGATCCCGTCCACGCCGGCGAGAAACGCCTGCTTTCCTATGCAGCCGATGAGGCCGTCCACGTCAGCACCGAAGCCGGCAAGGACTACACGCAGGCCGTCGACCACATCACCGCCAGCAAGGGCGTGCTCATCCTCCATCGCGCCGAGATCCGTTCGGTCACCTACGTCATCCACAACGCCGCGCCCGACGCCCGCACCGTTGTGCTGGAGCAGCCCATCGACACCCGCTTCACCCTCACCTCCGCTGTGAAGCCGGCCGAAACCACACCCACCGTATACCGCTTCCGCGTGGAAGTCCCCGCGGGCGGCACGCAGAAGCTTGAGGTCTCCGGCCAGCACCGCGGCACCGAGCGCTTCGAGCTTCTCCGCTCCGACGAGAACCAGCTCGACTTCATCGTCCGCCAATCCGGCAACGACGCGCAGCTCCGTGCCGCCCTCGCTCCCATCCTCGACGCGCGCCGCCGTGTCGCTGACGCCCAGACCGCCGTCAACCAGACCAATGTCAACATCACCGCGCTGAAGGCGGACGAAGACCGCCAGCGCGCCAACATCACCGCTCTCGCCACCGCCGACAAGCCCTCCAAGGACCGCTTCGTCACCGACCTCACCAAAACCGAAGACGCCATCGCCACGCGGCAGCGCGAGCTCGCCACCCGCACCGCTGCCCTCGACGCCGCCAAAGCCGACCTCGCGAACCGCATCAAGTCCCTGCAACTCGACGAGAAGCTCTAATCACCTAACCACGAAGCAATGCGGCGAGCGGCCGGACACGGCT
>CAXSHQ010000004.1:1225-10934 GCA_964236875.1 uncultured Acidobacteriaceae bacterium | reverse complement strand
GCGGGCGACGTACTCCGCGAGCTCGTCGAGCGTCCCGCTGCGCAGCGTGGCGTGCCATCGCGTTCCATGGCGTACTTGGCGTCAGTGCTTTCAGCCAGCACCAGCAAGGCTGCCCACGCACCACCGCCTCGTGACAATCCGATGAACACTGCCTAACTGGTAAACTTGAAGCTGTATGCCCGCCATCTATCGCCGCAAAGCCGTCTCCGTAAACATAGGCGGCATCCGCGTCGGCTCTGACGCTCCCGTGGTCGTCCAATCGATGACCAACACCGACACGGCAGACGTTGAAGCCACCGTCCAGCAGATCGCCTCGCTCGCTCGCGCTGGCTCCGAGCTCGTCCGCATCACCGTCAACAACGATGCCGCCGCGCAGGCCGTACCCGCTATCGTCGAAGGCATTAAGTCTAAGGGCTGGACCACGCCGATCATCGGTGACTTCCACTACAACGGCCACATCCTGCTGCGTAAATACCCTGACTGCGCCCGCGCGCTCTCCAAGTACCGCATCAACCCCGGCAACGTGAGCATCGGCCGCAAGGACGATGACAACTTTCGCACCATGGTCGAAGCCGCCGTCGAGTATCAAAAGCCTGTGCGCATCGGCGTCAACTGGGGCTCGCTCGACCAAGCCCTGCTCACCCGCATGATGGACGAAAACAACCGCGCTTCCGATCCCCTACCCGCCCGCGACGTCATGATGGAAGCCATGGTTGTCTCCGCGCTCGATAACGCCGCCGCCGCCGAGCGCTACGGCCTGCGCCGCGACCAGATCATCCTGTCCGCCAAGGTCTCCAACGTCCGCGACCTCGTCGACGTCTACACCGAGCTCGCCCGCCGCTGCGACCACGCCCTGCACCTCGGCCTCACCGAAGCCGGCATGGGTATGAAGGGCATCGTCGCTTCGACCGCGGGCCTATCGCCGCTTCTGCTCGCCGGTATCGGCGACACCATCCGCGTCTCCCTCACGCCCGAGCCCGGCGCCGACCGCAGCGAAGAAGTCCGTTGCGCCCAGCAGATCCTTCAGTCACTGTCCATCCGCAGCTTTATGCCCCAGGTCACCAGCTGCCCCGGCTGCGGCCGCACAACGAGCACATATTTCCAGGAACTCGCCCTTCGCATCCAGAACTACCTTGTGGAATCCATGCCCGAGTGGAAGAAGCAGTACCCCGGCGTGGAAGAGCTCAAGCTCGCCGTCATGGGCTGCATCGTCAACGGCCCCGGCGAATCGAAGCACGCCAACATCGGCATCTCCCTGCCCGGCACCTTCGAAGAACCCAAAGCGCCCGTCTACGTCGACGGCAAGCTCTTCACCACCCTCAAAGGCGACCACATTGTCGAAGAGTTCCAGGTCATCCTCGATGAGTACGTCGAGAAGCGCTACGGCCACCAGCTAGTAGAACTTTAGCCGCGATCCTCCCTGCCAGGCGTCATCCTGAGCGCAGCGAACGATCTCGGCAGTTTGCCCGAAGCGGCACTGCACCGTCAGGAGACATCCCTAAAGCTGTTCACCGACGCTTAGGTCCACCTTCCCGCTGTGACATCCCGAATTGCACGCGTCCTTGGCTTAGGGCCCCTTCACGCGCCACCGTCGTGGGCTGTTATGCTGCCGCAACTCCTTCAGCGGATAGTGCGTCCCGCGCCACACCACCCCACCCTTGACCCACGCCGCCAGCATCGACCGCAGCATCGCCCAGCAGAACGCCAGCCCACCCAGCGGAAACAGGAATCCATACCGCGCATCGATGAGCGTAACGCGCTCCATCCTCCGATACGCCAGGCCCACGCAAGTCATCACCAGCAGACACGGCAACAGCGTCGGCAACCACAACAGCCCGGCTATCGGCAGAACCGAAAACGCAAACAAGCCCGTCGCACCGAGGAGCAGCAGCCCCGGCTGAAAGTTCACGCCGGAAAACAGGTTCTTCGTCATGACGCGCACCAACCCGCCCGCTCCAGCGGCCCAGTGCACCGTCACCATTCCCGGCGCAAACGCCAGCCGCTGCGCATGTCCCGAGCCCTTGATCCTCCGCCCCAGCGTGATGTCTTCCAGCACCGTCATGCGCTGCGGCTGCAGCCCGCCGATCGCCTCCAGCACCGAGCGCCGCACCATGTTGAACGCGCCAACGCCGATCACATCGCGCCTGGCTTTCGGATCGCGCACGCGCCACGGCCGCAACCCCCACAGGCCGATCACCTGGAAAAGCCCCATCAGGGCGCCTTCACCCCGGCTCTTGATCAGCGGCGTCGGCCCCACCACCACATGCGCCGCTCCTTCCCGCTCTGCATACGCCACGGCACGTCGCAGGATGGTTGGCTCAAACACCACATCCGCGTCGGTAAAAAGCAGCCACTCGCCCTCGCTCGCGCGCACCGCGGACTCCATCGCCCACGTCTTGCCCAGCCAGCCTTCCGGCAGCTCGCGCACATGCAACACTGTCAGCTTCGGTCCGCCTGGCTTCACCGCAAGCGCCGCATACTCATCCAGAATCGCGCCCGTGCCATCTTCCGAGCGGTCGTCCACCGCCACGATCTGCAGCCCGCGCAGGTCCGCCTTCAACAGCGCATCGATCGTCGGCCCAATGTTCGCCGCCTCATCCCGCGCCGGCACCACCACCGTCAGCACGAGCCCGCCTTGCGGCGCCACATCCCACTCCGACCCGCGCAGGTCCGCGACCTCAGGCAGATGCCGGTATGCTTCCCACATCCGCACACACCACGCCGCCACCGTCAGCCATGCCCCGCCTTCCAGCGCGGCGCCCCACCAGTGCCTCAAGCCGCCGCCGGGGCCGATGTGTCATCGCTCAGCGGTGGAGCAAACCGCGCACCCACAAAGAAGATGACGCCAGCGATCACCATCGTCACCAGCGTCGCGCTCAGACCGTAGCGCAAATCCGAGCGGTCGCTGATGAACCCGATCAGCTTCGGAGAAAACGCGTCGCCCAATACGTGGATCGTGAACAACTGCCCCGCCATCGCTGTGGCGCGAAGGCTCGCAGGCACTGCATTCAGCGTTGCCGCGTTCACCGGTCCCGTCCCCAGGAAGATCAGGAACACCGCCACTCCCAGCGCAGGCAGCGTCATGCTCTTCGGCCCGAAGAACGTCAACAGCGCGGGCGGAGCCGCCAGGATGGCGCTTATCGCCGGCACAAGATAAAGCGCCTTGGGCGTCTTCTTGGACCACCACTGCGCCAGCGTGCCACCGGCCACTGTTCCACCCAGCCCGCACACCACCGTAATAGTTCCCATGATGGTCCCGGCATCCGCGATCGAGCGCCCATCCATGCGGTGCAGGAACGACGGCATCCACCAGGAAATTCCACCCAGCGAAAATGTGACCGCCGCATAGCCAAGAATAGAGCTCAGGTAGGCGCCGTTCTTCAGGAGCGAAAGCACCGAACCTTTGTCGGTCTTTGCTCCCTCATGGCCCTTCTCCGCACGCTCGGGCTCCTTCATGAAAAAGAGGATGACCAGAGCGATCAACGCGCCGGGAATGGCAGAGACGATGAACGACATGCGCCATCCATGGCTCGCCGCAATGTGCGCACCCGCAAGATAGCCAAGCGCCGCACCAACAGGAATAGCCACATTGAAAACCGTCAACGCGCCGTTGCGCTTCTTCTGTGCAAAGAAGTCAGCCAGCAGCGCCGGCGCGAACACACCAAAGCTCGCCTCGCCCACACCCAGCGCTGCGTGCCGCCAATTCAGCGAAGCATAGTCATGCACACTGGCAGTGAGGAAGTTCATTGCCGAAATGCCCAACGCGGCAACGACAATCATTGGCTTCCGTGGAAAACGGTCACCCAGCCAGCCCGTGATCGGCGAGCTCAGCACATACGCCACAAAGAACCAGAGCGTCAGCGACCCGATCTGGTCATCGCTGATGTGAAACTCGCCTTTCACCTGCTCCTGCACCGCCGGCAGAATGTAGCGGTCCAGGTAGTTGACGAAGTTCATTGACGTCAACAGCACCAGCGCTGTCGTCGCCCCCGCAACAGCACCCTGGCTTCCATTCCCGCTCGGCTTCACAGCTTCACTCATCGCGACAAGGTTAGCAGGTCGGCACTCCGCACCGCGCTACCTGCTTCTGTTCATTGGTGACTTGGCCACGCCACGAGGCACCCTCGGGAACACAGGCCTGTTCGCCTCCCCGGTCCCAAGCGTTTGTTGCAACAGGTCAACCACTTTGTGCTCAGAAAGCCTCTAAGGAATGCACCGAACCAAACCATGCCGGCCCCGCCTGCCGCCATGCCCCACGGGATATACAAAGAGCCGTCTCGGATGGCCGCGAACCCTCGCTCGTGGAACATGGCGAAGGTGGTCACAATTGTCATCATCGATAGAATGCCGAACCAGAAGATCATGAAGATGGCTGCGGGGCGTTCGAAGCGGAATACGCCACGAAGAACCGTCCCACCTTCTGGCAGACGCTCGAATCTCACGTCCAGCACGCGGTTGAAGCTGTTGTGAAACGCGAACGGCGGCCGCGCAAACAGCACAGCCGCCCCGTCCTTCACGCTTCCCGCAACCGGGAACTCCGCTCGCGAGCGAAACAAGGCCCACCTTGAAATCACGCGGCCCCGAAGCGCCTGCGCTGTTTCCTCCACGGAAAGCGGTGTCCGCCACTCAAAGGGCTGGGTATACGGAAAGCGCATGGAACAGAGCCTAACGCATCTCCTCAGATCGCGGCCAACGCGCCGTCACCACGGTAGAAATCCCGCCCCGCGGCCTGAAATCGCCCTTCACCTCACACCACACCGGATCGGTCGCCTTCACCACATCCTCCAGCACCTGGTTCGCGATGTTCTCCTGAAACATTCCCAGGTTCCTGTAGCAGAACAGGTATTCCTTCAGCGACTTCAGCTCCAGGCACTTCTCCCGCGGCATATACCGGATCGTCAGCACCCCGAAGTCCGGCAGCCCCGTCTTCGGGCAGACGCTCGTGAACTCCGGGTCGTCGATCAATATCTCGTACGCCGGAAACTGGTTACGCCACGTCTCGATCTCCGGAAACTTCGTCTCCAGCCCCGCCGCCGCGTGGTCGTCCGTATAGCCCGTCGTGTACTTCCTTACATCCTCACTCATGCTTCCATTCTCCCAAACGCAAGAAGCGCGGCCCGAAGCCGCGCCCCTTCGCTACTTCTGTTCCTTGATTCTTGTTTCTAGTTTCTCCGCCCCAGGGTCGGCCGGTCATCACCCGAACCCGTTCCGGTGGTACCGGTAGGCGCATTCGGATCGTTGTTTGATCCAGCCGTCCGCCGCAACGTCGGCTTGTTATTGCCCTTCTTGTCGTTCAATCCGCGCTTGTTCTGGATACGCGCCAGCCGAGCCTTGACCAGGTCGAACTCCGACGTCGTCACCAGGTAATCGGGTTTCGCCGGCAGGATGGTAGCAATCTCATTTTCCACGGCATCGATGCGGTCGGCGGTTGCGGGATGATCGCTGAAAGCCTTCGAGAGCGCGCCCGGCTTATGCTTCTCGAGCGCTTCCAGCTTCTCGAAGATAGAGACCATCCCCTGCGGATCGTAGCCGGCCTTGTACATCCACTGCACGCCCAGATAGTCAGCCTCTGCTTCATACTGCCGCGAGAACTGCAGGAACGTGAGCGGAATCGCAAGCTGCGAAGCCTCATAGATGCCGTATCCGGTCCATGTACCCTGCGTAAAGATGATCAGGGGGATCTGCCCGATCTGCATGTAGTTCATCTTCGTCATTTCGCGAGCCGCGTGATGCGCGATCACATGAGAAATCTCATGGGCCATGACGCCGGCAAGCTCGTCCTCGGAATCGCAGGCCAGGATCAGCCCGGAGTTCACATAGAAGAAGCCGCCAGGCAGCGCCATCGCGTTGATCTCGTCGGTGTCCAGCACCTTGATCGTGAACGGCACCTTCGCATCCGAGTTCTTCACCAGGTTCTGCCCGACTCGGTTCACATACTCGACCACCACTGGATCAGTGACCAGGTGCGATGACTTCTCCACTTCCATGGAGTACTGCTTTCCAGTCCCGACTTCCCAGTTGGTCGAATACCAGTTTCCAAGTCCACGTCCGCCGATGGTGCGCGTGCCGATCGCACTCACATCGTCTTCACTGCCTTTTTTGATGTGCGGATTCAGCTCCTCACCCGGCGTGGGGATGGCATCGGCCTTCGCCCGCGTCGTGGGCGTCGTATCGGCCTTCTTGTCGTCGCCTGTGGGCGTCTTTTCCGAAGGGGGCAGCTGCTTGCGGTCGGTCGGGACCGGATCGTTGCTGCCGGCCGGTGTCGTGCCCACCGGCGCATTCGCCTGCGGCAGAGAATCGGCCGGCGTGGTCGGCTGCTGCGCCACGAGGGCGCCCGTCGAAAGGCTCAAAATTGCGGAAAGGGAGAGAGCGGAAAAGGTGCGCATGGTGTGGGACCCCGCGGAAGCCGCACCTCGGACCTGGGCGCAACTTCGCTTACTACTTTAGACGCATTTCTCGCCGATTTGGATTCGGCCGCCCGGAAGTGCCCCCACACCTCTTGCAGGGGCTTACCGCACGCCGACTTGCGCCCCTACCAGGTGTTGTAGGTCGTCCCGTCGCTCGCGATGCCCTGCGACCCGGAGTGCACATCGTCGATCCCGCCCTGCGTCTCCTCGATGGTCATCAGGCTGTCGCTATGGTCGGTCATCCAGGTATCCGTCCGGGAGGTGATCGGGTCGTTCGGAATCGACTTCAGGTATCCCGATTGCACCAGGTCATCCAGCCCGTTCGGCGCCTTCTCCTTGTCCACCGTGTAGCTGCTGATCGCGTCCCGCATCACGTGCAGGTCCTCACGCAGCGCCGCTTCCTTGCCCCGCCGAACCACGGTGACATAGCTCGGAATGGCGACCGCCGCCAGCACGCCGATGATCGCCATCACGATCATCAACTCGATCAGCGTGAAGCCTGCCTCGCCGTTCCTGCCCTTGCGTGTTGGTCTCTGGCTCACCATGTGCTGTACTTCGTCCCATCCAGCCCCGTGCCGGTGCTTTTGGAGTACACGTCGTAGACGTTCTGCCCGCCAAAGCTGTCCGAATCCGGCTCGTCCTGGTTCGATCGCAGCCCCCAGTCCGTCGACTTCGTCATCGGATCCACCGGGATCTTGCGTAGAAACCGCACCCTGTGGTCCTGGATGTCGACGCCATCCACCAGCGTCTGCAGGTCCGGCGGGTAGTTGTTGGAGTCCGCCTTGGTTTGAATGCCGCCCTTGTCCGCCGCGTCCTTGTAGGCGTCGATGGCCCGCCGCATCTCCCACAGGTCGGTCCGCATCTCGCGTTCCTTCTGCCGCTTCACCGTAAACCGCACCACCGGAACCGCGGCCGTAGCCAGCACCGTGATCAGCGCCGTCACAATGATCAATTCGATCAGCGTAACCCCTGCTTCACCGGCGGCTTTCCCCGCATGCCGCTTCCGGCGTGCAGCCCAGGCAGCGAGACGAACGCGTGCTGACTCTTGAACTCTTCCCATCACCACGCCTCCCCTCGCTTTCGACCACGGCTACGTCAAACGTCCGCAGCCGCGTTACTTCACATGAACGGTAGCCTGGTTCGCCACCGTCGGCATGTCAGTGCCCTGACTGTTCTTTGCGCCAACCCTCACCAGCGCCAGCGTCGAATCCCCCGCAGACATCGCCTTGAACGTCAGCGTCACCACGGTTCCCTGCCCGTTCACACCACTCGTGTTCGGCGGGCGCGAGACGTTCAACGAAACCGCGCCTTCTCCCATCGAGTTCTGCGCCAGCGCGACAGCCTGGTTCCCCTGGCTCAACATCGGGCCCGCGTCCACCTTCTCAAGCGAAAGCACCTTGGGATTGAACTGCAGCTGCAGTGGCAGGGTCGAGAGGTCGTTCGCGTTCGCCGCGGTCAGCGCCACCTGGAACACAGAACCCACTCCCTGGTTCACCGTCGTCGGAGTCAGGCTAAGCGTTACCGGCTGCTGCGCTCCCGTCGCCGGAGGCGCAATCGCCGTGGGCGGCGCCGGGGGCGCGGCCGCCGCCGCCAGCGGTCCAAGCGCCGCATCGGCCGCCCGCGCAGCTGTGGTTTGCGGTGCAGGCAGATTCGGCGATACGCGATCCAGTGACGTGTCCCGCCGCGCCGCCTGCGTGGTCGCCGGGTCCTTACGCAGCACTTCGATCCCCTGGGTAGTGCCCGTATAGATCTGTCCCGTATTGGCGTCCGTCAGGATCGACTCACGCACGATGTGCGGAATCAGCAGGAACACGATCTCATCCTGCTGCCGGACCCTGTCGTTGCTGGAGAAGAGGTACTTCAGGAATGGAATCTCCGCCAGGAAGGGCGTTCCGCTCGTCGAAACGGAAACCTGCTGTTGCAGCAACCCTGCCAGCAGGCTCGGCTCACCATCCTTCAGCTCGATCTGCTGCTCGGCCACCTTCTGCGCAATGACCGGCTCCTGCACGTTGGAGATCGTGACGGTATTCGCCTCGCTCGAAATCTCCACCTTCACCTTCAGCGAGATCTCCCGGTTGTAGTGCACCGTCGGGGTAATGTCGATGTTGACGCCCACGTCCAGATACTGAAACTGCGTCTGCACACCCAGCGATGCCGACGTGATCGCCGCACCCGCCGAGTACGATCCAGTCGCCACAGGAATCTTCGATCCGATCTTCAGTGTCGCGCGCTGCCCATCGGTTGCCCTCACCCGCGGGTTCTGGAGAATACGCGTGTCGCTATCGGAAAGCAGCGCATCTACCTGTCCGCCGGTCACCGTCACAGCGAAGTTGGTTGCGTTCAGGTTTCCCAGCGTGTTGAGCGTCAGGTTGCTGCTCGTGCTGGTCGAACTGGTAGTGCCGGTGCTCGTGTTGGTGGTTCCTGTGTTCGTGCTGGTCGATGTGGTTCCCGAGGTCGGCGTGAGCCCGAAGCTCTGCGGCAGCGTCAGCCCAATCTTCCGCTCTTTCTGGCGGCTCACTTCCAGCACTGCGATGTCGATCACCACCTCGGACTTCTGCCGGTCCAGATCGTTAATGAGCTTTTCTACCAGCCGCAGCTCATCGATCGTCGCGCGCACGACGATCGCGTTCTGGCTTGTCACCAGAAACAGCTTCGAGCTCGGGTCCAGCAGGTTGCGCAGCGCCACCAGCACTTCATTCGCGTCGTTCTGCTGCGAAACGTTGGTCAGGTAAAACGTTTGCAGCGCCAGGTCGCTCAGGTCGCTGCGCTTGGTCCGGTTATTCTGCGCGACAAAAAGCGTGTTCTGCGTCACCGGCTTCCAGAACGTCCCGCTCAGCGTGCCCACAATGCGCAACGCGTCCCAAAGGGACACGTTCATTAACTCCACCTGGATGCGCTTTGAACTGTAGTCCGGGTCGAAGATCACATTCAGGCCAGCCGCCTTGCTGATCGCCTGGTAGATGACCTTGGTGTCTTCCGTCATCTTGAGCGAGATCGGGTCCGTCGATACCGGACGCAGCTCCACCGGCCCGCTCAGCATCTCGATATCGCGCTTCACCTGCTGCTGATGCGGCGTCTGCTCATCCACGCCCGGGATCAGCACCGTGCCCGGCGCCGCGCTGTTGGCCACCGCATCGGCTGCCTGCCCCGGTGTGCCGCCGTTCGGTGTCGCACCGGGAACGCCGCCGTTCGGTGCGTTCGCACTCGCCGCCGGTCCGCCGGCCACGTTCGGCTGCTTGGTGATCTGCAGCTCCTGCGCCGCCGCCTGATTGCTCGGATCGATCTGCAGCGCCCGCGCAAAC
>CAXSHQ010000004.1:0-1215 GCA_964236875.1 uncultured Acidobacteriaceae bacterium | reverse complement strand
CTGACTGACGCAGCACCCGGCCGCGGTCCACATGCAGCGCCCCGGCCTGGTAGCGGAGCCGCTCGTAGCGCTCCCGGTAGCGAAGGTCCGCCGGCTTCTTCAGGTGTGCCTGCCGGTAGTCCTCAAAGGCCGCGTCGTAGTCCTGCTTGGCCTCCGCAGCCTGCCCACGCTTGTCCCACCGGCTCGCCGATTGCGCATGCGCCGCCGTTGCGGGCAGGAAGACCGCCACGCCGGCAACGGCAAGAGCCGCGAGCAGCAATCTGCGCCCACCGCGGTTCGCCTGTAATTTCTCCTGCCGACCCATCCCGGTTTCCTGCATGCGTACGACCTGCTCCAGCCCTTGGCGGCCGCTCCATGCGCGCTTCGGCTCCGTGGTATTGGCTGCCAACCTTTGCGCCCCGGGCCGCTCTGTGCTTCCGGCCACATCCGCGCCACATAGGGGCGCCGTCCGCTGGGCAACCGTTAGGTCGTGCCGCCTTGATTCTACCATCCGTGTCACCGGTTTCTCCGTAAGGTCGAGGGCCGCGCAGGCGCACATCCGCGAAGGCTTTCGTCGCCTCTCACCGCGTCACCCGTCAGCTACCAGGCCATCTTCCCCGTTCGACGGAACAGCACGCCGGACGTTTCAAACCTGCGGAAGAAATGCAGCTTTACAGGCGCCCCAACAGTGTCACAACAGCGAGAAACCTCGCCGCGCCTGCGTTGTCATCCTGAGCGAAGCGAAGCACCTGCTTCTGCCCCTGCAAATGCCCACGGCAAGCCCACTCCACGCGGTTTAGTAGACTGGCTCTGCTCCATGCCGCGCTCCCTCTCCAACCCGACCACCCCCACCACAGCCGCCAAGCCGGCCGTGAAGCAGAAGGACCGCGACCCCGTCGCCGCCGGCCAGCGCGACGCTGCCTTCAACCGCTCCGCCAGCTACAACTACTTTCTCGAAGACCGCGTCGAGGCTGGCGTCGCCCTGCGCGGCACCGAAGTGAAATCCATCCGCGAAGGCAAGGCCAACCTCCGCGATGCGTACGGTCTCCTCAAGGATGGCGAAGCCTTCCTGCTCAATGCGCACATCGGCGCCTTTTCGCACGGCAACATCATGAACCACGAAGAGCTCCGCACCCGCAAGCTCCTCCTCCACAAGCGCGAAATCGAAAAGCTCCAGGCCGCCACCCAGGGCAAGGGTTACACTCTCATCCCTGTGCGCCTTTACTTCAAGAACGG
>CAXSHQ010000003.1:33572-38802 GCA_964236875.1 uncultured Acidobacteriaceae bacterium | reverse complement strand
TATTGGCCTACTTTTACTCCGGCGCACTGGCTCCCTTTTACTCCGCCCTTGACACTACAGTCCAAACAAGCCGTTCGGTCGTCAGTTCGCTGCTGCATGCTTGTCGCAGACTTTACCACCGTCTCCAAGACTCTGCCGCGCGCAACACCCACAAGAGCTCCTTGTCACTATGCCCATATCAAGCTCTACTCTCCACTTCCAGAGAACTATCACAATCCTAAAGTTATCAACTCCAACACGGATTATTTTTTGGGGTTTGGGTCAGATGAAAGACTATTCCCACAGTTCGTCTTCCAAAGTGCGAGTCGCCCTATCAATATTGAAATATGTACCTAGACTCATTTGATCTCTCAGATCCAGAATGGCCTTCTCAAGTTTTTCAGTGGCCGACGGGAGTCCTACCGTTGCCTTTGAAGCTAAGCCGCGCAACTGCAAACGATAGGCCTCAATATGGCTAAGCACGCGTATATATGACAGTAACCGAACTAAGTAGCCGGTCTGCTCCGCATTTCGACCATCACGTTTAAATGACTTCTCGTCGGCAGTGAGAGCATCATATCTCGATCTTGCAGCTTCCAAGCTTGGACTGTAAATTCCGTAATCCTGTCGAAGAAACGCATATAAATCCAATGACATCTGAGACATTAAATTGTCATATAAAACTAAACGCTCATCAGGGAGCTTGGCTTCGAACAGTTTCGCATCGCCCAAGCTCGCTTGATGAACGTCATCCTGCGCGCTGCTTGATATGTTCTCTAGTCCATCGGTTGGGATATCGGGACTGTTATGAAATTGCTCACTGAAAAAGACATCTTTAGATCCGGGTGCTTCTGGATGCATCGAAATATCATTAATAGCTGCCTGCACCAACATACTGACAAAGAATTATTAGATTGGCAACCCGTCACATTTTACAGGCTAGCGAACCATTCTTTTATGGCCGACCATGAGTAGTTTAGCGAAGATAACTCAGTTCCACGTAAAGGTTTCGCCTCCTTCACGATCCGGTTGCGAGCCATATTCACATGCAGCATCGATAGCGCGATATCATCCACCGCAGGATAATCATTGCTGAGACGATGAATGCGAAGCGCTAGGCCTTCATGTTTTGTTTTCTGATTACGCACTTCAAACTTGTCTAACATAGTGGCCATTTCCCGTAGGCAGCGAGAAAGTACGGCAGTGAGCTTATCAATATCGGTACTGCCATTAAAGATGTCGGCTGGTGAATTGGACTCGTGATGCCCTGCTCCCGTCGTGATTGCATCCATCCCAACTCGTACCACCATATTAGGGTGAGAAGTCCTCGATGATGAAGCTGGTCGCGCGGGTACACCAGACGGAGCTTTAGCTGCAGTCCTCCCTTTGCTTGCGGCTAATTGTTGTAATTCCGGAGACGTTGTGCGGGGCGTCACTGCGCTATGAAGCGGCAGGGCAGTTGTGACCGCGCCAGCTGTGTCACGAGCAAGGAGCGTTTGCGAAGCCGGTTTTGCTTCTGGCCTTTCAGAGGAGGTCGTGTTGGTAGGTCTGTCAGTTTTAACAGGCACTGATGCGACAGAAAGGCTTACTGAAGAAGGCTGGGATGTTAAAGGTTCACCTGACCCTAGCGGCACGGAATTTGAGGGAATTGGTGCAGGCGATGGAAGCGGAAAGGCACGAGGGGGCGGGAACGTCACGTGGCCCTGTCTACGCGGGAGTGGAAGGATGCGGCGACGCGCGGTTGGCACGACGACTGACTTGGCGAACTCCGACGATGGTTCTCTCTGCGAATGTTCAGCAGAAGCATTGAGGGCCTCGTGAGACCGTGAGGTTCTCCGAGCCAAGTACTCACGCACCTTCTGGGCTTCTTCGTTCTCGATTGAACTGGAGTGGGTCTTAGGCTCAGTAACTCCGATCGCTTGAAGAGCATCAAGAATCAGTTTCGACTTGAATCCGAGTTCTCGGGAAAGTTCGTTGATACGAACTCTCTGTGTTACTTGATCGTTCGGTGGCCTGATAATCCGCCCAGAGAAGCCGAATTGAGAAAGCATATCCAGAGAAGACCATGCGTGCAGCCGCCGCGCATATTTGAAGCGCATTTGCTCTTCCTGCGTCTCGGTAATCGCAGTATGTCCGTTCAGCACCCATGGTATTGCCCATGGTTGCCAGCCAGTGTCGCAAAGACGTTCCGTAAAGCGTTCATCCGCCCAAAGCGCGAAAATAACGTCCCCCAAAATCAACCGAAACTCAGAGGTTTTTGGGTCTTTACAGAAGTGATCGATGTTGAAATCCCAAAGCGCCAAACCAGGAGAAGATAGCCATCTCGCTGGCAAATCATGGAGTTTTCCCGCGTTCGTACGAAAACTGCAACCTACGAGTAGCGGAAATGCCACGCGGGGACCGGCAACTTGCAAACCAAGGTTTACCCCACTGTGATACTCGTATTTATCCACAATCTTGATTGTGAACTCATGTGTCACTCAATACCTCCGGGTGGACTCCAATGATACGGTATCCGATAATACTGACAATCTGGGATACGAAGGCGCTACAGATGAATGAGTTGGACAAATTGACGACGCATTCGTCTCCGCAAACGCATAATGGCTATTTGGACGGTTTTCAGAAGGGGTATCGTTGGCGTGTGAGCCGACATTAAAGCCTTCGCCAACTAGTACCGCAAAGGTTGAAATGGTCCTTCGAAGGTCCCGCCTCAGCGCTACCTCACCCGGGCATTATGCGGAGTGGTCTTTACACCCTCTGTATAGAGCTGCTCCGTCAAGCCGAGAAGGTCTACCAAATTAGCGTTCAGAGCCTTTGCTAAGCGAAACATCACTCCCAAGCAAGGCTCTTTTTTTCCTCGCTCTAGAACCCCGATGTAGCTTCTGCCGACATTGCTTCGAAACGCGAGTTCTTCTTGAGAAAGCTCCGCTTTCATCCTGAACTGATAAATTGCCTGGCCGAATGCAACTGCCTGTTTCTCTTCTACCGACCGTCGTAGCGTGGTTGCCGCCTTTCGCATGCAACCAGTGTTTTCTCTTGCATTCTATAGAGACAAGACTCTATAGTGCCCTCTTAACACTCTATAGAGATAGGCGGCGCTTTGTGATGTGTATAGATAGTGGAGATTCCAGCGTTTCGAAAACGTCACCATCGGTGGTTTATTTGACGATGCGACTGTGCTTGATGTTCGCATTTTCGCTACTGGCGAGCGTTTTCCTCGGTTGCAGCAGTTCTAGCGCGTCTTCGACTCCTGCGCCTCCGCCGCCTCCACCTCCGACATATGCGGCTGCTCCTACAATCAACCCCGCAACCGGAACGTACGCGAGCGCACAGACCGTCACCGTCACCGGCGCGTCAGGGACCACTGTCCATTGTACGACCGATGGCTCTACGCCTACCGTCGCTTCTGCCCCTTGCCCCAGCACTACGCTGAGCGCAAATGGCGGAACGAAGTTCCAGGCGTATGCCACATCCAGCACCTCTGGCGTTCTCGACAGCTCTCTGGTATCGGCAACGATCACCATTGCGCTCCCGGTACCCCAGACGATCAGCTTGGCCGCAACCGCAAGCGCTACAATGAACAGTCTTATCGCCCTGGACAGCACATATGTCACGGCATCCTCGTCCTGTGCGCCTGCATCAGTGAGCTGGACAGTCGTTTCTACCGTAAAGGGGGCGACAATCCTTTCGCCGCCGGCGTTTTTCGCGAAGTATGTCCCAGACAGCACGTCTGCCACTTACGGTTGGATCAATGCGGGTAATACCGTCACAAACACTGGCGTCGGAACCTATGATGTCACGGCAACCTGCGGCTCGGTCGTATCTAACTCGATGCGCCTCACCGTTACGGCTGGCGTGCCGACCGTTACCAGTGCTTCACCGAATACCTGCTCACCTACGACCTGCTCGATTAACGTGACAGGTACGAACTTCAGTGCAGGCAATGCCAACTCCATTACGGATTGGCCGGGCACACTGGTCAATTCAGGCTCAACATGTCCCGCCACTCCTCCTGCTAGTTCTAGCGGGAGCGTCTGGAAGTCTCCAACCCTGATTGGGTGGGGATTTACTTCAAGCGGAGGAGCGCTTGGACCTAAATTCCTGCTGGTATGAAACATGCCTACCGCAATCGGAACGGATGGCGGATGGACCTGCAAGGAAAACGTCTATACCATTACTGCAACAGGGATGGCAGTTTTTGGTGGCACTGTAGCTAACGTAAACCCTGAAACCGGCGCCCTCACCGTCTCAACCGACAATGCTGCTGCAGCAACCTTTAACTTAGGTTTCGGCGCCAGCACTCCAAGGATCACCGACAATGCGGTCTATGTGATGCAACCGTCACAGAACGCCATTGCCCGGATCGACCTGCAATCCCTGAACCTTACGTCCATTTCGCTTGGCGCTTATGTGCCGATCGGACTGGTGAAGGACTCAGGCGGAACGGTTATTGCCCTTGCTCAGCTCAGCTCAGACCATTCCAAAGGCGCCCTAATCGGTGTCAGCGGGGGATTTGCAGCCGAGCTGATGAAGGCAGACGGGTACAGTGCAATCGCGGTGTCTGGTACGGATATCGTCGGGGTTGAGCCTTCGCAAGACGGCCTGAACACCACGGTACACGTGTACAGCCAGAATTCCGCTACAGAGAGCACGTTTACCCTCAACCGCAAGGTTGATACGGTAGCTGCGTTATCGAGCGGAGTAATCGCATACAAAGGCGGTGCTACCGAAGCAAGTGTCCTGGACCTAAACTCCCACAAGGAGTCGGGGACGGTGCGCTTTGCAGCCGGAGTGCTAGCCGTAAGCGGTGACCGGGTCGCGTTGTTCGATGGAAGCATCGGCAACGTGGCATTGACCACAGACGGAAGCGGCGCACCGAAGCTCTCCTGGACCCTGTTCTCGAAACAGGCTGTCGAGGATCTTTATGCGGGATTCGCGGTATCCACTGCGAATGGAGCTGATACGCTCCTGGTGAGCCATCGTTCACCGCACGGCGCATTGCTGCCTCAACGGGTGCCGGTGGACCAGCAATAGACATCGCACTGAGAGCCTTCATTGGAACGGCCCGAAGGTCAGCGTGTTGAATAGGTCAGGTATTTCCCGTGTGCTGCTTTTGCAGCGCGGTGATCAAGCCCCAAGTAGTAACGACAAGTCGTCTCCAGGCGTTCGTGCCCCAGAATCTCCTTGATGTGGCCAACCGGACATCCGTTGAACAGGAGTTGCGTTGCGGCTGTGTGGCGGAGCAGAT
>CAXSHQ010000003.1:24448-33562 GCA_964236875.1 uncultured Acidobacteriaceae bacterium | reverse complement strand
GCTTGTTAAGGCCCGCCAGCTTCCGGTGCTGGGTGAACGGGCGCCAAATGTCTGGCCGTTTGAGACGCCGATTGCCATCTCCCGTGACAAACAGGGCTGGATTGTCGTCGGTGCGCGCCTCGAGGTACTGAGTGAGCCACGAGACGGCGCGCTCCGTAAAGAAGACCACGCGCTCCTTGCCGCCCTTCCCGACGATCTTCGCTTCCGCTGTCTTGAAATCGATCTGATTCCGGTCGAGCGACAGCACTTCGGAGATGCGCATCGCAGTGCCCATGAGCACCTCGACGAGCGTCCGGAAGCGCAGGCCCAGCAGGTACACATTCCCACCGCCGCTACTGACCTTGATCGAATCGACGAAGCGCTGAACTTCCTCAGCAGACAGATATGCCACCTCTCTCCTCGGCCGACGCGGAATTATCACCGATGCGGGCGGGAGTGAGATCAGATTGCAGTCCTCAGCGACGTGCTTCAGGAACCGCTTGAAGACCAGCAGTACACTCACTTGCCTGTTGACCGAGAGATCGCGGGCCATCAGGTGGGCTTTCAGTTCCAGTAGATTGTTCTTCGTGAAGCTGGTCACTGGACCGCTGCCGTAAACCCGCGCCACCTGCCTCATACAATCTCTGTACTTGATGAGGCTCTCTTTCGCGAAACGGCATTCGACCTCCAGATGCCGCAGGAACCCTAGCATGAGCGCCTCTATAGAGTGCTCATGCGGCTGGTACTCAGACATAACAAAAAGCCCTTTCCATTCGAGATGACTCTCTTCTGGAAAAGGCCTCCGTCCGCACCTGCGTGACTGAACAATGAAAGAAATGCTACGTCAACTCCGCGATAAGGTTCATCCGCTGCTCTATGCGAGCGAGCGGCTGATCGACCGTTGACTTTTGTGAGATTTTCGAGCGTTTGGCATTACGCCATACGCTGAAATCAAGTCAATATCTCCTTAGAAAGGAGGTGGTCAGTCGCCAGCATTCCTAGGCAAGCCGATACAAAGAAGAAAGTTCTCAAGGATGTTATTAGATGTTGCGAACACTGGCAGCTTAGGAAGAAACCCCGATCTCGTCAAGTGGTGGTACAACCTCGTAACGCACGTTTTCCTTCACCACTCTGCGCAGGTTAGGTTTGTCCACGGCAAGGTAGTAGCGTGCGGTGGTCTGGATGTCCTGGTGTCCCGCGAGTTCCTTGATGAACGTGATGTCGGTCCCATTGTTGAGCAGGTTCGTGCAGTAGGTGTGGCGCAGCATATGGGGGGTCAGCTTCTTGGTGATGCCGGCACGCTGTCGGAGCCGAATGAAATGCTTGGAGATGTCTTCGCGTGCCCAGCGCCGCGGCGGGCTGCCCGTGGTGATGAATAGCGCCGGATGGCTGTCAGCCCTCGCTTGCAGATAGGCTTTCACCCAGAATCTGCTGCGCTCCGTGAAGAAGATGGTTCGCGGTTTGCTGCCTTTGCCGATGATGTCTATCTCAGTGAGGTTCTGGTCGAAGGGCTTGCGCTCGAGGCGCAATGCTTCGCCTAACCGCACGCCGGTTCCCAGGATCAACTCACAGATAGCCCTCAGGCGCACATCGCTGAACTTCACCGGGTTCAGACATGCCAGCGTCTGTTCAATCTCTGCAGGGGTGAGCGCTTCCGGATGCGGCATCTCTTTGCGGGGCAGGTGTATTTCTGATGAATCCATGCACGACAGCTTCAGGAACGTCCTACAGAAGCCGAGGAAAACCTTGACGGTCGCAAGCACACTGGACTGCCGGGCCGAGGAGAGCTCCCTGCGGCACATCGCGTCGCGCAGGCCAAGGAAATCGAATCGGGTCAGGCTCTCCACATCGCGATCGCCCATCGCCGGAAGAATCCAGGCTGCGAAGCAGTCCCTGTGTTTCATCTGTGTCTCGAGTGCGTACTGCCGTTCAGCCCGGCCGTAGACCAGGAAGTGATTCATTGCTTGTGATACTTGCATGAACGCACTATGCCTGGTCAAGAGTAATGCCGGAAGAGAGCCCATCTCACCCTGGTGGGGGGTGCTCTGTGGATATCGCTAAATCGGAGTTTCCGCGCCAGCTTAGCTTTTGGAAGTCGCCTTCGTGGCAGCCTTTTTTCCGGGCGTCTTCGGCGTGCTCTCCGGTTCCTTCAATTTGGCCCAGCGGGCTTTCTGCGCAGCCGCGATCCGCGCCTTCCCTTCGGCACTCATTGTCCGCTGGGTTGATTTCTTCGCCGTTGGTTCGGATGTTGATGCAGTCTTAGGCGGGCGCCCTGGGCCGCGCTTCGCAGGAGTTCCTTGAAGCGCCGTCCTGATCTTCGTAAGCCGCTCGATCTCTTGATCGAGCTCAGCAACAATTCCATTTATGTCCATGTCACTCCCGTCAATCTCGTGGATAGATCTCAAGACATCATAGATCAGATTGTTGCAAGTGACGTGGAGCCTCGAGCGATACCAGCAAGTTATTCACAGGAACAGCATCCATCTAACCTCAAAAAGGGCAGGTGGACCTTCTTCCGCTGTTTGCAAATCCTTTTTATGCTTCAGGCAAGAAAGGAGGGCACAAATAACAAATGTCCGAAACAGAATACAAATATCCAAATAGTGCTCTACGTTATCGCTTGCGCCTCGGCTACAGCCGCGAGCAACTCGCTCAGCTCATTGGCTGTAAACGCGGTGAGACAGTCCGGCGTATCGAAAGCGGGGAAGTAATTCCTCGAGCAGTCACCGTGCTGCGGCTCTCTGCCGCGCTCCGAACTCCTGTCGAATTTCTCTATCAGGAGACCTTCATTAATTTGCGCGATGAGGTTCGTGCGACTGAGGAGTGCATGCCGAAGGGTCGCCAGGGCGTGCTGCCATTACCGTTATGAGCCGCATTCCCGATCCATCACAGCAGTTCATCCCGAAGGACGACCTCGAATATGTTGCTCTTCAGTTGGCCATACACCTGAAGGACCAAGCAGAGGTGAGCCGATACATCCAGTATGTTTCGCAACACCGCCTGGAAGACCTATTCCGCCTCTTCCATCGCGTGAGGGGAACTCCGGAGCCAGCTCGTGCGTTCCACGCGTCCTTAATGCCGTCAGAATCATGAAGGCCCTCACACTTGCTGTTTTCAGTACCGAGCGCAGGATTGCCGCAGTAGCCCTTTTCCGAGGAACGTCTCTGCAAGAGGTGCGAACGCGTCGTCTGCCCTTCGAAATTCGGCGGGCAGCAGTTGCGTATCGCAGGCTAGTAACCCAAACGCTGGAAGCGAACCAGCCAGAGTTTGTGGCGATCACCGTTCCGTCTTCCAAAGCCGGCGAGCGAGTCCGTATGTTCTACTCGTTCGCGCGAGAGCTGACTCAGGACTCCTCAATTCCATTCGTAGAGGTAGAAGATGTCACCCTTCTGAAGGCGTACGGGCACCCTCCGCTCAAACGCAAAGAGCATGTCCGGCGCATCGCCCGAACGATCTGGCCAGTGGTGAATGAGTCCAAGTCGAAGGGTGCGGTGGTCGACGCCTTGGCTTGTGGCCTATATGTCCAGGTTGAGCGATTGTTCAGCCTCTATGAGGAGGCTCCGTGAAAGGCCCCCTTAACTATATCGGTGGCAAGAACCGCTTGGCGAAGCTCATCATTGCTCGCATTCCCGACCATTTGACGTACGTGGAGCCGTTCTCCGGCGGAGCCCAGGTCTTCTTTCACAAGCCGCGCTCCACTATAGAGGTCCTGAACGATCTCGATAGTCAGCTCGTGAACTTCTATCGTGTGTGCCAGAACCACTATGAAGAACTGATTCGCTGCCTGCGCTTCACGCCCGTGAGCCGGGAATGGTTCCAAACCTTGGAGAAGACTCCGCCGGAGGTCCTCACCGATGTCCATCGGGCAGTCCGTTACCTCTACCTGCAGAAGCTGGCCTATGCCGGGCGGGTGACGCGCAAAGCATATGCCATCCATGTGACGGGCAAGCCGAACCTTCGCGAGGATCTGATAGCAGAGACCCTCCGCAATGTTCACGCCCGCCTCGCCGGTGTCCAGATCGAGCATCTTCCTTACCAGCAGATTGTTGAGCGCTATGACCGTCCGGGTACGTTCTTCTATATCGATCCGCCGTATTACGACGTGCGCCTGTACCGGCACAACCTCGAGCACAATGACTTCGTTGAAATGGTCGCCCTTCTACGTACGGTGAAAGGCAAGTTTCTCCTCTCCCTGAATGACCACCCTGAAGTCAGGAAGCTGTTTGCCGGCTTCACCATCGAGCCGGTTCAGATCGCCTATTCGGTGCGCAGCGTTGTCGGGAAACGCACGCAGGAGCTACTGATAGGAAACTTCAAGTGGCCGAGCTAGTCTGCTGACGTTGTGGGTCGCGCGCATGACATACTCGGCGACGTGGGCGACGACGACACAAAGCGGCTGCACGCACACGAAATCCCGCAGGCCGTTCGATTTCTGCGGAAAGACCTGAAGGTACGTGCGATGCACATTGCCAGCGTGCTGGGCGAGACCCCGGAGAACATCCGGCAGCTTACCCGGCGCACCCGTGCGTACGGAGCTGCTGAACAGCCCCTCGCGCTTGAAGAAGATGATATCGAGTTGCTTGATCTGAATGACGCACAACGGGGAGCTGAAGCAAAGCGCAGAACACAAGGCGTTCGCATCCGCACTAAACACGATCTGGACCTTACGGAGCGAGACGTGTGGGCCATCTTTCAGAACCATCAAGCTGTTGGCCTCAAAGAGGGGTACGACGCCTTGCTTCTGGTCCGCCCGTGCGTGGCACACGCCAGGCATGCCGATGCCCTACGTGTGCGTCTCCTTATAGAAGAGAAGCTGGCATGGTTCGCGCAGGCGCTCGGCGACACCCAACAAGCCTTCATATATGCCCGTGCAGCCATGTCCTTGGCCCTGGATGCGTTCCGCGAGTCTGGAGGGGAAAAGCAGTACCTGCTTCGCTACGGCGAAGCCGCCTTGGTCGCCTCGATCTGCCTCCAGAAGATGCATCTGCCCGCGCTCGCCTTTCCCTACGTCCGTGCTGCCGATGAAGCCAATGAAGCTGTAGGCCAGAAGCCCGGCTCAGAGCATCTGCGCCAGCGCGGAGCAATCCATCTACAGATGGGTGATCGGTATGACCAGGATGCAAGATCTGAGTTCGACCGCGCCCGGGAGCGGATGAAGCAGAAAGAAGAGGCCAATCATCCCGTGGACCTGAAGATGACCAGCCTTCGCCAGAAGGCGCTCATCGATCCGGGGATCCACTGGGACGATGCACAAGAGATGCTCGCCGAAGTGGCCCAAACCTATGGGCAAAAGAGCTTGCAGTATGAAACAGCAGCTCGCTTCGTTGCCGCCGTGGGCCTAAAGTTCGCTAGCAGCGAGAGCAATCAAACAGCGCTGGAGCTGCTCGACAGCATTTCCCCTGTTCCGGCCTCTGGCCTCGGCAGTGGTGTCCCGCACATCCTGTCCATGACGCCCGGGCTTGGCCTCAAGGGTGGAGACCTCGACCGTTGGCTTCGGTTCGCGCTCTGGGAAACGCCTCCCTCCCGTAAATAGAGCCTTTCTTCAAAACGTGACAAAACCGACCGGGGATCGGCCAGACGCGGTGCGCCCATGCGCCGGATTCTGGGTGGGCGGTTGGGGAAATCGGTTGGTCTCTTCGGTTCCTTCGCATAACGCCCAATGAAATCATTCTTCGAACATCTCGCCATCAACGCCTTCAACCGCGCCACCAGAAGGCGCATTAAACGTCTCAACGGCGGGCTCTTGCTGGGTCACATCGTCGGTGAGAACGGCGCCACGAAACAGCCGTACTACTTGCCGACCGCCGACCGCGCCAAGCACATCTCCGTGATGGGCAAGACGGGTTCGGGCAAGAGTTTCTTCCTGCGGCACATGGCGCAGCGTGACGTGCAGGACGGACGCGGCTTCCTGCTCTTCGATCTCCACGGAGATCTCATCCCGGCCATCATGCGCTGTCTCGCGGCCTGCGGCACCGACCCCGCACGGGTAATCGTTATCGATCCCACCAGCCGCGAGTGGGCCGTGGGCATGAACCCGCTCGAGGCGAGCGACGAGGGGACACGCTATCTGCAAGTAGTCGAAGTGACTCGTACACTTGCCGACCGCTGGGACTTCAAAGGAGCCCGGACGGAAGAGCTCCTGCGCAATGCATTGCTGGTTCTCTCCGAGAACAACCTAACCATCCTTGAAGTCAGCATCTTGCTCGCCAATGACAGTTACAGGGCGAAGCTCCTCAAGAACGTCACCAATGCCGACGTACGGGAATACTTTGAACTCCGCTTTGACCCACTATCCGACGCGATGAAGGCGACGATGCGGGAGCCGGTCCTTAATAAGCTCACAGAGCTGACCGCCGATCCCCACTACCGCTTCATTCTTGGACAGCGCGAATCGACGATCTCCTTCGATGAGATTTTGAACTCGAACTTGATCGTCCTCGTGAACCTCAACAAAGGTGCTCTTGGGAGACATGCCCCAACGCTCGGCGCGCTCGTCTACTCGAAGTTCAAGGCCGCAATCTTCCGGCGTCACAACCGGAACATTTTCACGGTCTACGCCGATGAGATCCAGAACCTCGTCTCCGACGACACCGACTTCGATGTCCTCTTCAGTGAGGCGCGCAAGTTTGCTGTCTCGGTGGTTTCCGCGAACCAGTTTGCGGGCCAGCTTCCGCCTCGTATGCGCTCTGCTATCCAGGCCATCGGCACGCGCATCTTCTTTCAGCTTTCGCCGGAGGACGCCGAGCAAGTCGCTCGGGAAATCTCTGGGGGAAAGGGAATGGCGGACAAGCTGAAGAACCTGTCAGCCCGCCATTTCATAGCAAAGCAGGGAAACAACAAGCCCTATGAAGTCGTCACGCCGGAGGTCATCACAGCGAAGACCCCGGCGGTCGACCTTTATGCGAAATCGAATGCGCTACATGCGAGACGCCGCGACGAGATCGGACGCGACATCCTCGTGCGCCGTCCCAAGCCCTCGCAAGTGAAGGAGGCCTTGAATGACTGGGAATAATCCAATGCGCGTCATCGTCACCGAGCGCGACCGGGAACTCCTTGGATATCTCGCTGACGCCCGGCTGCTCGACCGCGAGCAGATTCAAGAGCTGCTTGACTTTGGCTCCATCACGCGGACCAACGACAGGCTTGTTCGGCTGCACTCTGCAGGACTGCTCTATAGATACTTCGTCGGTACCGTTGCAGGAGGCCGTAAAGCGCTTTATGCCTTATCCCCTCGCGGGGCTGCGGTCATTGGACAACAGGTCCGCTGGAAACTGCGCCATTCGCGAGACGAGCTATTGATTGGCGAGCCCGGCGTGCAACATCAGCTTGCCGTGAACTGCTGCTGGATTTCTATGCAGCGTGGCCCGGAGTCCAAGCTGGTTCGCTTTGTGCGATTCAGCGAGCCAATCTCAGCAAGCCTCCCATTGATGCCCGACGGTTACGCCGAACTGAAAGGCACGGAAGGAATACAGCCCATCTTTCTGGAGGTCGATCTCACCACCGAAACCTCCCGTGTGTGGGACAGGAAGATTGAGCTGTACCTCAAGCTGGCCGCTTCCGGTGAGTTCGAAAGCATCTTCCGGCACCCGCGCTTTAAGGTCGCGGTTGTATGCACCACAAAGCGGCGGCTCGATGGACTCCGCCGTGTCGTCCGCAAACAAACACCAAAGCTCTTCTATTTCGCCCTCCTCGAAACCATTAGGCGCGATGGCTTGTGCGCATCCCCGTGGCTCCGGCCAGAGGGTGATGCGTACCAGTCCATCGCATGAAAGGGACACGATGCGTTATTGCTCCAACTGCAAAAAGCTGAATGCAGGCAAGCCGCCGTATTGCATGCACTGCGCTCGCAGCTTCAACGTCCGCCTGTGCCCACGCGGGCATTCGAACCCACGAGTCGCGGAAGCGTGTTCCGAATGCGGCTCGACGGACATGTCAACACCGGCACCAAAGGGAGGTCACATGGAAGGTTTCACCAGCATCGCCAAAGTCATCGGTATCGCAATCCTGCTCGGTCTCTGCGCATACGTGGTTTACGCCGCGTTCATGTTCATAACTCAGCCAGAGATGACACTCCGCCTGATGCGGCTCGGCTTCGAGCTGGGTGCCCTCTTCCTGCTGTGGATGGTCACCATAGGCCGCAAGCGCAAGTAAGGCGCCCGTGTGCCCCCGCAGAGGTACGTAGTTGGGTTTTCACGAAACCTCGAAAGCCTTGTGAACAAAAGCCAGGATACAGCTTTGACCTCTTGCAGAAGGAACCGAACCGGAAACCGAGGTGTCTGGTGAACGCGAAAGAACTGGGAGAGCCGATATCCATCCACGAAGCGGGTCAGTTGATCGGCTGCTCGGCCTGGACGGTGAGGAATGTGTGGCTCGCAAGGGGGCTGCCGTGCCTCAGGTCCGGACCGGGCGCCAAGCTGATCTTCTACCGCGGTCAGGTGGTGGCTTGGATTCTCGCCCAGCAAAAGAAAGGAGGTAAAGGACTATGACGCTCTTCAAGCGTGGCAACGTCTGGTGGGCGTACGTCTGGATCGACGGCACCCGCCACCACAAAACAACGAGCACCAGCAACCGTCGTCAGGCGCAGATCATCGGGAAGGCTTTCGAGGATGAACTCAACCTGCAGCGGCATCACGTCACTGAGCTGAAACCGGACATGACGATCGATGAATTGGTCGCCCGCTTCATCGCTGAGGGTATGGCAAAGCCGTATTCCCTCGAACGGATCAAGCACCTGCTCCCGTTCTTCGGGGAAATGGCTTTAGCCCAGATTGACAAGGCGGCGGTGCGCCGGTACCGACAGCAACGTCACGCCGCGTCGGAGATCACCGTCGCGACCGCCAACCGCGATGTTTCAGTACTGCGGCGCTTGCTCAACTTCGCCTTGGAGGAGGGAATCATCGCTGCAAATCCTTTGGCGAGGACACGGATGGAACGTGAACGCAGGACGAAGAAGCCGGTCCTGAGTGTCTCGGAGGAGCAGCTTCTTACCAACGCGTCTCCCCCACACCTTCGACCGATCATCCTCGCCGCACTCGATACCGGGATGCGACGGGGAGAAATCCTCAACCAACGCTGGGAAGACTTGGACTTCGATAACCGGCTGCTCTACGTCAGCCACTCGAAGACGCCCGAGGG
>CAXSHQ010000003.1:22280-24438 GCA_964236875.1 uncultured Acidobacteriaceae bacterium | reverse complement strand
TCAGCGGCAGGCTCTACGCCGCGCTCGTCGGCTCAAGAAAGGAGAAGGGAACCGTATTCACCTTCAAAAACGGTCCGCTAAAGAACATCAAGACCACCTGGAACTCGTCCCTTAGGCGAGCAAAGCTCCGGCATTTCCGGTTCCACGACCTCCGGCACACCGCCAACACGCGCCTCATGCTGGCTGGCGTGATGCAGGAAGTACGCCGCGAGCTGATCGGCCATTCGAGCCGGCACTCTCGCGACGTGAACGACCGCTATTCGCATGTCTCCATCGTGGAGAAGCGTGATGCGATTCGCAAGCTCGAAGCTTGGCTCGATGCCGAGACGGAAAAGCTCGCTCAACAGGAAGCCGTCCCCGCCTCCGGGCAGTGACCACAACCGCACCAAAACCCCGAAGGAGGGTTTATGACCGCCGACAAGAAGCAGCCCGCCACACCTCCAGAAGCCGCCACCCGCAAAGCCTGGGTGCCGAAGACGCCCGTGGACGTAGTCCTTGAGCAGATCGGCAAGCAGGAAAAACGCGTTGCCGCTTTACAGAAGGAGCTCGATCAGGAGAAAACCCTGCTCGGGAAACTCGCGAAGGCCAAAGCCGCCCTTGAGGCGTAAACCGCAGAGCCGGGCATAGTGCCTGGCTCTGCTTTCTTATGGCGAAGTTCAACCGAAGGAGAACAATATGAATCAGCTTCTGTCCCGCTCCAGCCAACGCTCAATCGAACACGAAGGCTTCTTCCAAGGCTCGCAAGGATGCGCGCCCGATGAAGCCATTGCTGAGATCGACCACAATTTCAATCAGAAGAAGGAAGCGGTGGCGCACAAGGTAACGCCACGCCTCAAGGAGCTTGAGGCCATCGCGATTGACGCTAGGCAGCGCCGGTCGGCGGCGCAGGAGCGATTGGAAAGCATCAAGCAGCGCCATGCCGGACATCTCCCGGAGATCTTGGTTCCCGTCTTCATGGTCGGTATGGGTATGTTCTGCATGGCTGCTGAAGCCAACATGCTCGCGCCATTCATGGACCTCTTCGACATAACAAGCCCGATAGCCCAGTTCATCGGTGGGCTGGCCATCGCCTGCGGATGCGCAGTCCTTCTGCATCTGGCAATCGACAGCCTGACTCCCGGCAAGTTTGAACGCAACAGTCAGCGGATGCTGCGTGTAGCCGGGACTGTATGTTTGCTTGGCCTTCTGTGGGCAGGCGTCACTCGGGGCCGACAAGCTGCCTATGGTGCAAGCGTGAGTGGGTCTCCACTGGCCGGCTCCCACCTGCGCCGTGGCGATACCATGACCATCATTCCGATCACAGGGGATGCGGAAGCGGACTTGCAAGGCCGAATCCTTTATTACGCAGTCCCGACGGCGGACGAACGCCAAGCCTACGACGCTGACCTGCGGAAAATAAGTTCACAGGTTGCAAGCGATCTGGATGGGTTTGAGATTGGTGCCCTTGCCCATCCTGAGCAACACACCGACATCCTCGGTACCATCCGAATTGCGATGGCGGAATTCTCCGCTGCGGACACCGACAAGCGGTTGATTGTCTTGAGTGATTTCTTGCAGGATAACCGGCAGTTGGACTTCAGAAGCGACCGCAGACTGGCGACGAGCGATGCGGGCAAACGCTTTGGCACGGAGTTGCGAAAGGGCGCAGCTAATCACCCTCCGGCACGGGCCTTCTTCGGCAGGCTGCGGAGCGCCGACTATGCCGCCCTGAACGCCAAACGCCGGGAAGGTATCGATGCGTTTTGGCTGTCGCTGATACCGGTCTCTACCATCGAACCGGACGGCCCTCAGGGTCTGATAAGGCAAATGGCTGCCGACTGAAGGCAAAGCGAAAGGGGCGAAGTCTCTCGCGAGATTCGCCCCATCCTCTTCCGATTTCGAAGATCATCTCCGAGATTCGGCCGCATACAGGTGAGATGGCCTGCGTTGCGGACTTTACCACTCCTGACACCCTCAAGCTCATCGACCTGTGTAACCCAAGGCAGATGGTCTCCCCGTTCCTGCTGGAAGATGCTACCGGTATTGTCAGGTTGCGGGCTGACTTACGGTTCCTCGAACGCTTAGGCGATGAACTGACTAGGCCGGTGCTCCCGGAGCCGGCAGACATCGTCTAAAAGCCAAGTCAGTATCTTCTGCGAGTTCATCACGAAGTGCGGAT
>CAXSHQ010000003.1:13525-22241 GCA_964236875.1 uncultured Acidobacteriaceae bacterium | reverse complement strand
AATCCGGACCGCCGAACGCGGTTCCGTGGAGCAGTACCGCGTCACCCGTGTCTCTGTTGATGTGCAGGTGGCAGCCAGCAGCTAAGCCCTCGTTCTTGCATCCACACGAATCGAAGGAAAGTTTGACTCCGGCCACCTGACATTGCCGGAGCCGTATACAGAGTTGGGAGCAGGGCCAAGGGCCGTCCTGCCGGGTGCTTTGATAGTCTCTAGCATCGACAGCATCTCATTCGACACGGAAGGGTTCTTTCCCTCTGCCTCTTGAGCGAAAGCATACTGCGCTGAGCAAAGGATCGTGATGAGTACGGCCGCAGTGCGCTTGTTCACGGTACTCCAGATGATAGATCGAAAGCTCCAGTTGTGCACCCTAGTGAATGAGCCAAGTCGCCACACCTCCATGATGCGAGCAGGTTCCGCGCGCGTGCTGACTGAAGCTATACGTGCCGTCACCGCACTTGGCACTTGCGCCCGCAGGTGCGGAGGACGCACGCATGGGAGAATGCACCCGCTGACCGCTGCTGTTCTTGTAGTGCTGACCCGTCGCAGGGCCAGTGGTACTTACGGGGTGGTGAGCTGGCGGTGGGGTTGGCTGAGGCGAAGGTTGCTGTGCGGAAATCAGCAACGGAACAAAGAGAAGGAGCGCGGCTAATGCTCGGAGGCGCATGGTGTGTACCTGAATTGGATTTGGCGCCGTGCACGGAAGTGCACCAGACCTTTCAGGATCTGATTTAATGGGCCGGTGCCCCCTATAGACCAGAATCCGGAGCTTGTTGCCAGTACGGGCCAAGCGACTTCCTCTTCATCCGTTCGACTGTGGACGCTAAGGCTGCTCGTGTGCGCGTTGTTTATCATCACTTACTGGCTGCTGCCGGAGTCACTCGCAACTTAGCTGGTGATCGGGATAATCGCAGCATTTGTCGCTTGGCTCTACAAGCGGGTGGCTAACCGGTTGGGTCTCCCTGCTTTGAGATTGGAGGAGGCGAGAACAATCACTCCCACTCAGATTCTGTTGGCACTTCTTCTTGTCGTGATGCTCGCGAATCACCTAGAACGTGCAGACCTCAAAAAGGCAATCGTTAATGTGGATAGCTCAATTGTCGATCTCCATAACAGCGGCATCGACAACACGGACGAGATCAAGAGCAGTCTGGACGACGTGAAGAATGCCGTTGAAGCCATGCAGTGACGCATCGGTCCGCCCTGCGACGAACCTCACGTCATGCTGCGCTTTCGAATTGCCCACTCCAGTCCCTCCACCCACGTCATGCCCTTCGCCTTAGCCAGAGCCATCCACTCGCTCAGATCGCAGTCCGGTATGTCTCGGCAGAGGCGTTCGGCTTCGGCGTGAAGTCGGCGGGCCTCGGCGGAAAACTCGGAGGGTGGCGAGCGGGTGGGGCACCCGACCACTGTATCGGATTCGTTACGGGAATCGTTGAACAGATCGCTCTGGGAGTTCAGAAGTCGTACTATTCTCGGGTGCCCGGACATTTTAATCACGACATCATCTCGGCTCTCAACAACGCAGCAGTCAAGTTGTTCTGGGAAAAGAAAGATCTTCGGAGAATGTTAAATATCGCTGGCGTTGATGCTGCTCTCATCGCCGCACAGGACTGGAATGCTTATAAAGATCACATTCTCGGGCCAATCATCGATCACCTGAACCTCACCCCTGAGGGCATTGGTCCCTTGAGGCGGATACTTCATGAAACGCTTCTTTACAAAGATGCCAAACACTTGCTCAGATATACCGACGGTAAAGACCGACGACGCGACGCCGAAGAAGCCCTTGCAACACTCCGTGCGCTCGTAGATGCGCATAATGAAGCGCGCGCTACGGCGGAAGATGAGGCCGAATCACGTCGGCTGCGACTTGAAGAATCCCGGAAACAGGCCCGATTCAACGAGCGATTGGAGCAACTGAAGGCGGACTACGTGCGCCTTGTCAGCTCATCTGACGAACACGCAAGGGGTTTTTCGTTAGAGACACTTCTCAATGACCTATTCCTGCTCTTCGAATTGGCACCCCATTCATCGTTCAGGCGCATAGGAGAGCAGATTGACGGCTCGTTTCGACTGGACGGGGAACATTATCTCGTAGAAGCGAAATGGACCGCCTATCCCAGCGATCTGGGAGACCTGCGCGATCTTGACGGTGCAGTCGGATCTAGCCTAGACAACACGTTGGGCCTCTTTATCTCGATCAACGGCTTCACTCCTGATGCCCCTGAGGGATATGTGCAGGGGAACCGACCGCGTCTGTTCTGTATGGATGGCGGAGACCTCTACTTGGTTCTGGATTCAAGGATCGACCTCACTGAGCTTCTTGGGCGAAAGAAAGATTCCGCTGCTCAACGAAGGAAGATTTTTGTGACGGCTGCCGACATAATCGCAGGAAGAGTGTAGTAAGGCGGAGCTCTTTCGAAGAGCGTACACGGCCGTAGACTTATGAACCCACACTTGGCAGTAGAACCAGCGCAGTTCGTTCGCGACATTGCCGAACGGATGCGTTCCGCCCAATACGGAATCCGCGGCCGCCCAGCGAGCGATCTGACCCGGAGCGAGATGCGTTCACGCGGAAGAGGCCCAGGTTCAGACCTCTCCGAAAGTTCCATCAAATGCAAGCTGGTTATGACCAAACGCGCTGAACAGTATGAAAGAGCGCAGGCTGCAAGCCGGCGCCGATTACCCCGATGTGCCTCTAGTCAGTGGGCACGTTCCCGTCCAACTGTTGCCAGTTTATTCAATCAACGCCGCTCCTCGTGCCGTAGCTTACGCAGCTGGAAACGTGCGGTAAGTCCGAAGTTGCGCTACACCAACTCACCTACCGGTATAAAACATCGGGCAGGCCAGCGAGCAGAACGCGTGAGACTATACGTTTCGTCAACGGCGGCCCATCAAAAAGAGAGCTTTGGCATGATTTGGATGATGAAGCGTTGATTCCGATACTCCTCTGTCCCAGAGTAACGGCCTACGCCTTCAGTGCCACTTCCGGCAATGAGCAGTTCGCAGATGTCTGGATCGAAGTCGATGTGGTGGTCGCGCCAGAACCTGGAAAGGGCAAGGGCTCTTCGGTAGCTCAGCCCGAAATTATCGTTGTAAGCGTCGCGAGAGGCCATGCCCTCTATAACGATTAAGTAGCGGATACCCTTGGTGGAGGGATCCGCCCTGAGGTGCTGAACGAGTTCGGCGATGGCCTCACCAGTTTCGCCCAGGTAGGCGTCATAGCGCGGCTTGATGACATCGGACCCTTTGTCGAACTCGACTTGGCGCCGCAGCACATAGCGCTTGAACTGAGGCTGATATTCGAAGTGGTCCTTATCGGCAAGGGCGCGTATGGCAAGGTCCAGTTGCTCAAGGCGTTGATAGCCGGCTGCGGTCACACGAAGCCGGTCCCGGTCGGCTTTAAGACGGCCGTAACTGACCACAAAGAGGACGAGCGTCACCGTGAACAAACCGGTTAACAGATCAGCAAAGCTGGTCCAGAAGTTACTGTCATCATCTCGAGAGTGCATATCAAACCTGTGCGTCGTTGTCGTGGGATCGGCGTGCGTTCCTAGAGGAGAAGAGCGCGCCGATCCGGAAGCGAGACCGGTTCTGCTCAAGCAGGGCGGCGTGAATCTGCCGCAACAGCGCTGTGTCCGTCGTCTCCTCTTTCCGTGTCGCGAGCAACTTGATGCCGCGGTCGATCTCCCCCATGTGGTCTGCGATTGTAGACAGCATGGCTATGTTGCGCAGAAGCTCCGCAGTCTGGTCGCCGGAAACTGCCTCGGAGACATGTCGTGCAAGTTCCTGGCCTACACTGGCGATCTTCTGGTTCACGGTGCTGAGAAGGCCTTCCAGCTCTGCCTGCTTCTGGTCCATGTAGCGCTCAAGTTTCGTGTCCTGCATGCCGGCATACTGCGTGATGAGCTCGCCACGGCTCTGAATCGTGTCGAGCTGTTTTCGGATCCACTCCACGCTGATGTCCGTAAGGGAGCTGTCTGATCGCAGCTTGTCACCCAGAGCGTTCAAGCCCTGCTCAAAGCTGACTACCCTATCCAGCAGTTCGCCCAACTTGAGGCTGATCTCTCGCGTCGTCTGCAGATCGCGCACAAAGCCCGAGGTCGCGTTGACGAACTCCTGCAGGGAAGGGGCGGCCTTTTGCAAAGCGCTCACCATCTCCGCCGTGCCCCCGAGAACGGTGTGCAGCTTCGACTGTTGCAACGCCTCAAGAAAGTCCTTCTGCTGCTGGAGCACGCGTGCGGGCTGCTCCAGCGCGGTGCCGAACGAGCTCAGGTTGCTGCGGAACTCTTCATTGAAGCGATGGAGATTACTTTGCAGGTTGTAGAGAGCCGACGAGACATCCTGCCCAACCACGGGAAGCAGCTCAGTTTGCAGAAACGTATAGAAGGAACGCTTCTGGGCGGCGGCCCCGGCCTGTGCCCTAGCGATAAGAGTCTTGCCGGTAACGAAGAGTCCCAAACCAACCAGACTGCCGCACATGGCGACGAGCACCCCCTGGATGAAGCGTCGGAGGTCCGCATCTTCCATGGTGGGGGCCTCTCCGCGGGCGAAGCTGAGCAGTCCCACGATAACGCCCGCGAACGTGCCCATGAGCCCGATGTAGAGAGGAAGGCTCACGGTGGAAAGCGTCGCCTGCTCGAGTGATTCCGTGACCCGTTCCACGATGTCTTGCAAGACCGGGAGGTTCACAGGGACCCCTCGGGTCTTCTCCAGGTAGCGGTTCATGGAAAAGAGGATGGCCTGGAACCCGCTGGAGGGCTCCCCTAAAGCGCCTACGCGAATGGGCGACAAAGCTTCAGGCTGGTCGCCCGACTCTTGAATCGCCGAGTACACCAGCGCAATGGGTTGCATCGCGGGAAAGAGCCCCGACAACTCCCGCGATGCAATGAGCGTGCGCCGGAAGAAGTAAACTTGGCCGCCGACAATTACGATCAGGATGAGCAATTCAACAACAGTGACGAGGTCCATAAGACGGCTCACGAAAATGCGATGGTTATCTTCTGTTTGATCTTCCAGACTTGATCTTCGAATTCTGCGCGGCCTGGCTCTACCACCTCAATGCTGGAGGCGTTTGGGCCAGGATTTCGGTCAAAGCGGCAAGCGGGCTCAAGGTAGACGTGCGGAGATTGGAGGGCAGCGGCGAAGCGGTCGCGATTGGGATTGAGAGTGAGTGAGGCTGTGCGCTCGCCGTCCAGTTCCAGGGAGTAGAGCGAATCCCAGTCGGCCGCGGTCTTCAACTCCGACCTCTTGAATGTGCCATCCTGCTCTGGGATGTGAGCGTAAAGAACAGTGCGTGCCGGCAGACGTTCCGAACGTTGCTGCAACGGCAACTCTCCAGTAGAAGCAGCAGGTGGCTGGTCGATAGGAGACGATTGTGCTTGTGAAGCCCCATGCGCAGCTAAAGAGATGGTTGAGCGTTGTTGGACAGCTAACCGTTCTTGTAAGTGGTTTATGTAGCTTTGCAATCGCTGATTCTCCGCGCAGATCCCGTCGTAATCGTTCCAAAGCTTCTGATTTTTCAGTGTGAGCTGGTAGTTCGCCTCTTTAAGAGAAATCTTTTCTGCTGTTAGCTGGTCCATTTGCTCAGAAAGGGTACCCTTTTCGATCTTGAGCTGGTAGATTTGTTGATTCAGTCCGGCGATCACGTCCTGTTTGCCTGGCGACGGGCTTCCATTCTGCTGTTTGCCTTGATCAGTCTTTTTAGTACCAGAGGGAGATTTACTGGTCTTCTTATTCTTCACCTTGTCAGCGTCCTCGTAGAATTGATCCTGAGATTTTCGGCTCGTCTTGCTGGGGAACACAAGTTCCCAGAGGACCCAGATCACGAATACAGCCAAAACGATGAAAAGGAGCACTAACAAAACGGAGAAGGCATCCACACTGTCGCTCGATCCTTGAGAGTAAGACATGCTTTTTCCAGAATGTTTCGTTTCGGTAAGTACGCCTGGAGCCCGGTGCGCTTCCGCGGAAGAGATTCTCGAAGGAAGATTTGATCAAGTCGTTAAACTCAACCCATCGACTAAAGCCGACTTGGTCTTATGCCGTTTTAGGGCATCGTTAAGCGATGCCCCGATGAACGAAGACTCGATCCGATCTTCGTTATGTGAGCTCATTGCCGAGTTCAAACAGGTTTTGTACCAAAGCATAGAAGAAAAGAGTTTCGCTGAGGTCTTCGGTCGCCGGCCTTTTGGTTAACTGCAGGGCGTTCTTCATGCCTTCCTCCACTTTGTACTTGAGAACACGGCCTACCAGCTTTTGGTCAAGGACCACTTTGAACAACTTGTTGAAGTTGGTACGGCTGTCGAGGCTAAGGGCTATGACCATGTCGACGAAACCGTTGAGGTTTGCCGCCACAGCAGAGTAGACAGGAGCGTTGACTTCACCATACTTGAGGGGCTTGGGCAGAACAGACGGCCCGTCCCCCACAAGAACGATCGGGTCCGGACCTGTCTCGACTATTTCCTGCTCGGACGTCCTTTGTTCCCACATGAGCGCGCCGTTGCAGGTGGCCTCCTTGGAATCTGCGGCGAAGCGAAGCTGGACCGGCGAAGGAAGCTTCTGGCCGAAAACGTGTTCGACGATGGCTTGCGTGAGCACAGCAACCAGTTGCTTCTTCGGGGAAGGGTCGAGAATGTTGAGATACTGTGACCCCCGTCCGCTGAAGCACAGGATTTCAGGTGGCTCCATCTGCTTGGCTTTAAGCACCTGCGCACAATGGAAGATGATGGCGGAGTAGTGCACCAAGACGAGAGTTTTGACGGCGCTGTCCCTCGCAAGTAGCTTCGTCAACTGGGGCTTGGCGTCCACGGAGAAGCAGAAGTTCATGATCTCCTGGGACGGGGCCTTTAACGACAGCAGAGAGTCATAAACGCTTCGGATTCGCTTCCGGGTGTCCTCGTCGGATATGCTGCCGATCTGGGTCTCGATCTCCGCTTTGTACTTGCGCACGACACCGGACTCCAAGGTGTTGGTGCGGTCGTACCCCGTGCCCCAGATGGCGTTTCCGGCAAAACTGAACGACGTGCCAAAACGCGGCTGTTTGCCATCGAAAAAAACGACGTCAGTCGAGCCACCTCCAATGTCAATGCAGATCGTGGGACTGGAAGTCCTGATCTGATTGGTCGCATCGTGGAAGTAGAAGGGCGCTTCCGATTCCGTAAGACTCACGACATGCTCGGGATCCAGATCCAGCACCGCTTTGGCTTTGCTCTTCCACAGCTCTTCAAAGTGAGTTCTGGTGCCCAGATCGAAGCTCAAGGGGCGGAACCAGGTGAGCGTCACTTTGCGCGGATCGACGTCCTGCAACAGAAGTTTGGTCCGCACCATGGTGAGAAGCTCTTCGAGGAAGACTTCGACACGCTGCTGAACCTCGATCGAGCCGTCGATAGACCATTTCAGCTCCGTCTCGATACGTTCATCGACGCGTTGCGGCAATACACCCGTGCTGAAGGAGATGTTCGTGTTGCGGAGCGTGGCGAATTGCCCGCGTTTGAGATTGAGCTTTTCGCTGGTGGCCGTGCGCAGAGGAAAGTGATACGGCGAGGAGCCGCCAACGATACTGGGCAGGAACTCGTGAAGAAGGCGAATTTTTGTTCCGGCAAGTTTCGGTCCGCCGAGTTCATCGAATCTGGCGCTCTCCGTGGCGGCCTTCGGATCGGGAGCGTTGAAAAGAGCCACTTGCAGCTCGCTTTGATCGATCTGAAGCGCGGTAGAAATGCCCTTCCTGTTTTCCAAACGCCAGGCGACGTGGCTGTTGGTCGTGCCGAAGTCGATTGCGACACGGGCTGCCTGCGTCCCGACAGGGCGTACGGGCCAGTTCGGAATGATCACACCAGTGCATCGGCGAGCGGTATCGGTGGCAAAGGCCTCCACCTGAACGCAGTCGAACGGTGCTCCCCGGAGCTCGTAGAAAGTCGAGCCCGCTTCGGCCGAGCCGGTCTGGTATTCCTTCTCGCTGCGTGTAGTGGTGGTCACACTGTACAGCGCCTTCTCGTTTTCCAAGAAAGGCTCCAGGCCCGTCGGCGTGGAGGCAAAGAAGCGCAAGGAGAAACAGTGATACTTGCGGCGAATGGGATCGATTTCGCCGTCTACAAGCATGACCCAGTAACGGTCACTGAAAATTCGTGTGGGGAGCGCCTTCGGATCGTCTTTGGAAGGCTCTTCCTTCGGCGTGGCGAAAAATGGAAAGATTGCGCAGTTCATTTCCGCAGGAGCAATGCGGCCCTGGTGGGGAAGACGAGGCGCTTCGTAATACGTCTTCACAAACCTGCCATGGCCGCCACCCTTGATGGGCACCCTGAGCTCAACTTGAACTCCGTCGTCAATGCGCGTAAGGGTCAGCATATTTGCGGCATCGGCAGGGAGGAAGTAGTCAAAGAATTCTCGCTTGAGAGGAAGAAGATACGAGAACGCAGTCTCCGATCCAAACTTGTCAAGCTGCGGAGTAGAAAAGAAGCGCGTGTTCAGCAGGAACGGGACGCGCAGAATGGCCTCTTCGAGGAAGTCGTCGGCACAAACGAATGGGTACGCAATGCGAATATCAGGCAGCACACGCTTGTCCAGTGTCTGCAGGTCTGCGGGATACGCGTCGTACTCGCCTTTCTCGCCGTAACTGTTGGTTTTTCGCAGAAAAAAGCGGGCGCAAACCCGATAATTTTCGCGGTTTTGGACGATGGAAAAACGCTCGAACCGGTTGGCGAAATTAAAAACGGCG
>CAXSHQ010000003.1:0-13515 GCA_964236875.1 uncultured Acidobacteriaceae bacterium | reverse complement strand
CGGGCTCCGGCGCGGTCACTGCGAAGAGCAATGCTGGAAGCGATTAACTTGTCGGTCGTTCTGGACTTCGGACGCTCGCTAAGCTGCACGCCGTGTACCTGCACGGGTGCGTTCTCATGCTGCAGATCTTCCAATTGCGGCGTCGAGGTGCTCGCGCCGCTCGCGAGCAGCCGCTTGTTCAACAGATCGGCGTTTTCCGTTACATATAGGTCCATGCGGAAGAAAGAATCTTCCGGCAGTGCGGCCATTCGCTCGGAGAACAGGTGGCCCACGTATAGCTGAAAATCATCATCCCGATCGTGAAGAGAACGAATCTCCGAGAAGTAGGGCTTCTTTGTCGAAGGGTTGACGAGCTGACTGTCCTTTGCGATCTGCGTCGCCTTGGGTGAGGTGATGAAAAGAGTAAGCGGAGAAGAGACGGCTATGGGCTCTCCCTGGACCAGAACCTGCCAGAAGACCGGTTTTTCGCCGAAGTAGGCGCTGTCGCGGTCCTCCTCAAGAAAGAGTTCGAGGGTTTCGGCTAAGAGCCTTTGCCCCTCTTTCGTGCTCCTCTTCAGTGGCTCAAGATCCGTGCCCGGTGTCCAGATGGCGAGCTTGACAGGTGTGGCGTGGCCGCCCCGCGCGTGAAGAAGTTCCAGCACATCGAGGCAGTCGGAGACCATCTGGTGAAAAGCGGTGGTTCCACTGTGTTGCAGCACTCCATTCACCCTGCGGTTTACGAAGCCGAAGGCCGCGTCGAAGAGGTGCATCCGCGCGAATGGAGATGGAATGGCCGTTAGTGTGCGCTTGGGCGGTGCGTCAGACGGATCCACGATTGTCTCAATGTAGGCGTCCGAGTAAGGTCCACTACGCGGTTGCCAGCCGATCTGGGTGGTCGTCCGATCTTTCGCCAGCGACATCAGTACATGTTTTTCAGGGGAAGGCATCCTTCACTCTCCGGCCAAGGATTTCAGCAGCTTCTCAGAAAGCGGCTTCGTTGCACGCCAACTGATTTCCAGGAATCGAAAAAGCGTGTTGGGCTTACTGCCGAGATTGTCCTTTATCGTGTTTGCCTGCATGTCGAAGGACTCGGCGCTGACTTTTGCGCCGAAGATTATGGTTCTCCAACTCGACGACGCGGCATTCCGGTTGGTCAGAAGCCTGGTCATATTTTCGCCCGTGACGTGCAGATCAAAAGGGGCAAAGGCTCGCGTGTTCTCCGCCAATTGACTGATCCAGACCTCGTAAAAGGTCCTGAGATAGGTATCGACAGTCCGCCCGTACGCTTCGGATTTGAAGAAACCCTTGCTGAGGTCCTTCCCCAACCAGACCTGGTTGCTCAGGGCGAGAAAGTGTTTTCGGTTGAGCAGAGAAAGGATTTGCATCTGCGTCAGCGGTCCATCAATCATGTTGCCGGCAATCTTGCCCAGAGAATAGAAGTCCAGCCGCTTGTCGTCATTCTCCAGGGCAAACTCGAAGCACTTCGTTTCGTCTGCCACGGCTGCCTGCTCGGGAGTAGCGGCAAAGTTGAAGATAGCCAGAGCGCCGATGAGTTCGACGATATGAGCCTTGTTGGACTGCTCGCTTCCGCTTTCGTGGTTGTCGTATGTCGGCTGGACTGAATCGGCGATGTAATATAGCGAGTTGAGTTGCGTCAGGTGCCGATGGTAGTAGGAAAGCGCAGCCTTCGTCTTCATGATAAAGCTGTTGGAATCGATCCTGCTCTCGTTGTCGCTTGTGAGCTTGAAGTATGGCAGAACGGTCAACGCGCCTATAGAGGCAATACGGATGGCGGCGGCCGATCCTTCCTGCTGCGCGAGGCTTCGCAGATGCTTGACAAGCCACGGCAGGCCGGCGGCGCCTGTGCCGCCGAAGATCGAGTTTATGACGAATATCCGATCCCCGGCGGTGAACTCCTTGGCGAAGAGCTTGAAGTCGGAAGAATCCTTAAAGGCGGAGAGGACCACCGAGCCGACATTCGGATTTCCCAAAAATCCACCCGTGAGAGCTTCGTGGAAGTTCTCCTCGGAGTAAAGAAGCCTCAACATGTCCTTGGTGGCTTGGTCCGGCGTTTTCACGAAATCGATGAACTGGCCGAAAGTCACGTTTTCGACAGTCTGGGAGCTTGTTCGAAAGGTGGGCGACAGGTTCCCTTTCTCATCCTTGGCGAAGTCCCGAAGCCGCCTGATGGGTGTGGAGAAGAAGCCGCCGGACCCATCGTCGCGTCGTTCGGCATGGATTTCCTGGTAGAGCTCGAGCAGGCGCACGCAGGACAGCGTGTCGTTGTTGGTCGCGTCCGTATCTATCAAGATGGGCACCAGAGTCAACGGCTTACCGGCCGCATCCTGTAAGCGGACACTGGCCGCCAGAAGGTGGACAAGCGAGCGGACCACCCTGGACCCGGTTCCACCAATGCTGAACAAGAACAAACGGCTCATGGCATCCTTTCTAGCAGGTCGTTCCCTGCCATTGGAACCTAAAAGGGCGTGTGACGCGCGTGAGGGGAGAACCATTTAACGAGCACGGACACACAAAAGAAGGCTATTGCCGCGTAGAGGGCGTCGATGAGGAAAAGGTTCAGAGACGCCGGGGAGGAAAGGCGCAGATCGGGAGCCTGTTTCTCGATGACACCCAACAGGAGAATGTTGAGCGATACGGCGACGAGTGCAGCAACGAACCAGTGCGGCCGAGTCCTGTTGAAGCGGGCGCGGAAACCGTTCACCACGTAATAGAACACGAGCGCTACAAGAAGGGAAATCAGTAGCAATCCGGTCCCTGCCGGAACGTACACATAATCACGAAAGACGGGATCCTGCCTGCCGTGCAATAACTCGAAGCAGCTAATGTACAGATCGGTCATCGAACTAATTCTCCACATCGACACTGGCTTTAGCGATCGGCTGGTGTTTATTGTAGGCGCCCGAAATACCCTCAATGAGAGCGCTCAGCCCGAAGGTGGTTCCGGACTTCTCATCACGCACGCGCCGGTCGTCATTGTTGGAAAGCGTTTTATACCACTCGGGTGGACTGGCATCGATTCCTACATCAAGCGTGGACCGCGCCGTCGGTTTGCCGGCAACGGTCACCACCACAACATGGGTATAGTGCGGCAGGTACTTCGCCGCATCGTTCCTTGGCAGCTTCGCTACATCATTGCGGGATTTCGTCTCAAACGAGACGACATCCAGGCCCGGAGATTGCACGTGCAGGTGAGAGGCAAGGAAGTCCGGCTTCCACATGTACGACGGCATTTCGGAAAGGTCAAGAGCCACAGCGAAACGAACCTGCCCGGGAGATCTGTCGATTTCTATACCGTCGCCGCGCCGATAGAAGTTACCTGTTCGCAGAAGGTTCTGCAAGACTGCGTGAGGAAGGTCGATTGTTTCTCTTGTAAAGAGTGCTTCCCCGTCTGCTTGCAAGCCTTCTGATGCCAGGTACTCGGCTAGTGCGGTGACCCGCCCCCTTTCGCCTAGCAGCCACATGTAATAAGGCCGCTCGCCTGAACAGCAAGGCACGTTGTCATTCCTGTAGGTGAAGTATATTCCGTGGAAGCTCGAACGAAAGGCTAGCAGAACGACCGATTGGCTTTTTTTAGCAGCGGACAAGAATACCGTCTGCACTTCCGAGCCAAGCCCTTTGAGGCTTTCCTTGTTGATCTCGCGATTATGCCTTATGTCATCATCCGGATAGGAGACGATCGAGTCGCTGACGAGGATGGATACCTCAGAAGCCGTGTTGGAGGCGATCATCTCCTTGTAGGTATCCTGCAGAAGCGATTCGTGGCTGACCATCAGATCGCCGCTGCGCATCCTGGCAATGAACTGCTTAGTGTCGAATGGGGTAGGTTGTGGAGCCCCGTGTTCCCCGACCGTGTCGTACTGAACGCTCTTCAATCCGCCGTCAAGAGCCCGCAGCTTTTCAAGCTTGGAAGCAAGCTGGTCAAGGTTGTCTTTGAATTCGGTTGCGCCTGCAAAGTACCCCTGCATGCTCCGAGAACTGTCGATTACGATGCGCACGACCTCGGGATATGTCCGTTGTGGCGCCTTTGCGGCTGGAACCATTGTGCGTTTGTGTCCGTGCCAAAGGCCAAACGAGGCGACCAGCAGCAACAGCACACCCGTGGTCGTCATTATTTTGGAGTTCAAGCGGTCCTCGACCTTTCACGATTCGCTTCTCACAACCCGTTCGCCGGATGTGCAGTCCTTCAGGGCCGTTACGGCGCAAGTCTTCTTTTTTGATTGAAGACATTCAATCACAGAAATGGCCAAGACGAAGTTAGAAACTTTAAGTTCATAGCTACTCACACCGTTCTGAACGCGAGTGAACGCACACTGAACAAATTTGCTGCCTTCCATAAGGGCGTTCCCGCAACCCGTCAAGATCCCTTAGTACGCGAACTTGGGTTGTTGATCGGCACGCGTCAGTCAAACCCGCAGGTTGCAGGTGCTTCCCGCCTGGTCTTTGTGCTGGTGCCATGTTGGGCGAAAATTTTCATCTCGCGGGCTGCGTAGCCAAAAACCGACAGGAATTTGCTATGTGTCGTCAGGAGTGCTGTTCGCCGACTCTTCACTTGCTTTGGCCATTCTGTTCGCCGGACAATTGGCTTACCTCGCCCAAGCGCCCGAGAGCCTCGATCCAGGAGATTTCGATTCGACCCTCCGTTTCGCGCTTAGACGACTTCTGGACGGCCCATCAGGCACGCCAACACCTGTTGCTCGCCGCAACCACAAGCTGCGTAGCTGGCTTCAGCTGAGCACAGTTGCCGATGCAGCGGCAACTGTGCCACTGCAACCGCACTGCTGGAACAGCTTTATGTCTGCCTTAGGAACAGTCCAAGGAGTCGGGATGCTGAAATTGACGAGCAGGGGCATCTATATCCTGGACTGTCAGAATCTCCGGTTTGAGATCCGGATTCGTTGTTGCCATGTCGGTGATCTGCCCGCTGGTTTGTGCTGAATGGATGTGGCGCAAGGAGTAGGGCGGTCTGCAGGTGGACCAGGCCAAACGGCTGAAGGAGCTGGAGCAGGAGAACACGAAGCTGACGCGTCTGGTGGCGAACCTGACCCTGGATAATTCTGTTTAGAGACTTCGCCTCGGGAACTTCTAAGCCCTGAGCGACGGCGTAGCGCCGTGGACCATGCGCAACAGCAGCATGGGAACGGAGCGACAGCCGTGCCTGTGGCCAACCAGCCGAGCGGCACACAATGCTACCGAGCCATACGGCTCGAAGACGACGATGCACTCACGTAGGCGATCGTCCAGCTTGCCAGCCAGTACGGCCCTTTTGGGTATAGCCGGGTCACGGCGCGTGATGCAAGTCCAAGGGCTGTTGTGTGTATCGGTCCTCAGCCTTCCGAAGACTGCTTGAACTTCGTGTCAGTGATGCTTCTAGGGGATCTCGGTGGGTCCGACCGTCACAATTTCGACTACAGTTGCCATGCAGAAAAAGCAGATGCTCTAGGCGAGAACGCCGCATCTACTTCATTCTCAATGAGTTGGAATGGTCGGGGCGATTGGATTCGAACCAACGACCCCCTGCTCCCGAAGCAGGTGCGCTACCAGACTGCGCTACGCCCCGAACCTTGTTGGGTGAGCTGCCGGTTCTGGTGAGACGACGCAACCCCCGTAGGCGCAGCATGGTCAACCGACAAGCTAAGTCTACCAGAGACCCACATGCAGCATGTTGTGGGCCGCTTCTCACAGTCCAGGAGCGGGCGTGGTCGCGTTTGTAGGTGTGCTCGCAGGCGACATCGCCCGGCGACGCGGGCGACGTTGCCTGTGGTGGGCAGGGGAGGGTGTGGCGTGATCGTGTCCGGTCCCGTAAGCCTGCCCAGTCCGTTTGATCGCACCTTCATCGAAGGTCTGCGTGTTGGCATCATTCAAGGTGGCTCCGGTCGGTACCAGGATGTTCCGCGCCGTGCGACTGGAGGTATCACCCACGCGGACTTCGATGCGTGACGTATCGAAACCCTTCTCAGTGACGAGGTATTGACGCTCGTTGAGTGCACGCTCAGCGGCACTTTCGGGTTTCTCATCGGGCGATGCGTTGCCGATGATCACGAGTTTGGCTGAGCTTTGCTGCGTCATCGTAAGAGCAATGTCATCCAGGCAGGCTTTGCTCTCGTTATCTACGCGTACGGGACGACGCTTGTCGCGGTCGAAGTGGATAGTGCAGAGCGTTTGCGTCTCCGGAACGGTTGGAACAGCGGGTTTCTGGAGAGTGACGGTGGTGGTGGAATGAGCCGTAAGGCCCTGATCGTCGACGACGTTGCAAGTGACCGTGATGCTTGTGTCTCCCAGGCCGTCCGTGGTGAGTTTCGCGGTGGCGCCGGTGCCTGTAATCTGTCCGGCGCTGGTGCTGTAGGAGTAGGTCAGCGGACGGTTCTGCGGGCTGGTGCCTGTGGTGCTGATGTCGATGGTGGTGCCGGAAGGAGCTGTCGCTGGCGTAGCACTGCAGGTAACGGTGGGCGGCTCGATGGGCAGGACCGTAAACGGTGCCGTGCAGGAGGCTTGCTGGCTGGCCCCGCTGCCTTGCACAACACGGCTGTGTCTACGGTGGCGGTGGGGCCGGAAGGCGTGATCTTGCCCCCGTTTGCCGTCCAGGTGTACTGGGCGGAACGCTTGGGGTTCAGGTAGAGCGTGCTGCCGGTCACGGTGACCGTGTCACCCGGATGCACGCTGACGGGCTCGGCCGTGCAGCCCAGCATGACCGGCTGCTTTTCGCCCTTCTCCCCGAAGCGCAAGACCAAACCGCCGGAGAGCTTCAGAGCGTAGACCTCGCCCAAACCGCCAACGATGCCGGCCGGGAGCACCAGCGGGCCATGCTTTACCTGCGAATACTGGAAGTCAGCCTGGACGGGGCGAATGGCGAGATGGTCGTGGAGGAAAGGAAGCACGTAGTCGATGCCAACGCCACCTGTGACGCCCCAGCCCCAAGCCAAACGCTGCGCGGCCGGGCCGTTGGAGCGCTCGCCGCCTCCCAGCGCGTGAGCGAACGGAACGAAACGCCCAAGGGGAAGCCGAAATGCGGGCCCGCCCTGCGCCGTGTAGACGATCTGGTTGCAGGTGGTGAACCCACAGGCGGCGGTGGGCACAGTGACGTGGTTCACTCCGCCTTCAAAGTAGCTGCCTTCGGCCTGCAGCCCAAAGTAATGATTGAACCAGCCGGTGACGCTGGCAGTTGCGTTGGGATTGTAGATATCGTGGTACTGGTACCCGTTGATGCCGCTGTTCACCGGGTGCAGGTAGCCATACCCACCGTAGATATCCAGGCGGGAGTCCCCGTGCTCGGCCCCGCTTCGATTGCCCTGAGCGCGAAGGTTTGAGGCAGACGTGGCGAAGCAGACCACAAGCGCAGCACAGAAGGCAGGCAGCGCAGCGCGCGAGAACAAGCGGAGAAGAGAACGCCAAGCGGGGCGTGAGGACATGAAAGGAGTACCTCCATAGGACATCCCGCCAGACGCGGCTAGGAACTTGCACGAAGTTTACTGGAATTGTTCCTGTAGATTAGTTTTTTTCAGGTTTTTCTTCCCGAGGCCGACTCTGTGCTTGCAGACGTTGTTCAAGGAACAAATGTGCGCAAGCACGTATAATTACCTAATGCGTATGCGGGCAGTTCACGTGTGTTGTTGTCCACGACCGACCGGCTGTTGTTGATCGCCGCCTGCTTCCGCTCCAGGTTTCTACCCTCTTTTCCACATCCCAATAAGTGATCGCAGGAGCGTTGGCCTGCCGTCGTATCCGCCCCAGCGTCCTTGCAGGACAGAGCCGGAGGTTTTATAGCTACGCACGCCACGCCCGATCAGCTCGCTGCAAATGCATATGCCGAGCGCTTGAATCATCTGCAGGCGCTTGAAGCGGAAAGCCTGTACATCCTGCGTGAGGCAGTCGCCGAGTTCGCACGCCCCGTGATGCTGTACAGCATCGGCAAAGACTCCAGTGTCATGTTGCGCCTGGCACAGAAGGCGTTCTACCCGGGCAGGATCCCCTTTCCGCTGCTGCATGTGGATACCGGCTACAAGTTCCCGGAGATGCTCACGTTTCGCGACGCCTATGTGCGTGAGATCGGCGCGGAGCTGATTGTGCATCGCAATGAGGAAGCCATTGCGCAGGGTATGAGTCCGTGGGGTATGGGAACGCAGAATTGCTGCGGCGCCCTGAAGACGCGTTCGCTGCTGGATGGCCTTGCGGAGGGCGGCTTCGACGCGGCTTTCGGCGGAGCAAGGCGCGATGAAGAGCGCGTTTATTCCTTCCGCGATCACCTGGGCCAGTGGGACCCAAAGAACCAGCGGCCAGAGTTATGGAGCCTGTATAACTCGCGCTTGCGCAAAGGTGAGTCGATCCGTGTGTTTCCGCTCAGCAACTGGACGGAGCTGGACATCTGGCTGTATCTCTATGCCGAGCAGATTCCGATCGTGCCACTGTACTTCGCGGAAGATCGCGAAGTTGTGGTGCGTGCCGGGGCGATCACGCTGGTGAATGAGATCACGCGGTTGCTGCCGCATGAGACGCCCCAGACCATGCGAGTGCGCATGCGCTCGCTGGGCTGCCTACCGTGCACAGGCGCCATCCGCAGCGATGCCGACACATTGCCCAAGATCATCGCGGAACTCATCACGTTTCGGCGCTCGGAGCGTGAGAACCGCGCTATCGATCACGATGAGGAAGGCAGCATGGAAGCCAAGAAGCGCGAGGGGTACTTCTGATGAGCACACAACCGCTGAGCGCAAGCGGGGGCTTCAGCGAGGATGCGTTCCGCGCCTTCGTGGACACGCATCTCGATCAGGAGCTGCTGCGGTTCATCACATGTGGCTCCGTGGATGACGGCAAGTCGACGCTGATCGGACGGCTGCTTCATGACACAAAGAGCATCTACGAAGACCAGTTGGCCAGCATCTCAGCAAGCCGCGTAAACCGCGCAGGCGTAGGCCAGGTGGACCTTTCGCTGTTGACAGATGGCCTGCGCGCGGAGCGTGAGCAGGGCATCACCATCGATGTGGCGTACCGGTATTTCTCAACCAGCCGCCGTAAGTTCATCATCGCGGATACGCCGGGTCATGAGCAGTACACGCGCAACATGGCTACAGGCGCTTCGACCGCAGACGTTGCGGTGGTGCTGCTCGACGCCAAGGCGTTCCTGGCGGCAAACGGCGGAGCCGGCAGTCTGCTGCCGCAGTCGCGCCGGCACTCCACGATTGCCAGCCTGCTGCGCATCCCGCATGTGGTCGGCGCCGTCAACAAGATGGACCTGGTGGGCTACTCCGAGGATGTGTTCCGCCGCATCGAACGTGACTTTGCCGAGTGGTGTGCGCGGCTTGGACTCACGGATGTGCAGACGATTCCAGTGAGCGCGCTGACCGGCGATAACGTAGTGGAGCCATCTACCGCGATGCCGTGGTTCCACGGACCGACACTGCTGGAGTATCTGGAGACGGTGCCGCTTACTGATGACCGACGCAGCAGCGCCGCGTTGCGCTTTCCTGTTCAGCTCGTCGTGCGGCCAGATGCGAGCTTCCGTGGCTTTGCCGGCCGCGTCGAATCAGGCGAGCTGCGGCCAGGAGCAAAGGTGAAGGCACTCCCCAGCGGGCGCTCCACAATCGTGAAGCGAATCGTGACGTGGGATGGTGAACTCAAAAGCGCTTTTGCGCCGCAATCCGTCACGGTGGAGCTGGCCGACGAGATCGACCTGAGTCGCGGAGACATGCTGATAGGCGAAGAGGCTCCGCCGCCGGTGACGGCAACGCGGCTGCGCGCTCACGTGGTGTGGATGCATGAAGACGCCCTCACGCCCGGCGCAACGTATTTAGCCAAGCACACCACGAGAACCGTGCGCGTGACTATCCTCGGCATTCGTCATCGGCTGGATATCAACACGGGCGAGGAAGCCGCTGCAGCTTCACTGCAGATGAATGACATTGGCGAGCTTGAACTGGAGTCCAGCTTGCCGCTCTTCTTCGAGCCGTATACGGATAGCCGTGCCTTGGGATCGTTCATCCTCATCGATCCGCTTTCGAACGCCACAGTGGGTGCGGCGATGATTATCGCTGCCATGGAAGAAGGGGCCGTGCCGCCGCGCGCGGCAGCAGACGTAGGGAACGGAGCCCCTCCGCCTTCGCTCGTTCTGCTCCCCAATGCCGCGCAGATGATTGAAGTGCAGGCCGAGTACACTGCGCGAAGACTGCGTGTGGTGTCGCTGGATGACCCTGGCATTGCGCCGGGATCGTTGCCTTCCGTTCTGCGCGCTTTGCAACTGGCTGAGGTCACTGCTGTAACAACGCGCACGGATATCCCCACGTCCGTGCTGGACGCGCTGCGCACCGCCAGCAACTTCCGCATCATCGAATCATCCGAAGCCGCGATTCGGTGGGCGCACGAGCAGAGAGGATCGATGCCATGAGCGCGACGTTCGCTGAGGACTTGACCACACAACGCGAGCAGATGACCGCCGAGGCACTGGTAGCGGACGTCGTGCGCGAAGCGCGCGAGCAGGGTGCCCTTGATGACATCTGCGTGACTTCAAGCTTCCAGACGGAGGACATGGTGGTGCTGCACATGCTGCGGCAGCATGTGCCGGATGTGCCGGTGATCTTTCTGGAAACGGGGTATCACTTCACAGCGCTTACGGCGTATCGCGACAGGATTGCAGAGGAGTGGAAGCTGAACCTGGTGAACGCGCAGCCTATGGCAACGCTGGCGGAGCACGAAGCGCAGCATGGCCTACTGCACATCGTGAACCCGGGGCAATGCTGCCAGCTCCGTAAGGTCGAGCCGTTGACGCGATCGCTGCAACCGTACTTCCATTGGTTCACGGGGTTACGTAGAGAGCAGTCACCGACACGAGCGAACCTTCGTAAAGTAGAAGATCATCGACTGCCTTCAGGGAAGGTGATGAAGAAGATCAGCGTGCTGGCGGATTGGACGGCGGCGGATCTGGCTCGCTATGCGGAAATGCATGGAATTCCGCGGCTTTCTCTTTATGAGCAGGGGTATACCAGCATTGGCTGTGAGCCTTGTACGGCGGTTCCGGATGCCGGTGCGGACCCTCGCAGCGGGCGATGGGGCGGCAAGAAGCTGGAGTGTGGCATCCATACGTTCAGCGAGAAAAGCTAGACCTAAAGCCCGTGTCTTCTCGTATTTGTGAGCTGTTGTTGAACGGTTACTTCCATGATTCCTGAACGGCGAAAAATCGTGGAGATGTGGCGGCGTGGCGAGGCCGTTGCGCTGGCGACGCTCGTGCGCGTCGAAGGCTCCAGCTATCGACGTCCTGGAGCGCGGCTGATGATCGCGACGGACGGCTCGTATGCCGGCTCGATCTCCGGTGGCTGCCTGGAGGCGGAGGTGCTGCGCAAGGCGCAGTGGATGGTGCGCGAGGGCGCCACGGTGCAGCGGTACTCGACGTTGTTCGATGACACGGCGGACATCCCTTATGGGTTGGGCTGTGGGGGAACGGTGGATGTGCTGCTGGAGCCGGCAGGCACGCAGGAGTTTGCCGAGCTCATGCAAGCGATGGAGGCTTCCCTGCGCGGCGAGCGGCGACGAGTGGTGACGCAGTTGCCTGACGCTGGTGGAGAACTCAGGCGTTGCGTGTTCGACACCGATGGAAAGCATCTGTTTCACAGCGACGCTGGACCGGTCGATGCTGGCAAGCCGCACTTCGACGAGATGCTTCACGGGCCCCAACGTTTGCTTGTGTTTGGAGCGGGGGATGATGCGCAGCCGGTGGTACGGCTGGGAGCGCTGCTTGGCTGGACGGTCCTGGTGGTGGATGGACGAGCCCAGTGGGCGCGGCGCGAGCGGTTTCCTGAGGCAGAGCAAGTCCTTGTTGCGCAAGGTATGGAACGCGTGACCGTGATGCCCGGGGATGCCGCGGTGGTGATGACCCATAGCTATGAGCAGGACCGCGCGTGGCTGACGGCGCTGCTGCCGCAGGAGCTTTGCTACCTAGGGTTGCTGGGGGCGCGGCACCGTAGTGCGTTGCTGCTCAGCGAAGCGGCTGGCGCTCTGGGTTGGGATGTGGAGAGCGCCTGTGAGCGCGTGTTTGCGCCGATCGGCCTGGACCTTGGCGGTGAAGGTGCAGAGGCGATCGCACTGGCTGTCGTTGCAGAGGTTCAGGCGCAGGTGGAAGGGCGCCTGCCGGCCGCGCGGCACATGACGGCGCAAGTGATTGCAGAGCAGGTTGGGTCCGGCGGGGCATCGCGGTATTTGCAGGCGCAGTGCGCGGTTTGAGGATGTTCCTCGGTCGAGCTGGCATCTATAGATCGCGCCTTCAGCGCTCGCAATATGATTTGCGAGCTAACCCAGGGCTACGCCCTGCCCTGGGCTGTTATAGATCGCGCCTTCAGCGCTCTCCACCGATGCACGGCGTGATCGAGGGGCGCTGCCCCTCGCTGGTATGGGTCGCGCCTTCAGCGCGAGTTCTCGTTGGCCACACTGTCGTGGATTTCCTGCAGGTGTAGTGCCTTGCCCAGCAAAATGTAGGAATCCCTTCGGCTTCGCTCAGGGCAGGCTCTTCGCTGCGCTCAGGATGACAATGTTCCAGGAATGATGGGCGATAACGGAAGGAGAACCGCGCTAGCTCTGGCGGCGGTTGAAGGTGACCGAGTTTCCCTGATCGATGGTGGTCATGACGACGGTGTGGATGTTCACGTGGGCGGGGCGAGTGGCGGCCCAAACGACGGCGTCGGCCACATCTTCGGGTTTGAGCGGCGTGATGTTCTCGTACATTTTCGCTGCCTTGTCCGCATCGCCGCGGAAGCGCACGAGGCTGAAGTCGGTTTGCACCATGCCGGGGTCGATGCTGGTCACGCGAACAGGGGTCCCCATGAGGTCGAGCTTGAGGCCTTCGGAGAGGGCTTTTTCCGCGGCTTTGCTGGCGCAGTACACGGCTCCGTTGGTGTAGGTGATGTGGCCGGCCGTGGAGCCGAGATTGATGACGTGGCCATGGCTGCGCTGCACCATGCCGGGTACCACTGCCCGCGTGACGTATAGGAGACCCTTCATATTGGTGTCGATCATCTCTTCCCAGTTGTCGGGCTCATCCTCGTAGACCTTGGACATGCCACGGCTCAGGCCCGCGTTGTTGACCAGCACATCGATGGCGCTCCATCCGTTGGGGAGAGCGGCGAGGGTTCCTTCCACTTCGTTGCGGTCGCGGACGTCGAGCTCGAAGCTGTGGACGTCAGGAGCGCCGGCCTCGCGCAGGGCCTGTTCTGCGGATTTCAGTTTGTCGAGGCGGCGCGCGCAGAGCAGGAGGCGTGCGCCTTGTTCCGCAAAGGCCCTGGCGGTGGCGGCGCCGATGCCGGAGCTTGCGCCCGTGATGAAGATGGTGGTGTCGCGAAGGGAAATGCCCATGCGGAGTTGAGATGCAGTAGGGAGGGTCGCGGGCTCGTGCGAGGGGGCGGCATCTGTGGGTCGCGCCTTCAGCGCTCTGGGCTTCTTGGGCTGGCTACCTAGGCCTGCGCTTCGCTGCGGCCTAGGCTGGTATGGGTCGCGCCTTCAGCGCTCTGGGCTTCTTGGCTGGCTACCTAGGCCTGCGCT
>CAXSHQ010000002.1:42544-43233 GCA_964236875.1 uncultured Acidobacteriaceae bacterium | reverse complement strand
TTCCTCCAGCGCATCCGGGCCGAACTCATGCGTCGCTCGGCCTCCGCTCAGCATGGCCGCGAACACATCCAGCGCAAACGCCAGCCCCGAGCCTTTCCAGAAGCCGATGGGCAGCGCGCGCTGCGTACGCTCGATTGCGGCCGGGTCTGTTGTCAACTCTCCGTGTTCGTCGAAGCCGCCCGGCACCGGCAACTCCTCGCCGCGCTCGCGATACGCCTGCAGTGTCCCGTAGCTGAACTGGCTCATCGCCAAGTCCAACACCACAGGCGTCCCTCCCTCGCCGGCAGGCACAGCCATCACCAGCGGGTTGTTGCCCAGCGCCGGCGTGGACGCTCCCCACGGGGGCAGGTTCGGCAGCGTGTTGCTCCAGCACATCGCGGCGAAACCGGCCTGCGCTGCCTGCCAGCCGTAGCTGCCGCCACGCAGCCAATGCGTGGTGTCGCCCAGTGCCACAGCCCCGACTCCATGCTCGCGCGCCAGTTCCATGGCCCGTGTCATCGCGGCGTGCGCGGCCAGATTGCCCGGCCCACGATGCCCGCGCCATCGCTCCAGCGCCCCAAAGCTCTTCACGCACTCCGGCTCAGCCTTGGAATCGATCCGCCCCAGCCGCACCATCTCCGCAAAGCGGGGCAGCCGAGCGATGCCGTGCGTGCGCACTCCGTCGCCGTCCGTTTCTGCGGTCAGGCGCG
>CAXSHQ010000002.1:22283-42534 GCA_964236875.1 uncultured Acidobacteriaceae bacterium | reverse complement strand
AGTCCCAGGCGCAGCAGTGCGCGCTCTATGCGGGACTGCAGCTCCGCCATCGGCACCCGCGCATCGCGGTCCACTCCTGCTAGAGCTACCGGCTCCGCCGACAGCGTGCGGTCCGCGACACTTCCCTTTGCCTCATCCATATCGTTCTTCATTACACTCCAACCCGCATCGCCACTCCGGCACTGCAGCGATACACTCGACTCCATGATGCTGGCCCGCGCGACGGCCCGATCCACGGCTGCACGCTTCGCAGCAACAGCAGCCGCGTTGCTCGCGTTCTTCTCCGCAGAATCTTCGGTATCTCTCACGGCGCAACAGCACTTCGTTCAGCAGCCGCGCAAGCATACGCGAAGCCCCGCGCCGGCGACACGCGGTGTCTCTGTCGTGATGCTTAGCGACATCCATTTCGAACCGTTCCAGGATCCCTCCAAGGTCTCCCGGCTCCGCGAGGCTCCTGTCGAGCAGTGGCCAGCCATCCTGAACGCACCCGCTTCGCCCACGCAGGCTTCCGATTTTCAGGCCCTCCAGAAAGCGTGTCCGGTGCGCGGTGTCGACACGTCCTGGCCACTGCTCTCCGGAAGCCTCGCGTCGGCTGCCGCCACGCAAGGGAATCCACTCTTCGTCACGGTCAGCGGGGATTTTCTCGCTCATGAATTCGATTGCCGCTTCAAGGCGCTTGCTCCCGCGGCGACATCGCAGGATCTCAGCGCCTTCGCTGCCAAGACGGTCGCGTTCGTCACCGCCCAGCTTCGGCGTGCATTTCCAAGCTCGCCTGTCTACCTCGCCTTGGGTAACAACGACTCCGGGTGCACGGACTACCACGAAGACCCGAATAGCGCCTTCCTTCAACAAACGGCACAGGCCTTCGCTGCCGCTGCCCGCAGTGGCCACAACGGACAAGCCATCCTTCGCGAGTTTTCGCAGCAGGGCGACTACAACATCGAGCTACCCGCGCCCATGGAGCACGCACGGCTGATCGTTTTGCAGGATCTCTTCGACGCTCGCACTTACAAAAGCTGCGGCGGCCAGCCTGATGCCGCCGCGCAAGACGCGCAGATGGAGTGGCTGCATACTCAGCTCGCCCATGCTGCAGAGCACGGCGAGCGTGTCTGGGTGATGGCGCACATCCCTCCCGGCGTGGACGTCTACAACACGCTGAAGAGCCGCAAGGTCTGCGCGGGCGAGTTGCCCGTCATGTTTCTCAGCTCGGAGCGCCTGGTCGACGAGCTCACGCAGTTTGCTCCTGCCGTGTCGCTTGCCATCTTCGCCCACACACACGGCGATGAGCTGCGCCTCCTGCATGCTGCCGGCGGATCTCGTAGCGGCAATCCCGGCGCTGAAGTAGTTGCAAAACTGGTTGCATCTATCTCACCGGTAAACGGCAACCAGCCCACGTTCACCGTCGCCAAGGTTGATCCTCACACGGCGACGCTGCTCGATTACACCGTCTATATGGGCGATAGCGCGCACCCTGCCCGGCCCTTTGCGGAGGAGTACACCTTCTCGAAAATCTACGGCCTGCCGGACTTCTCCGCCCGCTCGATCGACCGCCTCGCTACGGAGTTTGCCGAGCACAAGAACGGCGATTCTCCCCGCATCGCCTCCTATGCCCACTTCGCGTTTCCGGGCGACACCGGCTACCATGCTGCGGCCATCCAGCTCCTCTGGAACAACTACACCTGCATCCTTACCGAGGACCGGCCGGAAACCTACCGAAGCTGTGCCTGCCCCGCTGCCCCAGCGAGCCAGCCGCAGTAGCAACGCGCCTTCGGTTGGCTCAAGCTGCTAGCATCAACCTTCGTATGCCCGCCGATGCTGAAGACGTTCGCGCGACGCCTGGTACCCGACTCCGCGCTGCACTCGATGCAGAACAACCGCTGCAAATCGTAGGCGCGCTCAATGCCTACCACGCGCGCCTCGCCGAGCGCACCGGCTACCGCGCTCTGTATCTCTCCGGCGGCGGCGTCGCCGCAGGCTCCCTTGGCCTGCCCGACCTCGGCATCTCCACGCTGGACGACGTCCTCACCGATGTGCGCCGCATCACGGACATCACTGCGCTTCCGCTGCTGGTCGACGCGGACACCGGCTTTGGGGGCGCGTTCAACATTGCGCGCACCGTCCGCTCCCTCGCCAAGGCCGGGGCAGCCGGCTGCCACATTGAAGACCAGGTGCAGGCCAAGCGTTGCGGCCACCGCCCTGGCAAGGGCATCGTGCCCGCCGAGGAGATGACCGATCGCATCAAGGCTGCGGTCGACGCGCGTGCCGACCCCGCTTTCGTCATCATGGCCCGCACCGACGCGCTCGCCTCAGAGGGCCTGGCAGCCGCGCTCGACCGCGCCACGGCCTGCATCGAAGCCGGTGCCGACATGCTCTTTCCGGAAGCCGTGACAAAGCTGGAAGATTACCGTGCCTTCGCCGCGCTCGGCGTTCCAGTGCTTGCCAATCTCACTGAGTTCGGCATGACCCCGCTCTTCACCGTAGACGAGCTGCGCAGCGCGCATGTCGCGCTCGCGCTCTATCCGCTTTCCGCCTTTCGCGCTGCGAACGCCGCCGCGCTCAACGTGTACCGGCACATTCGCGAGGACGGCACCCAGCAAGAGGTTCTCCCCACCATGCAGACCCGCGCGGAGCTCTATGACTTTCTCGGCTACCACGCCTACGAAGACAAGCTCGACGAGCTCTTTGCCAAAGGCAAAACGTAGGCCCGCAGCCATCGTGTAGCGTCGCTCGCCTTCGCATCAGAGCTTCTCATCCGTCACCAGATTCGAGGAACCCATGTCCGAGCCCATCCCGTTCAAGCCCAAGAAGTCTGTCGCACTTTCCGGCGTTCCCGCCGGCAACACGGCGCTTTGCACCGTCGGCCGCACCGGCAACGACCTCCACTACCGCGGCTACGACATTCTTGAGCTCGCCGCGCAGTGCCAGTTTGAAGAAGTCGCCTACCTGCTGCTGTACGGCAAGCTCCCGACGCAGTCTGAGCTGGACGTCTATAAGGCCCACCTGCGCACCCTGCGTGGCCTGCCCCCCGGCGTCAAGACCGCCCTCGAGCAGCTGCCCGCCTCCGCCCACCCCATGGACGTTCTCCGCGCCGGTGTCAGCGTGCTCGCCACGCTGGAAGCCGAGCCGCAGCCCTTTACTCCTGAATCCGCGCTGGCCATCGCCAACCGCCTGATGGCTTCGCTCGGCTCCATGCTCCTCTACTGGCACCACTTCGCGAACTCCGGCAAGCGGATTGAGGTCGAAACGGACGACGACAGCATCGGTGGCCACTTCCTCCATCTGCTCCATGGCGAAAAGCCGAGCCACGACTGGATCCGCGCCATGCACGTCTCGCTCACGCTGTACGCGGAGCATGAGTTCAACGCCAGCACCTTCACCGCGCGGGTGATCGCGGGCACGGGATCGGATATGTACTCAGCCATCGCCGGTGCGATCGGCGCGCTGAAGGGGCCCAAGCATGGCGGCGCCAACGAGGTTGCGCTTGAAATCCAGCAGCGCTACGCCTCGCCGGACGAGGCCGAGCAGGACATCCTTGCCCGCCTTGCCCGCAAGGAAGTCATCATCGGCTTCGGCCACCCTGTTTACACGGTCTCCGATCCACGCAACGTGGTCATCAAGGAGATCGCCCGTGAGCTCTCCGAAGCCGCCGGTGACACGGCCATGTTCCAGACCGCGGCGCGCCTGGAAGACGTGATGTGGGACGCCAAGAAGATGTTTCCCAACCTCGACTGGTTCTCCGCCGTCGCGTATCACATCATGGGCATTCCCACGGCCATGTTCACGCCCATCTTCGCCATTGCACGCACCTCCGGCTGGGCCGCGCACGTGATGGAGCAGCGTGTGGACGGCAAGATCATCCGCCCTAGCGCCAACTACACCGGACCCGAAGACCTGGCGTTCGTGCCTATGGCGGAGCGTGAGTAAGGGGCGCGCCGGACACGGCTGCAAAGCACCGGGTAGAATCGTTCCGCTATGTATTCGTACACAAACCGCCGCTGGAAAGCCCTGCTCGTCCTCGCCTCATGTACGCTCACTGTGCCTCTGCTCCGCGCCCAAACCGCGCAGCTAACGGTGGACGCATCCAGCATCGTCTCGCCCGTAAGCCCCACCCTATACGGCTTGATGACGGAGGAGATCAACCACTCTTACGAGGGCGGCCTCTACGCGGAGATGGTCAGCAACCGCACCTTCCGCACCTCCTGGGATGGCGTGCAGATGTGGGGCCTCGTGCGCTACGGCGATGCGCAGGCATCCATCAAGGTCGATAAGGCGAATGGCCCCAGCAAGGCGCTCCCAACCAGCCTGGAGCTGCAGGTCACTGCTGCTGCGCCCGGCAACGAAGCGGGCTTGAGCAATCCCGGCTGGTGGGGCATGGCCGTACGGCCCGACACCACGTATCACGGCTCGCTCTACGCGCAGAATGGTACCGAGTCACCCGGCCCGATCACCGTGCAGCTCATCGCTGACGACTCGGGAGCCGTCCTCGCTCAAACCTCTGTCACTCCCCAGAGCACCGGCTGGGCGAAGTACGAGTACACCCTGCACACCGGCAAGGTTGCGTCTGTCTCCGCGCACAACCACCTGCAGCTCACCGTAGCCAGGCCCGGCACTCTTTCCGTGCAGCTCGTGAGCCTCTTTCCGCCCACCTACAACCACCGCCCCAACGGCAACCGTGCTGACCTGATGGAGCGCATGGCCGCCATGCACCCCACCTTTCTGCGGCTGCCCGGCGGCAACTACCTGGAAGGCGACCGCCCCGAAGACTGGTACAACTGGCCCACCACGCTCGGTCCGCTCATCGACCGCCCGGGCCATCAGGCTCCGTGGAGCTATTGGTCCACCGACGGCCTTGGTCTTCTCGAGTTCCTCGAATGGTGTGAAGACCTCCACGTGGAACCCGTACTCGCCGTCTATGCCGGCTACGCGCTCAAAGGCAAGTTCGTGGAAGGTGAAGAGTTGAAGCCCTTCATCCAGGCCGCGCTCGATGAAGTGGAGTACGTCACCGGCGACGTCTCCACCAAGTGGGGAGCCCAACGCGCTAAAGACGGCCATCCCGCGCCGTTCCCGCTGCACTATATCGAGATCGGCAACGAAGACAATCTCGATCACTCCAGCAGTTACGAGCGGCGTTATCCGCCCTTCGCTCTCGCTCTCCGCCAGAAGTATCCGCAGTACAAGATCATCGCCACCGCCGCGCTCAAAACCGTCACACCCGGAGCCGTGCCCGACCTCATCGACGACCATTACTACAAGTCGCCTGCGGACATGTTCGATCTGGTGCACCACTACGACAAGGCGTCCCGCAACGGTCCCAAGATCTTCGTCGGCGAGTGGGCCACGCGTTCCGGCACCCCCACGCCCAACTTCGGTGACGCGCTGGGGGATGCGGCCTGGATGACATCCATGGAGCGCAACAGCGACCTCATCCTCATGGCCAGCTATGCGCCCTTGTTCGTTAACGTGAGTCCCGGCGCCATGCAGTGGGCCACCGATCTCATCGGCTATGACGCCGTGACCACCTACGGCTCACCCAGCTACTACGCCCAGGCGCTCTTCGCTTCACACCTCGGCGACGGCACGGCAAGCTCAACAGCCAACGGGCTCGGCGAGCGCTTCTACTACTCGGCCACGGTGTCCAGCAAAGACAAGGTGCTGCACCTCAAGCTGGTGAACGCCTCCGGCAAAGACCAGCCCCTGGCCCTCACCTTGAACGGGCTCGGCTCCGGCAACAAGTCCGCACAGATGCAGTCGCTGCATGGAGCGACCTTCCAGGCCACGAACTCCAGCGACCGCCCGGAGGCCATCCACCCCGTCGCTAGCTCGGCCAGGCTGCATGGTGGACAGCAAAGCTACACGGTCCCAGCCCTCACGATTCAGGTGCTGGACATCCCGCTGCAGTAGGAAAACCCGGCTGGTCTCCAGAGGGAACATCGCTACTCATCGGTTGTACGCGTACTCCTGCACCCAATGAAAGCCGCGCGTCTCCAGCGCCGACTTGGGCAGGTACACACGATGCATGCTCACGCTGGCCGGCTCACCTGACCACGTTCCGGTCAGCGTCATGTGACCCGCCTGCTCTGTGCCCCAGTGCAACTCGCCCTGAGGCTTCTCGGTCTGTGCCTCGCGCGGCGTCATCTCCACCAGCTTCTGTTTGGGCACAATCTGCACACGGAAGGCCACGGGCTTGTCCGCCGGTCCCGCCTGCACCATGTACGTGCTTTCCGAGTTGAAGACTGCCCAGTGTTGCTCGGCGAGCTTTCCTGTGGCTGCGTCTACGGCCCACGTGCCGCGCAGCGGCGTTTGCCCGCTTTGCCACATCCTCCAGGAGGTCACGGCGGTGGAGTACAGCAGCCCCACAATCGTGAATGCCTGCAGGCAATGCGCCGTCACCCGCAACGCTCTTCGTTCCGACCTTCGCAGCCACACACCCGTGAGCTTTGCTTCCTGTCGACGCAGGAAGAAGCGCCACATGGGCACGATGTCCGGCAGCAGCAGGAACGCTCCCATCAGCAGCAGCTCCGATGAGTACAGCTTCACCGGCACGTCATAGGTAAAGTTCAGCACCACCACATTGGTCATCACCGCGCACGCAATCAGCGCACCTGCAGTGCTCGTCCTGCGGAAGAGCAGCAATAGGCCGGCGACAGCTTCTGACAAACCTCCGAAGATCTGGTAGGCCGTCGACGCTCCCAGAAACGTCCACAGCAATCCCATAGGCGAGGCGGTCCCGTACGTCTGCGCCAGCTTCACGCGCGAAGGCGCCGGAAACTGCAGGGGGAAGACCTTGTCGAAGCCGTACGACAACATCGCCGAAGCCAGCACAAAGCGCATCACCAGCCGCAGCCATGCATACAGCGTCCGGTACTCCTTGCGCCTGCCGCGCCGTTCGCTCCACGCGCTCCAAACCGCGCAGGCCGCGGCCGCCAGGATGACCATCAGCAGCGCGCTGACCCAGCCGAGCAGCGTATCGCCCGACCCGGTCGGGTGCGGGCTTGAGGCTTCACCGGTGACGCCGATCACGTGCCGAATGAACCAGCCGCCCGCTGTGTCGGAAGGCCACGAGACCACATCGCCCACTTTGCCTTGCATCCACGGCCAGAACCACAGGGCAAGCGACGTTCCGCCGCCCAGGCAAAAGAGTCCCCAGAAGCAGAACGCAAAGCGGAACAGCACGCGCTACCACCAGCTCCACGCCCCATGCGGAGACGCAGGAGCAGCATCGGCTGCCTGCTCAGGAGAGATCGGTGAAGTCATGCGAGACACTATACAGCCGCGGCCCCAGCCGTCACTGCCCAACCTGTCGACCAGCTTGGCGACCAGCGCAGACAAAGCTATCCACGGCTTACAGGCCGGCGTACCAGTCATAGCCGAGCTTGGTCCAGTAGTCGTCCGGCCGCGTGTCGGTGTAGGCAATCAGGCCGATGCGTTTCAGATTCTTGTAGCCATACTTGAGCGGCGTAAACAACCGTGCGGGCGCGCCGTGTTCCTGGCTGAGCGGCTTGCCGCCCATCTCCGTCACGATCAGGCTTTGAGGGTGACGGATCGCGTCGAGGTCATAACCACCGTAGTAGTCGCCGTCCGGCGTTTCCATGTAGACATAGCGCGGCTCGCGGCCGTTCACTTTGGCCGGCGGGTAGGCGTCCACGAAGTCGCGCAGGTGGAAGCCAGCCCACTGTGTGATGTTGCTCCAGCCCTCGATGCAGTGAAACTCCATCACCTTCTCTGCGCGCGGCAGCTTCAGCAGGTTGTTCATGCTGAGCAGCAGCCCGGGGGTGCCGATGTCCAGCGAGCTTGCCGACGCACCCGCTTCTGCCGTGCCCTGGTAGCGCTTATGCGTGATCTGCTCCCGCATCCGGTTGAAGCGCTCTTCAATCGACAGGCCAGCCGAGTTGGGCGAGCCGGCTGCAGTTTTGGCAGTAGCCGCGTCGGTGGCCGGCTGCCCTGAGCCTGCGCCCGCGCCGGGTTCCTGCGCCGTGTTGCCTTTGCTGGACTGACCGGCCTTGCCGCTGGGCGAACTCTTGTGCTCGCCGGGCGCCTTGCCGCCGGCCCCCTTGTCGGCCGCGGGAGCCTGGCCGGGCTTTTCGTCCGCCTTGGCAGGCTGCTGGCCCGCGCCTTTGGCTTTGTCGTCGTCATCATCGTCGTCGTTGTCCTTGGGATTGCCCAGCGTGTTGCCGGGTGCGGACTTCACGTCGAACGCCTGCTGATCGGGCTGCATCTCGCCGAGGTACTTGTACTGCCACGCGGTGACATCCGGCACCCACAGCGGCGAGCCCTTGCCCACCGAGCTGCCTACCACCTGCAGGCGCCAGCTAGCGAGGTCGAGCGTCTGGTTCATGCCGATCGTGCCGTTCAGGCGGAGCTCGCGAGCCCGGCTGAGCGGATACTCCGGAGCCAGGCCGCGCTCCGCGAAGACCCCGCGGAAGATACCCGCATTCGCCTGGAACTCGCGACGCAACACGAGTGGCTGCCGCCCGATGACGTTGCCGGACTCCGCCAGCTTCCAGAGACCATAACCCGCCGCGGCGGAAACACCTCCCACCAAGAAGCTGCGCCGCGTACGGCGAGCGCTTTCGCGGGAGATGGTCTGCTCGTTCCCTTCAGCGATCACCTGTTCTTCGTCATGAGGCATAAAGGCTAGTCTCCGGCCACGGCAGCACCTGTGGGTTCGCCGCTGTGCGCGTCGATGGGTTGGCCTGCCTGATGTTTCTGGATCTCGTACCCACTCACCATGGAGCGAAAGTTGTTCCACCCTGCGAGGATGACCTGCACCACATGGAGAACGAAGAAGCCGCAGAAAGCCATCGTCATCCAGAAGTGCAGCCAGCGAGCCATCTCATAGCCGCCGCAGAGGGTGGTGAGCCAGTGCGCCTGCGTGGGCTTGTAGATGGCGAGCCCGGTCACGAGCATGCCGCCGCCCATCAGCGTCACGCCGGAATACGCGATCCGCTGCGCACCGTTGTACTTGCCCTGCGGAGGCATGCCTTTGCGCCGCACCCACGGTACGTGGAGGTCATACAGCGTGACCAGCAGCGCATCGCGAAAGCTGCGGCGCTCCGGCCACAGCACACGCCACTCGCCGGAAAGGAGGAGGTACAGCACATAGGCGATCCCGTTGAGGCCGAAGAACCACATCACAAGAAAGTGCCAGCCCAGCCCGGTAGTGATCTGGTATGGCGCGTTGAGCAGCTTCCAGAACCAGTCCGGAAAGAGCCGCAGGAGCGTCCAATGGCCTATGCCGATGCGATACACCTGGTGCGCGTGCTGGTACGGCGGGATGGAGTCGCCCCAGTAGATCAGCAGGCCGCTCCACACCATGATGGTCAGCAGCGGAAAGTTGACCCAGTGCATCCAGCGGATAGCGCGGGGATGCTTTCTGACCAGCCGCAGCGGCCCGGGTTCCGCTTCGTTCGTTTCGGCGGCCATCGAAGAGACCTCAACAGGAGAGTGCGCTCTGGGGCGTGTCGAGCGCAAGCGATATCTTTACGAATCGCGCACCTGCAATGATTTCCTGCAACTTTCCACGCGTATGCGGTTCTGCTTCACTAACACCGGCCCCCACGCATTTCTCAGGAGAGCTGTACCGTGCCTTCCATCCGCCGCGCCTTCACATCTGTCGTCCTATCAGCGTTCTGCTTTCTCCTTTCTGCATGTTCCGGCGGCGGCACCAGCGCTGCTCCAGTACAAAGCATGATCACGATCGTTTTGAGCCCCAGCACCACCTCGCTCAGCCTCAATGCCGTGACCGGCAGTTCCACGAGCGGCGTTGTTACACTCACGTCTTCAGGAACAGCCAGCGTCACCGTAACCGGCATCACGCTGGCGGGTGCGAACGCATCCAGCTTCGCGCAGAGCAACACCTGCGGAACGACCATCACCTCGACGTGCTCGGTCACGGTACAGTTTTCGCCGGCGGCGGCGGGCAGTTACAGCGCAACACTCTCGGTTGCCGACAACGCCACGGGATCACCGCAGACGGTCACCCTGACCGGCACGGCCACCTCGACGGCCACGGCGGGCAACACGGTGGACTGTTCCGTGGCGGGCGGCGCCTGTCCCGCGCTGACGCTTGCCGGCGATCCCATCTCCGCAGGCGGGTTCCATGGCTATGCCGACCCTGCCATGCGCAAGGACCCGAACAGCTCTTCCATTTACCTCGCCTATAGCTGGCCGAGAACGCTCGCGGACGCAACCCATGTGGTGGACCTTCATCTCGCTTTGTCTACCGACGGCGGCAAGACGTTCACGTACGTGGGATCTCTCTACCAGAGCCAACAGGTCACGCAAAGCACGAGTGCGAACTACGCCGCGACCAATGACACTTCGACCGAAACGATCGATCTCATTCCCGTTCCGCTCACGGGCGCGAGCGCCGGCCAGACACTTTGGGTGGAAGCGCACCAGAGCTACCTGGTGAAGCCGCAGCAGGACATCTACACCCAGATCAATCAGACCGATGTCATCGTGGTAAAAGCCGTACAGCTGAGCTCTCCCGCAGGCGCGGGCGCGGCCACCGCTCTGCTTGCGCTGGGCTCAGCATCCACGCCATCGGCACGGCTGGCGGGCGCGGGGCCGGACGCCACGCTCAACGTTACGCAAAGGCTCTCCTCGCTGAATACCACCGCCTCCAAGTGCGCGTACTTCGGCCAGCCCGCGCTGTGGTACGACGCAAGCTCAAGCCTGCTGTACATGGGCCTGGAGTGCGTGCAGGCGAACGGCAATGTGGATGCGAACGATTTCGCGCACTTCCTATTCAGCACCACACCCACCGGCGCGGACGCGTCGCAGTGGACGTGGAGCTACAAGGGCGAGTTCGCCACCATGGCCGACGCGAAGTACCTGTCGCTGGCCGAGACGGGTTCCGCTTCTACCTATGGCTTCTTCACCGAGCCGCAATTCGCCCTGTCCAAGACCACGGGGCAGCTCCTGGTGCTGCTGACGCCGGCCATCATCACCGCGACGGGCCAGCAGCCCGTCATTCAGTACGGGTGCCGCGCGGTGCCGGTGCAATCGCTGGCCAGCGCCACGTTGTCTGTTGACGCCACGTCCAAGGCGCCGGTGGTCGCGGCGAAGATAACCGAAAGCGACCTGTACACGGGTGTGAATGAGGGCCCGGCCGCATGCACCTACGAGCCTGCATCCGCGAGCGGCGTAGTAATTGGGCGGAAGTACGAGAATGATCCGAGCCTCGGGTTCTACATCTACCCGGTAGCCACGGGCATCACGCCGTAACGCTTGCGGAAGTCTCACGGCGCGCTTGGTGCCAAACGTTGCAACAGCGTGGCGGGCACTCACGCCCGCACCGCAGCCCGGCCCTTCTCATCCCACTGGAGCCGCGCCGCGGGCATCTGGTGGTCATGCGTGAACAGTACCAGCCAGTCCTCCGCGATGGCGCGCTGCAGAAACCGCTTGCGCTCCGCGATGCAGCGCAGCGGGTCGAGGTCATAGCCCATCACCCATGTGGGCGCCAGGTGATGGTGCGTGGGGATCAGGTCGGCGATGTAGCAGGCGTGCTCGCCCTCGCTTTCGATGTGCACCGCGAGCATGTCTGCCGTATGTCCGGGGAAACGCTCCACCCACACGCCCGGTACGATCTCCGCATTCGTCTGCACGTGTACCGGCGGCAGGGCAGCGCCGCGCCATTCCGCATTCAGCCGCGCATCATCCCCGGTAAAGCCGCCGCTGCCCTCCAGGTCGATCACCGTCATCTGTCCGCTCGCGATCACCGGGTCGTAGTTCGGCGCGAGGTAGCTCACCCGGTCGCGCTCCAGTTGCAACCGTGCGTGCGCCAGCTCGCCGGCAGGGCAGAAGTAGCGTGCGTCCGGAAACGTCGGCAGGGAATTGCCATCAGCATGGAGGATGGTGTTCCAGCCGCAGTGGTCGAAGTGCAGGTGTGTATTGATGACGTGGGTCACGTCGCGCTTGCTGATCCCGGCAGCCTTGAACGACTCCGGCAGCAGCTCCTGATTGCCGTGGATCTCACGCAGCTTCGGGCTCTGTTTGTTGCCGATGCCCGTCTCGATGACGACCACCGCGCTGCCCGTGCGCACCACAACGGTGTTCATTCCCAGCAGGATGCGGTTCTGGTCATCCGCCGGCGTGCGCTGGCTCCACAGCGTCTTCGGCACCACGCCGAACATGGCGCCGCCATCCAGCAGATAGGTGCCATCGCTGCAGACCGTGAGCTCGAAAGAACCCAGCGGCATACGCGCGCGCACCAGATCGGCGTCGCGCGCAGAGGCGGCGGGATGCGGGTTCGCCGCGTCCTTGTGTCCCGAATCCGCTTCGGTCATCAGCTCCGGCTCGAACGGCGCGTCCGCTGTGACCACAGCCATCGGCGTTTCCGCCACTGTCTGCATCACCGTCTCGATGGCCGAGGGCTCCATGCCGCTCATCGCCTGCTCTAGAGCCGCGCTCTGCTGCACCACCTGCTCAGCCGGCGAGTCCATCGCGATGACGGCAGCCACGGCCGTGGGTACGCGCTTCATCTGGAAGCACGAGCGGCACAGCACAGGACGGCCCTGCGTCGGCTTAAACGGCACAGTGGTGTCGACCCCGCAGGCCGAGCACTCCGTACGCGTTTCGGTGCGCGACAGCGGCAGCGCCACCGCGCTTCCTGCCGTTGCAGTTCGGCCCAATCCGGCGCGCTTGGCCTTGCACAGCTTGCAGCGCTTGGGGTCGTTCTTGAATTGTTTATCGAAAAAGAATAGTTGCTCGCCTGCGGTAAACACGAAGTCCGTGCCGCAATCGGAGCACTTCAGGAGCCTGTCTATGAATTCCATTTGCCTTCTCCCACCTTGCGGGATAGGGCCGACCCGCCCCCGGAATCCTTTGGAAAACCCACCAATAGGGCCCGGAATGCGTGTTCAAGCCTGTGTTGCTTTGCCAAACGGGCCCGTGTGTGCACCCTGGCTCCAGCCGCCGCGGCTTCCGGCTGCCCTGCCAAGCCATAGGAGAGAGCGCCGTGCCAGGCCGCCCGCCCCTGTCGTTCCCTATGTAGTAGTGCGCAAAAGAGCGGTAACGTTACACCGCCATTTGTGTTTTTTCTCCGCGGGTGCATCGCTGCACCCGCGGAGATTTGCTTAATCTTGCTCCTTGCGGACCTTCTTGCGGTTCCGCTTGCGAGCCAGCGCTTCCTTTACCCGCCGCTTTTCACCCGGCTTAAGGTAAAACGAGTGACGCTTCACTTCCTTGATGATGTCTTCCGTCTGCACCTTGCGCTTGAAGCGGCGCAGAGCATTCTCAAGGGGCTCGCCTTCCTGGACACGAACTTCTGCCAGAAAAAACACCTCCAAACCCGCCTGCATGGCTGTCCCTAGAGAATACCTTTTCGGAACCGGACGCAACAGAAAAATCGCAGGTGACGCAACTTTTTCAGCCGTTTTGAGTTCACTTTCGCCGTTCCTTTGCGTTGTTCGGCTCCTGTTCCTCCGCCACGGATTCGCCCGCTGAACATGGCGTTCACCTCACGGCAAGCCGCGCGCAGCGAGTTCGAAGCGGCAGGCTTGGACCCCCTCCACCTGAGGCGCTCCACCTGCGGTTGACCACGCTGCGCAGTACCCGCTACCATTTCCCACCTTCCGGTTCGAAAGGGTTTCTTATGGGAAACATCTTTGCCGCTGCTCTGACAGCGGCCGTTCTTGCCGCTTCCAGCACTGCCTTCGCGCAAACGCCGGTGGTGGCCCATGCCGCAGCAACTGCGCCGGTGACGATAACCGACAATGGCGGTTCGTGGACGCTGGATAACGGGATCGTGAAGGCGACGATCACCAAAAACAACGCCTTCATGCCGTCGCTTGTCTTTCGCGGCATGGAGATGCTGAAGGCCAGCGGCGGAACCTGGGAGCATACGCCGCAGGGCGCGCCGGAGGTGACGAACACGGTGACCGTCGACCCGGGAACGAACCGCGGCACGCGCGCGGAGGTGGCGGTCAAGGGAGTCACGAACGGTACCTACATGCTGACGCGCGGGGCGCCGGGCGGGGGCAGCCTGTGTGACATGGAGATCCGCTATTCCTTGGGCAAGGGCGAGAGCGGTATCTACATCTATGCGGTGTGGCGGCATCCAGGGAGCTACCCGGCGGCGGGCACGGGAGCGGAAGACCGTTACATCACGCGGCTGAACCAGGAGTTCGACTGGATCACCGTGGACAAGGACCGCAACATGCTGGAGGCTGCTCCGCTGGATTGGGGCAAGGGCGTTGTGGTGCATGCCAAGGAGCAGCGCATCATGAGCCAGGGCGTGTACAGGAACTCGGTGGAGCATAAGTATTCGTACTCAGGCAGCGGGTACCACTCACCGGCGTACGGGTGGTCGAGCACGAAGAACCACGTGGGGATGTGGTTCATCAACCCGACGGCGGAGTACCTGAGCGGCGGGCCGGAGCGCGTCGATCTGGATGCGCACTTCGGCGACAACGGCGATCCGGAGCCCATCATTCTCGACTACTGGCACAGCGGGCACTACGCGGGTGCGCGGACAAATATCGCTGCGGGTGAGGAGTGGTCCAAAGTCATTGGGCCGATCTTCATCTATGCGAACGCGTTGGACAAACCAGCGCCGACAAGCCAAGCGGAGCTGAACACACTGGCGGCTACCGCGGGGAACCCCACGGTGCCCGCAAGTTGGACCGCTAACGCGAATGCCCTGTGGCAGGACGCTTTGGCGCAGGCGAAGTCGGAGAAGTCGAAGTGGCCCTATGGTTGGGTCGGTGTGCCGGAGTACACGCCGGCCTCAGGCCGTGGCAATGTCGCCGGCCACTTCGTTCTCGACGATCCGCTCGCCCCCAGGAGTGCCTCGAAGAAGCTGCCGCGTCTGATCGTGGGCCTTACACACGCGGATCTTCCACCCGCGCCTCCACCGTCCAACGTGCCTGCTGCCTTCCGCGGATACCTCGCCATGTACGGCGGGCCTGGAAGCTGGATGCACGATGCAAGGTTCTATCAGTTTTTCAACGACGGCGGCGAAGACGGCAAGTTCACCATCACGAAGGTCCCGGCCGGGCATTACACGCTGCACGCGACCGCGGATGGCGTGCTGGGAGACTACGAGCGGGCCGACATCACGGTAGAGGCGGGGAAGACGCTCGACCTGGGCAAGCTCGACTGGAAGCCGGTGCGCTACGGGCGGCAGGTCTGGGAGATCGGGTACCCGGACCGAGCGGCAGACGAGTTCCTGAAGGGCGATGGCCAGAACTACTGGCTCTGGGGATGGAACCTGCGCTACGCACTGCTGTTCCCCAACGACCTGACGTACACGATCGGCAAGAGCACCCCGGCGAAGGACTGGTTCTTCGAGGAAGTACCGCATGCGACGAACCTGGCGTTTGTGAACCCAGAGGCAAAGGACCCTGCCAATCAGCGGTTTGGATGGGTGAAGGCCGAATCGCTCGAACAGTATCCACAGACCGACCAGACGGGGCCATGGGCGGTGTACGGGCGGGGCAGGCAAACGGTGTGGAAGGTACGGTTCACCATGCCTTCAGCCGTGCACGGCGGGGCCGCTCTGCGGGTGGCGCTGGCCGGCGTGGATGGGCTGCGCAACGGGCTTGCCGTGGGTTTGAACGGACAAAGCCTCGGTGCGATCGGCGATGCCTCCACCCCTGACAACGCGCGCATGATGCAGACAAACGCGGTCCGCTACAACACGGACAAGGGTCTATGGCAGGAAAGATCGCTGCACTTCGACGCCTCGCAGCTGAAGGCCGGGGAGAACGAGATGACCTTCACGGTACCGGAAGGGGATTTGCAGTCTGGCGTGGTGTGGGACTATCTGCGCCTGGAACTGGATGAGAATGCCAAGGCCGAGCAACGCACGTAACTCTTTATGTAAGCAGCCGTGACTCGCTCCTTGCACGCAACACATCCGCTAGTAACACTCATTATCACCGTCACATGGAGTTCAAAATGTCGCTTCCTCGCATGTTCGCCGCCCTTGCCGGTCTCTCGCTCTGCGCCCTCTCGCTCCATGCACAACAGCCGCAAACGCCGCCGCGCACGTGGGTGGATAAGGACACGGGCCACCGCATCTTTCGAGTGACCGACGAGCCGGGCTCGTCCGGTTTCTACTTCAACGTCAACGCTTATTCGCGGGACGGCCGCTGGATGGTCTACACCGCGCCTGACGGCATTCACACCCTGGAGCTCGCGACCAGGAAGACCCGCCTGCTGGTGCCCAATCCACCCGTATCCGCCGAAGCTCGCCAGGGTTTCCGCGGAGGTGTGCGCACGATCGTCGTCGGCCACAAAACAAACAGCGTGTTCTACACGAACTTCGACGCAGCCGAAAAGGCTTCCGTCCTCTACAAGGCAGACCTGGACACAGGAGCCATCACCCGGTTGAGCACGCTGCCGCCGCGGGTGAGTGTGGCGACCATCAACGCTGACGAGACGCTGGGCGCCGGCAGCATGAATGAGAGCGAAGAAGCCGCCGCGCGCGATCCGCGGCCGCAGGGCGCCAAAGCTACCACCGACGCCAGCGGACGCGTGGTGGAGCAGCGTCTCGTGCAGGCCGCGGACAAGTCGCAGATGATGGAGCGCCGCCTGGCTGCGCACATTCCGGTGATCCTCTTCACCATCGACCTGAAATCCGGAAAGGTGATCCCGCTGCTTCACTCGACCGACTGGCTCGGCCACTTTCTCTTCTCTCCCATCGACCCAACGCTGCTGATGTACTGCCATGAAGGCCCGTGGCACAAGGTGGAACGCCTCTGGACGATCCGCACGGACGGCACACAGAATCAGTTGATGCACAAGCGCACCATGCTTATGGAGATCGCCGGCCACGAGTTCTGGGGGCTTGACGGCCAGACCATCTGGTACGACTGGCAGACACCCAAGGGCGAAGACTTCTGGCTCTCGGGCTATAACCTGCAGACCCGCCGGCGCGTGGCGTACCACATGGGCCGCAATGACTGGTCCATCCACTTCAACCTGACGCAGGACCTCGACCTCTTCGCCGGCGACGGCGGCGACTCCGGCCAGGTCGCGCACTCGCATGACGGCACCTGGATCGAGCTCTTCCATCCGTCCATGCGCCGCGATGAAGACGGCATCGATTCAGCGGATTATGTGAAGCCAGGCATGTTCCAGTCCGAGCACCTGGTAAACATGGCGCATCACGACTACCGCCTGGAGCCCAACGTCCGCTTCTCGCCTGACAAGTCGATGTTGTTCTTCACCAGCAACATGTTCGGACAGAGCTACGTGTTCGGCGTCGAGGTCGCCAAGGCCATCAATCCCAAGCCGGGTGAGGTGCTTTCTACTCCGGATCTCGCAAAGCCGTTCTCTCCCGATCCAAAGCCCACTCCCGACGACAAGTAGCCGCGCGGCAGCGCTTGCGTGAAGATCGCAATGGCGGGCAGAAAGGAGACCTCAGTGTCTGAACGTGAGGCGTCAACCAACACAGCACCGCTCCCTGAGGACTCCATCTCCCGCAGGAGCTTCGTCAAATCCGCCTCGCTCGCCGCCACCGCGCTCCAGACAGGCCTCGCATTCGATGCGGTGAGCGCGCAGTCCACTGCCGGCCAATCTCAGAGCACGGTGAAGAAGCCGATGATCGGCTTCCAGGCCGAGGTGAGCTATGTGCTCGAGTACGGCATCGCACGCTTTCTCGATGACGTGCAGACCCGCGCCGGCGTGAACACGCTCATGCTGCACGGCAATCCGTTTGAAGCCTCCTGGGTTGGCCTCGACAAGGCAAGGAACCCACTCGGCAATTTCGCCACCGCGCACCCGCAGCACTACCGCAACATCGGGATGCAACCACAGCCCCTAGGGCCGGGTGACTTCAGCCTGCCCGATGCCATGGGGAAGATCACCACCGAAACCAGGAAGCGCGGCATCCGCATCATCCCCTGGATGGAGGAGGACAATCGCCCACGGCCCGATATCAAGGGCATGGAGGATCTATACGAGGTCGACCTCTATGGCCGCCGCACCAAAGGCCATCCCGGCGGTCCGTGCCTCAACAACCCATACTTCCGCAATCTCATCGCTGGACAGGTTGAGGACTTCATCCGTTCCTACGATGTAGACGGCCTGCAGCGTGGAACCGAGCGTCAGGGCCCGCTAAGCAACGCGCTCGGCGCCTGGCATCACGGCGCCAAGAGCGACCCCGGCCACACCTCCTGCTTCTGCGAGTACTGCGCTGCCAAGGCCGCCAGGCAGGGCATCGACTTCGCGCGCGTCAAGCAGGGCTTCCTCGCACTCGAGCCGTACATCCGCGACGGACGCGCCGGCAAGCGCCCCCGTGACGGCTACTACGTTGAGTTCTGGCGCATCCTTCTGCGCCATCCCGAGCTGCTGATCTGGCAGACCTTCTGGTCCGACAGCATGCGGGAGATGCAGCGGGAGTTCTCCACCCGCGCCAAGTCCATCAAGCCCGGCATCGAGATCGGCTACCACATCTGGCAGAACATCTCCTTCAACCCGATCTACCGCGCCGAGCAGGATTACCAGTCCTTCACGGAGTTCGCCGACTTCCTGAAGCCTGCGCTCTATGACAACCCCGCCGGCGAGCGCATGACGTCCTTCGTCGACAGCCTCACCCAGAATGTCTTCGGCGATCTCAGCAGGCAGCAGATGCTCGACATCGAATACAGCGTCATGGGCCTGAAGGAGAAGTCGTATGCCGAGATCATCGGCAGGCCTGAGCCCGAGTATCGGTCGCAACTGGCGGACCAGCCGATCAATGGAACTCCACGCGGTCCGTTTGAGCGGTTCTCGAGCGATTACGTGTATGGGGAAACAAAGCGCGCGGTAGAGGACGTTGCCGGCTCCCGGACGCGCATCTGTGTCGGCCTCGGCATTGACGTTCAACTGAAGAACAGCACGCCGGCAAGTGTCCGCGAAGCCGTTCAGGCTGCGTTTCGCGCGGGAAGCAGCGGCATCGTCATCTCCACAAGCCACGCAGCCATGCGCCCTGAAAACCTCAGCGCCGTAGGAGCTACCTTGCGAGAGCTCAAGCTGGCCTGATGTTCTCCTGGCGCGATAGAGACCATGCACTCTTCGCACCTGCGAGTGAAGCGCACACCCGCGATAACGCGCAGACGAATCGGCGTCTACTACCTGACCAGCAGTTCGGTCTGGTGGTTCTCAAACCAATTCCGCAGTGCGGAGACTTCTTCCTGGCGCGAGCCGGCGAGCGTCAGCGGAAAGTTGGGAGGCCCAAACCCACGCACTTCAGCCAGCACCTTCAATCCCCAGGGCGTGGGAAGCCGATCCAGCTGCGCGATAAACAGATCGAGCGTCGCGCACAGGCGATCGAACTCTTCTGAAGGGCTGGACGTCGCTGCCGAGACCTCGAAGATGCGAGCAAGTAGTTCGGGAAGAACACACGCGACGCCGGAGATTGCGCCATCGCATACCCCTTCAAGGAGGGCAGCTCTGATCACTGTGTCATTACCGACGATCTTCCGAGCGGGGACATCCGTCTCCGCCAGCAGTCGCAGGATATCGAGAGAGCCACTCGAATCCTTGATGCCGACGATGGTGGGGCAGCGGCGGATGAGATCCAGAGTCGTCTCCGGCTGCAGCCCGGTGCTGAACTGAGGCAGGTTGTAGAGCAACACAGGAACGTCGAGCGCGGCCGCGACCGCTTCGCAGGTGGCTGTCAGGTCTGGCTGAGAGTACGGGAAAAAGTAGGGCATAGGCAGCAGGACAGCTTCTGCCCCTGCTTTTTGCGCGAGCTGGCCAAGCTGAACTGTCGAGCGCTCGTCGCCGCTGCCGATCCCCGTAACGAACACTCCCGCCTCTCCGATGGCGTCGGCCGCAACCTCAAGAATGGCTTCGACGTCGACCGCCGTAGACCTGCAGAACTCTCCTGTCGCTCCATTGAGTGCGAATCCCCCGATGCCTCTGTCCAGAAGTTGTCGCAGCAGGCGATGAAGGGCGACTTGGTCAACACGATCTTCATGCGTCCTCGGAGTAACGACAGCTGCCCATAAGTTCCTCAAATGTGACTCCATTGCCGCTTCTTTGAGTGTTCATCATAAAGTAAGTACGCCGACAGAGTTCCTCGGGCAGACACGGGGATACACGGTAAGGAAGACCGGTCTTTCATGCGCAACAGAAACTCAGCCGCTGCCTGGTCCACGGTCGCCATGTTGTGGTTCGTTTGCTTCTTCAACTACGCGGACCGGCAGGCGATCTTTTCTGTCTTCACGCTGCTGAAGGCACAGTTCGCGCTGTCCGACTTCCAACTTGGGATTGTGGCCTCTTGCTTCATGTGGACGTATGCGCTCTTCGGTCCGGT
>CAXSHQ010000002.1:21735-22273 GCA_964236875.1 uncultured Acidobacteriaceae bacterium | reverse complement strand
GGTTGCCGGTTGGCTAGCTGACCGGGTGTCTGCGAAGCGAATGGTTCTGGGCGCGCTTGCATTCTGGTCCGTCGCCACAGCGGCGACGGCGCTCGCGCATGGCTACGGGTCTCTCGTGTTCCTCCGCACCCTGGGAAGTCTTAGTGAGGCCATGTACTATCCAGCGGCGATGTCCCTGATCGGCGCCTACCACGGAGCCTCCACGCGGTCGCGCGCGATGGCCGTGCACCAGTCCAGCGTCTATGTGGGCACCATTGCGGGTGGCGCGCTTTCGGCGCTGATCGCCGATCGATACGGCTGGCGTGCCAGCTTCGTTCTGCTTGGCGCGGGTGGAGTCGTGCTGGCCCTCCTTCTTGCTGTGCTGTTACGGGAACCGGAGCAGCTCAGCGGAGACGATCCGCAGTCGCTTCAGCCTACCCATCCCCTCGACGACGCTGTCAGTGTCCTCCGCAGACCCACCACCTTGAAGCTGATCTGTGTCTTTATCGGCGCGAACTTTGTGGCCGTCGTCTTCCTCACCTGGCTGCCTACATTTCTT
>CAXSHQ010000002.1:21505-21725 GCA_964236875.1 uncultured Acidobacteriaceae bacterium | reverse complement strand
TGAGGAAGTTCCACATGAGCCTTACGCAGGCAGGCTTCAATGGAACGTTCTATCTGCAGATGGCGTCCGTGGGTGGTGTCATCCTGGGTGGCTTTCTGGCAGACCGGCTTGCCAAGAGCAGGCCGACGGGGCGACAGCTTGTACAGGGTGCAGGACTGCTGCTGGGAGCTCCGTTCATTTTCCTGGCCGGCAGAACCGGCTCCGTGGTGGCCGTGCTTCT
>CAXSHQ010000002.1:14147-21495 GCA_964236875.1 uncultured Acidobacteriaceae bacterium | reverse complement strand
TCGGCTTCGGCAAGGGAATCTATGACTCCAACATCTGGGCCAGCCTCTATGACACCGTGCCCATACGCCTGCGGGGCATCTCCACCGGCGTGATGAACTCCCTCGGCTGGCTGGGTGGCGGGACCGCACCCCTGGTGATCGCTGCCGCCTCTGCACGCATCGGCTTCAGCGCGGCCATCAGCGCGTCTGGCGTGATCTACGTGGTCCTCGCGTGCATTCTGCTGCAGCACGCGGGAAGCAAGAAGACCGCCGGCACGCTCTCGACCTCGTGAGCGACCGGCAACCGCGCTGCTGAAGCTTCATCGTTGCGGTCACACGCGGAGAGGAGCCACGTCACCACACACTCCACGGAGTGTCACAAGCGCGTCACCCAGGCGCCTCACGACACACGAGACTAGCGCTCGTAGTCGTGAGGTGTCTCTTGCTCCAGTCGTCGCGCTTTCTTGCTTTGCTTGTCTTCTTCACCGCGTCCATGGCGCCGCACGCTCAGGTGCCGCAGGAAAGCAGTTCGTCCCTGCCCCAGGCTCCCTCCGCGCACCAGCAGCCTGTCTCCCTGGGACCCGGCCGCAAGCCCGCACACACACCCGATGGCGCCTACGAGCACCTCCTCCGCTTGAACGTTTCCTGCGGCGGAGGGCTTGGGAAGCCGGGAACCACCGCCAATGGTGGCGTGGGCATGTGCGGGGGCGGCTTCACCATCATCCCCAGCGTCGTAACGGAGCTGGGCGTCATGGGTCCGCTCAGCGGCCCGGCGCACTTTTATGTCAGCGAGGACTTCATAGCGCCGCTCACTCACACGATCAAGCGGCTTCACGGTCAGCCGCTGGGCCTGGTCGGGTATACCAAGATCGTCGGCAACTCCAACCGGTTCGACTACGGCATCGGTTGGGACCACCACCTGGGCGACGGCCAGTCACTGGCCTTCGAAGCGCGGGACTACATGCAGCTGGACAACACCATCCAGCACATCGTGATGTTCCGGATCAGCTTCGCCATAGGCGGCGATTGGGACTAGCTCTTCCAGATCGCCGCCCGAACGTACAATCCCGGAAGCGCAATAGCGCGCGGGAGGAGTTGCCATTTCCGCCGTCTCCCCCACCGCAGTCTCGAAGAGAAGGTGCCTGAGGCAGACCGCATGGGCCGGGGCGCACGCTTAGCATGCCTCCCCGTATCGAATACGCTACCGCCCGCAAGATGCGCACGCGCAACACCGCGCTTTACCGCGTGCTGCACTGGCCCATCTGGATATTTGTCTTCTTCCTCGCACCCGGCCCGCTCACCTTCGACCTCTTCGCCGGCCGCGCTAACCGCTGGAACCTGCTCTGGCTCACCTGCGTCCTCATCGGCACCGGTATAGCCGCTCTGCGCGGCAAGCTTCCCGGCGCCGAGCCCGCGCCCTACATCCTCCGCTTCACCGAGGACCGCCCCAACCCGCTCTACCGCCGCATCTGTTACACCTTCGGCTGGAACGCCGCGATCAACTACGCACTCATGAACCTCATCGGCCTCGCTGTTGCCGTGGTGACGGGCCGCTGGGTCATGCAGCCCATCTACTCGCGCCTGTACCTGCCCGTGCTGGGGGTGGTTGCCATGCTCGGCCTCGCCGGCCTTCTGCCCCGCGTACGCCCATCCACTGCGGGAGAAGGCACGGAGCGCCGGTACTTCTACGGCACGGTCTGGTCCGTCACCATCGCACAGACCGTGCTGCTCATTCTCTGGAAGACGCTGCCCCGCACGCATATTACGGACGCGCTCAAACTGGCTGTTTACGCTCTCGTGCTCGGGTTTGCGGGTATGGCGTCCGTAGCTGGCGCGCTGCCCCGCACGCGGTCGATCCTGCCCGGCGAGCTGGTAGTGGCGGACTAGAGCGCAGCAGATTGCCTTTCGTGCCAGAATGGTGCAGGGAAAACATGCCTGCCGCTTCCGCAAAAATCGATATTCCTGAGGAACTCCTGAGCGAGATCGATCAGGAAGTGGGTGCGGATGGCCGCGCTGCGTTCCTGCTGGAAACATTGGAAGCGGAGCTGCGCCGTCGCCGCTTACTCCGCTTTCTGGAAGGGGACGAGCCTGCCTGGAAGGATGAGGACCACCCTGACATCGCTGCTGTGGGAACTGCGGAGTGGGTCCGCTCGTTGCGTCGAGAAGGTGATCGCCGGATTCCTGTCGATGAGCCTGAGACGTCTGCCGCATGATCCTGCTGTTGGATACAACGGTGCTGATCGATGCTTTGCATCCGCGCCGTACGCGCCGTGCTTTCCTGGCTGACCTTGTAAGAAGCAGGCATCGACTCGCAACAACCACCATCAATGTTGCCGAGGTTTATGCCGGGATGCGATCGGGCGAGGAAGAACGAACCGAGGCCTTTCTTTCGGATATCGAACTCTATACGCTGACCGCTAGTATTGCGCGGCGCGCGGGGACACTGAAGCACCAACACGCGCGTCTGGGCCGCACGTTCTCGTTGGCGGACATGATAGTCGCCGCAACGGCTCTCGAGTACGATCTGACCCTCGTGACCGACAACGTGAAAGACTTTGATGTGCCCGGTGTCCATCTCCATCCAATGTCCTAAGCCGGTATACGACTGAGCTGCTCTCATGCCTACCCGCGTCCGCTCCTTTTGCAAAATCAATCTCGGCCTGCGGGTCGGCCCGGCCCGCGCGGATGGCTTTCATGGCCTCACCACGCTCTACCAGATGCTCGCCCTGCATGACTGGGTGACCGTGGAGGCTCGACCCGCGTCCGCCACCAAGATTACATTGAGTGCCAATCACCCTGGCGTCCCCCGCACAGAAACCGGCGACGCCGCGCGCAACACGGCCTACAGGATGGCCGCCGGCGCGCTTCAGCGTCTGGGGGTACATGCCGAAGTCCACATCGACATCGACAAGCGCCTCCCCGTACAGGGCGGGCTCGGCGCGGGCTCGGCGAACGCCGTCGCCGCACTGCTCGGCCTGGAGCGGGAGCTCGGCCAGGCTCTCCCCGGCCCCGCCCGGCTGCAGCTAGCCGCCGAGGTCGGCTCCGACGTCCCGCTCTTCCTGCTCGGCGGCGCCGTTCTGGGCCTCGGCCACGGCGAGCAGGTCATTCCCCTGCCCGACTTCCCTGCCACGCACTGCGTCGTTGCCGTTCCCGGCGTCGGCGTCAGCACCGGAGCTGCCTTCCGCGAGCTCGACGCCCGCATGATGGCCGCCGAAAACGAAGCCTCGTTGACTTCCGCGCCGGTTGTGGATAAGCTGGAGGAGTTGAGCCGTGCCCTGGCTGCCATCTATACGGTGAGCGGCATCCCCAAGGAATACCAGACGGGAGATCAGGAGCCGGACTCCGGTATCACCAGCAGGACTGGTGATCTCGCCGAGAACCCTCTTCTCGCGCTTGTCCGCACCGGGATCGAAAACGACTTCGAGGAAGTCGCTTTCACGCAGCATCCCTCCTTGCGTTCAACCAAGCGTGATTTGATGGGTGTAGATCCCGGCGTGCCGGGGATCGCACAGCGTAGTGCGCTGTATGCGGCCCTCTCCGGTTCGGGTTCGGCGTTGTTCGGGCTGTACTCCAGCCTTGAAGACGCACAGGCGGCTCAGCAGCGTGTCCAGCGCAACGGCACGGAAGCCCTCCTCACGGAGACCCTTCCACGCTCGGAGTACTGGACCCAGCTATTTTCTTGAAAATAGCTGAACGCAAGCAGGTTTGCGTAGGATTGTTCGCAGAGAGCTTCGCCCGGATGAGAACGTGCACCGGGCCAGGACTGGGCGATCGACTAACGGTAGGTCAAGTGCCTTTGACGCACTCAGTCCAGGTTCGAATCCTGGTCGCCCAACCAAAGTCGCTCGCACGAGGCGCAGGCCTCCTCCGCGAAGCCCGCAAAATAGCAGTTTGGGAGCTTTACGATTGGCCTCCGCAGGGCGAAACGAGTTCTGCGAAGACGATGTGAGATGCAAGGCCCGCCCATGTAACTCGGTGCACACACCGATGCGCGGGGGAGAGTTAAAGCACAAGAGAAGTTTGCAGAACACCGGGGCAGCGCAACAGAACGCTCCGGCCCATGCAAGGAACCACCCGCAGGTGCAGCAGTAAGCCGCGCCGGGCACAAGGCAGAAACAGGCCAAACCCCGCGTGACCACGGCAGTAGAGAAACCAGAACCATCGCCTTCCCACAGGTCAACCAACCGAAGGAGACGTTGAAGTATGAGTGACAAAGCACTGCGGACGGTTCCTGTCCCAAGTCTTTCGGTACCAGATTCAGGCAACACCAGCGAAGACCCCGCCCCCACGGCCCAGGCCGAAGCGGGTTCCTCGGATGCAACAACCAAAGCCGCCCCCGCTGAGTTTGCGCTCACCCCGGGCGGCCCTTCGCAGAACAAGCCGGTGGAGCGCAAGCGCGTTTCCCGCCTCAGCGAAGACAAGCGCTTCAAGATCTTCTCAGGTTCGGCGAACCGGCCGCTCACCGAGGAGATCGGCAGATTTCTGGGTGTCCCCGTCGGCGAAACGCGCTTGCAGCGCTTCTCCGACGGAGAGATCACCTTTCAGCTCCTTGAAAACGTGCGCGGCATGGACGTCTTTCTCGTCCAGCCCACCTGCTTCCCCGTCGACCAGAACCTGATGGAGCTGCTGATCATGATGGACGCGCTCCGGCGCGCCTCGGCCGGCCGCATCACCGTCGTGGTCCCGTACTACGGCTACGCCCGCCAGGACCGCAAGGATCGCCCTCGCGTTGCCATCACGTCCAAGCTCGTCGCGGACCTGCTGGTGACCGCCGGCGCCCATCGCGCCCTGTTCGTCGACCTCCACGCGGCCCAGATCCAGGGCTTCTTCAACATCCCGGTCGATCACCTGTTCGCCAGCCCCGTTCTCGTCGGCTACTTCCGCGACCTCAAGCTTCCGAACCTCACCGTCATCTCACCTGATGCCGGCGGCGTGGAGCGAGCCCGCTTCTTTGCCAAAAAGCTCGAAGTGCCGCTCGCCATCGTCGACAAGCGCCGCACCGACATCAACGTCACCGAAGTGATGAACGTCATCGGCGACGTGCGCGGCCGTACCTGCCTCATCCTCGACGACATCGTCGATACCGCCGGCACGCTCGTAAAAACCGCCGATGCACTACTGGATGTGGGCGCCGAAAAAGTCTACGCCTGCGCTTCGCACGCCGTGCTGAGCGGCCCCGCGGTCGAGCGCATCCGGAACTCGCGCCTGGAGCAGTTGGTGGTCACCAACACCATTCCCCTGACCCCCGCCGCGCAGGAAGTCAGCAAGATCAAAGTGCTCTCTATCGCAGGCCTGTTGGGCCGCGCAATCGAAAGCATTCACATGGAGACGTCGGTTTCGACGCTCTTCAACTAACCGCAAGTGGTTAGTGCCAGGTGGCAAGTGGTAAGCCGCCTCGTACTCACTGCCAGATCCGAACGGAAGTCATCAACCAGCGGTTAAGCCGCGAAGGGAGTGAACGAGAGGGGCCAAGGAAGAGCGGCTAGGCGATAAGGACACTTATCACTTACCACTCCTCACTTACCACTCGCTTTCGCGCCCGAAAGGACAAACAATCATGGCCAGCAAGAATATCGAAGCCGTCGTCGCCACTCCGCGCACCGGCACCTTCAACAAGAACCATGCGCGCCGCGTGCGCGTCTCCGGGTTGATCCCTGCCGTTGTTTACGGCGCGGGCCAGCCCTCCGTCGCCGTCACCGTCGACCCCAAGCTCATCACCCGCATCCTGCACTCCGATGCCGGCCACAACACCATCTTCGACCTGAACATCGAAGGCGGCGAGAGCGGCAAGGCGATGATCGTTGACTGGCAGAACGAGCCCATCAAGGGCCAGCTCCTCCACATCGACCTCAAGCGCATCGCCATGGACAAGAAGATGCGCGTCAGCGTGCCCGTTCAACTCACCGGCACCGCCGAGGGCGTCAAGACGCAGGGCGGCGTGCTCAGCCAGGTGCTGCATGAAGTCGAGATCGAGTGCCTGCCGGGCAACATCCCCGGCCACATCGATGTGGACATCACCAGCCTCACGATGAACGGCTACATCCACATCTCCGACCTCCCGCACTCGGACGACATCAAGTTCCTGGGCGAAGAGGACGCGGTCGTCGCGCATGTCTCGGCGCCGCGTGAAGAAGCAGCGGCCGAGCCCGTCGCCGGACCGGCCGAGCCCGAAGTCGCCAAGAAGGGCAAGCAGGATGCCGCTGCGGATGCGGCTCCGGCGAAGAAGTAGAAAGGCGAGGGAACAGGGAGTAGGGAACAGAGTTCCTGATCCCTGTTCCCTGATCCCTAGCCATGAAGCTCATCGTTGGCCTCGGCAATCCCGGCATGGAGTACGTCTGGACGCCGCACAACGCCGGCTTCCTGGCCGTGGATCGCATCGCCGAAGTTTGCGATGTGCAGATAAGCAACCGCCGTGGGCGCGCTCTCACGGCACGGGCAAAGCTGATGGGACACGATGTCCTGCTGGCCAAGCCCGAAACCTTCATGAACCTGAGCGGGCTTTCCGTAGCCGCTCTCCTGAAGGAGCTGAACCTCGAAGTCCAGGACCTGTTGGTCCTGTACGACGAGCTGGCTTTCCCGCTCGGCACGCTTCGGCTTGCTGAGCGCGGTTCGGCCAACGGGCACAACGGGGTGAAGTCCATCTCCGGCGTGCTCGGTACGGAAGACTGGATGCGTGTCCGCCTGGGGATCGGCAAGCCTGCCCTCTCTGACGGCCGTGAGATCAAGGCCGGGGGAACGAGCTATCTGCTCGCCCCCATGCGCAAAGCCGAGCTCGCTGAGCTCGACGAAGCGCTGGACAAGGCCGTCCGCGCGGTAGAACGGTGGCTGACCGAAGGGCCGGCTGCCGCGATGAATGAGTTCAACCGGAAGTGAGCAAGTTGTACGTTCCAAGTTCTACGTTAGCCAACGCCGTTGCTTTTCACTTAGAACGTACAACGTAAAACAAAACAGCCAAACCGATTGGCGCCCTATCAAGCTCCAACGGTGCGGGCAGAACCCGCAGAAAGAAGTAACAAGAATGAATCGCAGCTACGAAATCATGTTCATCGTGCGTCCCGATGTCGAGGAAGCCGAGCTCGACAAGTTGGTCGAGACCTTCAGCGGCTATGTCACCGGCGGTGGCGGCACCGTGAAGACCACTGAGAAGATGGGCCGCCGCCGTCTCGCCTACACCGTGAACCGCTTCAACGATGGCATCTACATCCTGCTCATCGTCGATGCTCCCGCCTCGCTCATCTCGGAAGTCGAGCGCCGCCTCCGCGTCAACGAGCAGGTGATCAAGTTCATCACCGTGCGCATGGACGAGGAAGACAAGCGCGTCGCCAAGATCAAGAAGCTGCTGGAAACCGAGAAGTTCGATTTCACCGGC
>CAXSHQ010000002.1:4780-14137 GCA_964236875.1 uncultured Acidobacteriaceae bacterium | reverse complement strand
AAGCGCAGCGCGCAGCCGTCCATCGATGCCTCCGCGGCTCCCGAAGCGCCGGCCGCGCCGGCTGCCCCTGCCGAGCAGCCTGCTGCCACTCCCACGCCCGACGCACCGGCCGCCACGCAGGAAGCCGAGCCCGTCGCGGCCCAGGCCTAAGCGCAAGGCAACCGCGTACCTCTACGTGCAACGTAGAACGTACAACGTCCCACTTCGACTCACGAGACACAGAAGCAAAGGAAAACATCATGGCTGACGAGATTCAAGCACAAGCAGCACCGGCGAGCTCTGCTCCCGCCCCGTCGCAGGACCGTCCTCAGGGCGACCGTCCCCAAGGCGGTAGCGACCGTCCCCAGGGCGGCGGCGATCGTGGCCCGCGCCCCGCAGGCGCCCGTCCCCCCCGTCCTGGCGGTCCTGGCGGCCCCGGCGGCAATCGCAAGTTCTTCCGCCGCAAGAAGGTTTGCAAGTTCACGGTAGAAAAGATTGACACGATCAGCTATCGCGACGTGCGCCTTCTCCAGCAGTTCGTGTCCGACCGCGGCAAGATCATTCCGCGCCGCCTTACCGGCACGTCCGCTCCCTTCCAGCGCAAGCTGACCAGGGCGATCAAGCAGGCTCGTTCTATCGCTCTGCTGCCCTACGCGGCCAAGTTCTAACAGCGGGCCGCATGGACGGCCAGAAGTTCGGAGAAGTGTTATGGAAGTCATTCTGAAGGAAGACGTCAACAAGCTCGGCCACCGCGGTGACGTGGTGCGAGTCGCCGACGGCTACGGGCGCAACTACCTGCTGCCCGGCAAGCTGGCGATGGAAGCGACCGTGGCCAACAAGGCTGTGATCGAGCAGATGAAAACCGCCGCCATCCGCAAGTCCGCCAGCGAAAAGTCCGGCGCGGAAGAGCTTGGGCAGAAGCTGAACGAAGTGGTGCTCACGTTCGAGCGCAAGGCCGGCGAGAACGATCATCTCTTCGGCTCGGTCACCACCCAGGACATCGCCAAGGCTCTTGAAGAGCAGGGCTACACAGTCGATCGCCGCAAGATCTCTCTCGACGAGCCGCTCAAGACCGTCGGCGAGTTCCACGTGCCGGTCAAAATCCACCGCGAAGTCACCGCACACGTGCAGGTCACCATCAAGAGCGACGCGCCTGTCCGCACCGAAGGTCCCATCGCCGTCGAAGAGAAGAGCGAATTCGGCGGAGCCGCGATCTACGACGAAGACGAGTAACCCGCAACATCCCACCCAATCGAACGGCGCCGCATATGCGGCGCCGTTCCGCGTTACTCTCCCGTGCTCTCCGACGGGGCATGTGAAAGCGAACACCCGTCGTTCCGCAATGTTATGATCCTGCTATCCGTGGGGCAGATCAGCTCCGCGCGACTCGACCAGCCGTTCGCACGTCTTCCTATGCTTACCATCTCCGCCACACAGGTAGAGTCCCTTGGCGAAGGGATGCGCCGAGCCTACATAGAAGGCGTCGCACAAACGCTTCTTGAAGAGGATTGCCGTCCCTGTGTGGAGATCGTATTTCCCGGCGGACTGCAGAAGGAGCAGGCGCTCGGCTTCGCGGAGGAAACGGTTTGCCGCGGAGGACGGCTTGGATTCCACTTGGAAGCAGAGCTCAACGCCTTCGTGCTTCTGGATCTGATGATGCGCAGCGGCCACTTCGACGACGGAAGTTCCGCGTGGCTGAAGGCGTGTCTCGCGGTTACTCAGCATCCTGCGTCTTCCCGGATGGATGCCATCTACGGATTCGTCCCTGCGGAGTACCGGGACTTTATCTTTCGTTAGACCTTAGGGAGCAAACCGTTTGGCCGGCACTCTCACAATCAACAGCAGTGGCGATGGCAGCCTTCTGTCGGGACACAGCTGGCTCGAGTACACCCCTGACGGCGGCCAGCCGACAACCTACGGGACCTGGGGCAACGATCCCATGGGGCTCGGCAATGGACTCCACGAGAATCTGGAGGCAGGCCGGGTGGGTGACGTAACCCGTACGGTTCACCTGGACGATGCTCAGGAGGCCCGGCTGTACGACACGATCAACCAGTACAAAGCCAAGGGTGCGGACGGGTGGGAGTACCTGAATCCCTGCTCAGGCTTTGCGCAGGATGCTTGGAAGAACGCCACCGGCGAAACATTGGACAGCAAGTCATATGGAGTTGTAAGTAATCCTTCGAAGTTGAAGGAATCGATCCAGAAAGCGAATGCACAACCAGCTCAAACGCCAGCGAACCCGAAGCGTCCCAATGGCTCCTCAAAACCGGTGAGTTCGGCAACGCAGGGCTGCTCGAACGGCGGTGGAGGGAGCAGCGGATGAGAAAGTCAGGCATGCTGCTCAGCTCCCTGCTGGTCATGCTAGGATGCGGGAAAACCATGATTGTCGAAGCAAAAGACGTGAAGTTCTTCGAGATGGCCCCCTCCACGACCCCTGACGGAGTTGTGGCAGTGAGGCTTCGCGGACTGGTATTCCATAGCAGTCTTTCGGTGAAGCACATCGACATGCACGCTGAAGGGGACGCCATGCAGGTGAATGTTGAGCTGGCCCCCGCTACCAAGGGAACCAGCGGAAGCTTTGACATCGAGGTGCCTTTACTCAACGGGAGCAAGCGCATCACCTTCGGTCCGGACAAAACTCAGATTTGGTCAAAGTCCTGACATCCTGACTTGTTTGCTGTACGCGCGAAAGCCCTCGTGGGGTTCGTGCGCGAAGCAGGGGGTGTCGGCCTCACCCCTGAGACGTGAGCCGGCTCGTCTCCAAATCCAGCTCCCGTTCGATTGTCCGGAAGGCTCCGTCGCGAATCCGCCCTTCCTCGCGCAGAGCCAGCAGCCGCGTGCGCTGCACCTTTACGGTAGAAAGCCGCAGCTCCTGCGTCGAAACGCCATGCGGCTGCTCCTTGCCATCCCCGGACGCCTGCAGTTCCTCGATCCTGTGCCGAAAGAGATGTGCGAGATCGTCGAACATGTGCGGGTCTTCCCCGTCATGCGCGCTGCGCTCGTCCTCGATGTGGTCGAGCGCGGCTTGCAGCAGAATCTGCCGGGCCTCATCTTCTTCACAGTGTGCTGCCGGGTCCGCCTTCAGGCCCAGCACACGCACCAGCAGCGGCAGCGAGAAGCCTTGCAGCACCAGCGTGACGATGATCACCACGTATGTAAGGAAGATAATGACGCTGCGCTCCGGCAGGGGTTGACCGTTCTCCAACACCATCGGCAGGGACAGCGCGGCCGCAAGCGCCACCACACCACGCATCCCCGTCCACCCCACCACAAAGACCCCACGCGCACCCGGCCGAGCGCGCTTCTGCTTCAACAGGCGGTTCCGTATCGCATATGAAAAATGCGCTCCGGGATACACCCACGCTAGGCGAAGCACGATGAGTGTGACAGCGAAAAGAGCGCTGTCCATCGCGAGCTGTCCACGGCTCATGCCGCGAATACCCGCCAGGATCCCCGGCAGCTGCAGACCGATGAGGATAAACACAAGGCCGTTCAGCAGAAACTCCAGTGACTCCCACACGGCCACCGCCTGCAAACGCACGCCCGAAGAAAAGTAGCTCGCACTTTTGCGGCTCAGGTACAGTCCGCACACCACCGTGCTGATCACACCGGAAGCATGCACTTCTTCTCCCAGCAGGTAGCTCCCATACGTCGCCAACAGGGACAGGATGATCTCCACCGGGCCGTCATCGACAAAGCGCTCCAGCCAGGTCATCAGCACCCCGCACGCTGCTCCTGCGAGCGCCCCACCGGCCACCAGCCACACCAGTTTCAGCAGCGACTCCCCGATGTGTGGCGTGGTGCCGTTCGTGATCAGTTGAACGCCAAACTGCAGGGCCAGCAGCCCGGTCGCATCGTTCAACAGGCTCTCGCCTTCCAGGATATCGACGATGTTCTGCGGCATGCCCACACGCCGCGCGATGGAGGTCGCCGCCACCGCGTCCGTGGGTGAAACGATCGCGCCCAGCAGAAAGCCCAGCCGCCAATCGAACCCAGGCAGGAAGTAGTGCGCCGCCAGCGCCACGCCCGCCGCTGTAAAGAACACCAGCCCCACTGCCAGCATCGAGATCGGAACGAGGTTCGCCTGAAACTCTCGCCACGATGTCTGCCACGCCGCGGAAAAAAGCAGCGGCGGCAGGAAGACGTAGAACACCACATACGGTGGCAGCGGTATGTCCGGCACGTGCGGAACCAGCGACATTAGCAACCCCACCAGCACCAGCAGCACGGCGTAGGAGGTCTGCAGGCGTTTCGCGAGGGCCGTCACCATCGCAATCACCGCGATCAACCCCAGGATCAACAACTGTGTGGGATGAACTCCGTCCATGCCTCCAGGGCACCTCCTACCTCCGTACTGTTTCACACCCGCTGAGGCGGCAGCGTAGCTGCGGGAAGTCGAAAGAGTTCCTCCGGCTTGCGACGCGCACAGTCAGGCAAGTCAGGTTAGACCCGTCCCCTTTCAGGTGTAACCCTTTCCTACCCAAGGCGTCATCCTGAGCGCAGCGAAGGATCTCCGTAGTTCGCTCGAAGCGGAACTACAACTGCAGGAAAAGAACTATCTGAAGCTGCTAAAAGAAATACCTCAGCAAATGTGCATTTTGTGCTTGCATTTGTTTCCCCTGCATGCGACAGTTACACCTGCGTAGGAGAAAGCCCGATGAAAAACATAACGCATAACTCGATGCGTAGGTCCCCAGAAGCGAAAAGCTTCCTGGGTGATCGCCGGGCTTTCTGGTATCTCGCTGGCCATCAGTCTTAGCAGACGCTCCTACGCAAAGAGCCCACAGCTATATCTGCATTGCTTCGCCTGAGTGGTGAAGAAGCCAGGTTCCTCGTCTGTACACGAATCAACCTCCTGTCTTCGCTCGTTCCCTCAGGTTAGGTAAGTCACTGCCAGTGGCGTACTTCATGGTTACTTCTCGGTTAGGCTCCGGCAACGGAGTGAGGTTCGAATCCTCAATAAACCCATGAAGACCTGTTCCCTGGCAGAGTGCGCAACTTACTCGCGCAGCCGCGACTTTGCGTCTGCCTGAGTAAGTGCTAACTGCCCGTGGCGCAGGAGCGAGTTACTTCTTCCTGCCTACAAATAGCAGAGTCAAGGAGGACTCTGCCGGAGCACGATCGTGCGGGACGGGGGCGTAGTCCCGAACCAAATGGTTCCGCACGGCACCGGCTCCGAGCTCGCAACGAACATTCCCTGGCAGGGCGCACAAACAACTTTGGACCGGTGGCGTAGAGAACAGTTACTTCGACTCATAATCGGACGGTCGCAGGTTCGAATCCTGTCATGAGTGCAAGCTCATGTAGCTCAGTGGTAGAGCACCTATTCTGTTCTCGCATTGTTCCCCGGCCCACTTACTTCCCGGGCTCGCCCGGGTTAGAAAGTAGTTTGCAATGGGCAAGCCATACGTAAAGGGCGGCACGCCGGTAGGTTCGGCGTCGCTCTGCAAAACGTGCAGCAGCGCGCACATCATGAGCGGCTATCGCGAAAGCGAGTTGATCACGATCTGCACGTTCGTCTATCACGATCCGGTGATCCCGTTCCCCATTTACGAGTGCACGGGATACCACGACAAGAACAAGCCCACTTGGAAGCAGATGGAGGACTTAGCCATCACGGTAACTCCCGGGCCCCTCAAACCAGTCGGCTTCAAAGTCGGCATCGGTCCGCCCGTGAAGGTACGGGTAGGTCCCGATCCTTCCGAAACAGAAGACGACGAGGACTAACAAGTAAGTCGCCGGTGGCGACGACAACGGATACATCGGTAGAGCGCCGCTTCGAGCGGACGTCGCAGGTTCGATCCCTGCCGGCCGGGTGACTGGACCCGTGCCGTAGCTCAGACACGCAACACATCCGTCGTCACTTTTCCCCGGCGGCCTTTCAACCAAAGCGCACCACCAACCGCACCTCTGCCGAAAGGAGGCAGACACCATGAAGCTGAACATCCTCAAGCTGAACTTCGGGACCAGGCTGTTCCCCACCACCCCGCGCACCCACGAAGGCGCACCCGCGGCCATCCTCAGCCCGGAGCAGGCGCTGCGACGTTCCGTGCTCGCCTGCCTCCTGTGGGAGGACGAGGTCTACGAGTCCGGGCAAAAGATCGCCGACCGCATCCGCGCACTCGTCCCGCAGGTGGAGGCCAGCCGCGTCGCCGCGCTCGCCGTCGAAGCCCGCACCCGCATGAAGCTGCGCCACGCGCCGCTTCTGCTGGTCCGTGAGATGGCTCGTCACTCATCGCATCGCGCGCTGGTCGCCGAAACGCTTGCACGCGTCATTCAGCGTGCGGACGAGCTCGCCGAGTTCGTCGCGATCTACTGGAGCGAAGGCAAGCAGCCCCTCTCCGGTCAGGTGAAGAAGGGTCTCGCCGCCGCGTTCACGCGCTTCGACGAGTACGCGCTCGCCAAGTACGACCGTGCCGGCGCCATCCGTCTGCGTGACGTGCTCTTCCTCTGCCACGCCAAGCCGGTAGACGCCGCGCAGGCCGAGCTCTGGAAGCGTCTCATCGCCGGCGAGCTCGCCACGCCCGACACCTGGGAGGTCGCGCTCTCGCAGCACGGCCAGGTCTACGCTTCGGAAAAGGAGGCCGGAGCGCAGGCCAAGCGTGAGGTCTGGGAGCGTCTGCTCGCTGAGGGCAAGCTCGGCGCCCTGGCGCTGCTCCGCAACCTGCGCAACCTGCAGGCCGCGGGTGTCGACCAGGGGCAGGTGGAGCGTGCACTCGACCGCATGAAGACCGGTCGTGTGCTGCCGTTCCGCTTCCTCGCGGCCGCGCGGTACGCACCGCAGCTCGAGGAGTCGATCGAGCGTGCGATGTTCCGTGCTGTCAGCGATGCCGCGCGGTTGCCCGGCCATACCGTGCTGCTGGTCGACGTCTCGGGCTCCATGGTCGCGCCGCTGTCTGGCCGTTCGGAGATGCAGCGGACCGATGCCGCCTACGGTCTCGCGGTACTGCTGCGCGAGATCGCCGAGCGTGTGGCTGTCTACACGTTCTCTGACCGGTGCGTGCCCATTGCGCCGCGCCGTGGCTTCGCCTTGCGCGACGCCATGGAAGTAAGCCAGGGGCACGGCGGCACATACCTTGGCCGCGCGCTCGAGAAGGTGCACGCCTCGCGAGACCGTGACTACGATCGCCTGATCGTCATCACGGACGAGCAGTCGCGCGACCAGGTTTCCGCACCGCGTACACGCGGTTACGTGGTCAACGTAGCCAGCGCGCAGCACGGCGTTGGCTACGGCAGCGGCTGGCAGCACATCGACGGCTGGAGCGAGGCCATCGTGGACTACATCCGCGAAGCCGAGTCCCTCGTCGAAGCGGTTCCCGTGCTGCAGTAAGGCGCACAACAGAAGGCGGTGACGAACTCCTCATCACCGCCTTCTTCTTCCTTGCTGGCTACGGTAGCGTATTGCGTCGCTATGTCGAACCTTGGCAGCCGGCCTTCAGCCTCACACGAAGCACCACTCTCCACGCACCCGCTACAATCGCTCCCATGTCCACGCTGCCGTTGCTCAAGCCTCGTGAAGCCGCCGCCATGCTGGGCATCAGCTACGCCACCCTCAAGCAGTGGATCCTTTCCGGCAAGCTCGCCACAGTGCAAACGCCCGGCGGTCATCACCGCATCGCGCACTCCGCTCTCAAGCCGTTCCTCAAGCGCCAGGACGCTCGCTCTCCGCAGCAGGGGCGCGAGCGCTATCGCAAGATCAGCGGCCGCAACCAACTGGCCGGCCGCGTGGTGGATGTGCAGATCGACGGCCTGCTCGCCAAGGTTGTCATCCGGCTTGGCGACGATCAGCAGATCACCGCCATCATCACCTCCGACGCCGCACGCGAGATGAACTTGGAAAAGGGTGATCACGCCGCCGCGCTCGTGAAAGCCACGGAAGTCATGATCGAGCGCGTATAGCTCACTTAAAGAGCCGTCCCTTGCTAGACACCGCTCGACTCAACGACACGCTCTGCTCCAGGCCTCCTGCTTCCACTGCGCTTTACTGAGAACTCGAAACTCGCCACTGAGAATTCGAGAGATCATCCTCTTCACCTCCCAACAAAGCTTCTGGAGCGGCCACAACCCCCGTCGCGTCACATCGCGTTCCGTGGCGTACATCGCGTCAAAGCTCTCCCCCAGCCCGCCGCAACTCAAACTGACAGCCAGAAGTGCAGCCACGACCTGATAAAGCAAGCTAGGGCCCTGCTCGCTTCAAACCCGATCTTGCCCATTCGTTGACCCTACGGTTCGAATCGTCTAGTTTCGTTACAGGCGGATTTCCGCCGCACGCCTCCTAGAACCTTTCCTCGACCCCGGGGGCGCTGTTCACTCGCGCCCACCCTGGAGCTTCATGCGTCGTTACGCCCTGTTCATCCTTCTGCTCGTCCTCCCTGCCTTTCGCGCCGCGCTCCATGCCCAGGTAGCCAGCGAGTTCAAAGGGCGCATCACCGACCGCTCCGGAGCTGCCGTCTCCTCCGCGAAGGTGCGCCTCACCGAGATGCGTAGTGGCGCCCACTACGACGCCACCTCCAGCGCCGACGGCTACTACGATTTCACGAATCTCTCTCCGGGCAGCTACCAGGTCGAAGCGAGCGCCAACGGCTTCAATCCTTACCGGCGCGTGGGAGTTACGCTCAACGTCGGCCAGACCGTTTCCGTCGATCTCCCTCTGCCCATCGGCGGCACGTACGAGCTGGTCACCGTCAACAGCGATCTGCCCATCCTGCAGTCGCAGACCTCCGACATACAGACCACCATCCCGCAGAACCACATCGAAGCCATCCCGCTGAACTCGCGCAATTTCATCCAGCTCACCCAGCTCGCGCCCGGTGTGGAGTTGCCGCCCGGCACGCTGCTCCCGCGCATCAACGGCGGCCGCCCGCGTACCAATGAGTACCTCTTCGACGGCATCTCCGCGCTCCAGCCCGAGCCCGGCCAGGTCGCCTTCTTTCCCATCCTCGACAGCATCGACGAGTTCACCGTGCAGACCAACAACGTCTCCGCCGAGTTTGGCCGCTTCAATGGCGGCGTCGTCAATGTCAGCACGCGCTACGGCACCAACCGCCTCCACGGCTCGCTGTTCGAATACCTCCGCAACGAAGACCTGAACGCCCGCAACTACTTCGCCCCAACCGGTCGCAAGCCCGAATACCGTCGCAACGTCTACGGCGGGACGATCGGGTTCCCCCTCTTCAAAGACCGCCTCTTCTTCTTCGGCGACTACCAGGGCATCAAGCAGCTCATCGGCACCACACGAATCTCTACGGTTCCAACCATCGCCCAGCGCGCCGGCAACTTCGGTTCCACCACTATTTACAACCCGGCCACCACAACCTTCACCGGCGGCCGCTACATCCGCCAAAGCTCCGCTATTCTCGAGTACCTGGAGGATGT
>CAXSHQ010000002.1:485-4770 GCA_964236875.1 uncultured Acidobacteriaceae bacterium | reverse complement strand
CATCAACATCCCCTTCGATCGTGCTGCGCAGACGCTGCTTGCGCGCATCCCGCTGCCCACCAGCACAGCGGCCGCGAACAACTACTCGCGCACGGCCAACGACTCCGACCACCAGAACCAGTTCGACGCGCGCTTCGATACGGCCCTGGGCTCGCGCGATCACGCCTTCCTCCGCTACACCTACTACAACGAAGTCGAGCTGCCCGTCACGCCGTTCCCGGAGGGCTCCGGCGTGCTCCCAGCGACGGCTGTGCTCGGCACCGGCAACGTGCAGGGCCACACCAACGTGCTCGGCCAGCAGCTTGTCTTCAATGAGAACCACACCTTCACGCCGCACCTTTCCAACGACGCCCGCGTGGGCTACACGCGCCGGGCGAATTATCAGGATGGCGTGAGCGCCGGCAACACCGCCTCCGCCGCGCTCGGCATTCCCGGTATCCCCACCAACGCCGCCTTCTCCAACGCCCTGCCGCTCTTCACCTTCACCGGGCTTCAGCAGCTCGGCTCCTCTGCCAGCACCTTCTCGCAGTACCAGACTGGCGTCTACGAGTTCGTCGACACCATGTCGTGGATTCGCGGCGCGCACGCCATCAAGTTCGGCGCCGACGTCCGCTGGTACCAGCTGAACGCCATCTCGCCGCCCAACCCCACCGGCTCTTTCGCCTTCACCACCACCGGCACCAACACCCAGACCGCCGCCTCCGCCACAGCCACCGGCGGCAACGCTTTCGCCAGCTTCCTGCTCGGCCAGGTCGACACCTTCTCCATCGATCTGCAGACCTCCGTGCTGCGTCCGCGCGATCACGTGCAGGAGTACTTCGTGCAGGATGACTGGCGCATCACGCCGCGCCTCACCGCCAACCTCGGCCTGCGCTGGACCCTCAACAATCCATCCACCGAGAAGAACAACCAGGGCGCCATCTTCAACCTCAACACGCAGCAGCTTGACTACGTCGGCGTCAACGGCAACTCACACTCTGCCCGCATGACGCACTATGGCAACGTCGCCCCGCGTGTCGGCTTCGCCTACGCGCTCGATAACAAGACCGTCATCCGCTCCGGCTTCGGCATGGTCTTCTTCGACCAGTCCGGCATCACCACGCCCTTCACCGTGCCGCAATTCCCGTTCATCCAGAACGTGCGCCAGGCCACACAGGACTCGCTCAATGCCGCCTTCACGCTTGCGAGCGGTCCAACCGTGCAGCCCATCGCGCTCGATGCTAACGCCGGCCTCGGCCAGAGCGTCTACACTGCCAACCGCAACGAAGGCTCCGGCTACGTCGAGCAGTACAACCTCGCCGTGCAGCGCTCGCTCACCAACAGCCTCTCATTTCAGGTCGCCTATGTCGGCCAGCACGTCGTGCACATCGGCATCCCCGACGCGAACCTGAACCAGCTCACCGCCGCGCAGCTCGCGGCCGGCCTCCCTAGCGCCACCTCGCTCACCGGTAAGGTCACCAACCCCTACTACGGCCAGCTTCCCGCTGGCTCCGCGCTCAACACGCCCACCATCGCCGCCGCGCAGCTGCTCAAGCCTTTCCCACGCTTCCAGAACGTCGCCGTCTACCGCAACGACACCGGCACGGCCAATTACAACGCCATCGAAGCGCAGGTCGAAAAGCGCCTCAGCCGAGGCTTCTCGTTCACCTTCGCGTACACGCACTCACGCCTTATTGACGACGCCGGCAGCGTCTTCTCCTCCACCGTGCTCTCCTCGCCCAACACCAGCTCGCTGATCGCCGCAGACACCTTCCGGCCCTACCTCGAGGGCGACGTATCCACCGGCGACATGCCCAACGTGGTCGCGGCTTCCGGCGTGTATGAGCTCCCCGCGGGCCACAACCATCGCGTCGGCAACTCCGCACTCGGCAACACGCTGCTGGGCGGCTGGGCCGTCAACTCCATCGTCACGCTGCAATCCGGCATGCCTGTCGCGGTTACCCAGGCCACCAACAACAACTCCTTCGCAGGCTTCGTTCTCCAGCGTCCTAATTACCTTCAGAACCCCGCGCTGCCGGGCCAGCTCCGCACCCCGGCGCATTGGTTCAACAACACCATCACCGCGAGCGCCGCCCTGCCCACCGAGCTGCAGACACCCGCCTTCGCGACCGTTGGCACCTTCCTGCTCGGCAACGCCAGCCGCAACCCCGTGCGTGGCCCGGCCTTCCGCGACTGGGACCTTTCGCTCGTCAAACGCACCGACCTCGGCGAAGCCATGCGCCTCGAGTTCCGCGCCGAACTCTTCAATGTCACCAACACCCCAGCCTTCGCGCAGCCCAACGGCAGCTTCGGGGCAGCCGCCTTCGGCACCATCACCGCCACCTCTGCCGAGCAGCGCGTAGCGCAATTCGCCCTGCGCCTCATGCGCTGAGGGTAGAGATTGCCCCTATAGAGGCGTCCTGAGGGGATGCAGGAACTATGGGTGTGAAGTTGCCGCAGGTGCCGGACTCGCCTGCATAGGCGCAGCCGGAGCGGTCGCCCCCGCCGGCTTGGCCTCGGGCTTATCCTCCAGCGGATCGACACCCTTCGGCTTGCCCTTCGCATACTTCGGCGTGTGCGAGCTGATGTGCCCAAACAGGAACTCACGCGTAAGCCCCTGCACCGCCGCTCCACCGATGCCGATCAGCGCGTTCTCCGTCGCCAGACCCAGCCCATTGCTGCTTTCGGAGTGATACGTCCGCGAGATGTACCCCGCGATAAAGTTGCCGAGGATATGCGAGTAGTTCGGCATCAGGTGCCCGTTGTGGCCCTTATCGCTGCGCGCCGTCACCGAGAACGCGATCGCATGCCGGAACCGTTGCGCCGTCGTGGAAGGCGGTCCCATATAGAAGTAGCGTGGGTCCTGCCTGAAGATCGATGGCAGAATGGCCGACCCGATGAACCGCCCGATCACCGCGTTCCCATACTGCGCGCCATAGCGATCGGCGAATCCCTCGAAGCCATCGCCATACTCCGGATACGTTCCCCGCGCCTGCTCGATGCCCGCCACGATGCCCGTCGTCACAAAGATCAGCGGATCGGTCGTCGCCTTCAGAGCTACTTTGAACTTCTGCCGTGCATTCAGCGGCGCCGCGTTCCACTCATAACTCGTGTAGAAGTTCGGAAAGATCCCCAGCACCCGCTGCTTGGTCTCATCTGAAAGCTCCAGGTCGGCGATCATCTCCTGCGTCAGCACCACATTCACGGTCTGGTTGGCCGTAGCGATCGGCAGCGCTGTTTCCGGCAGCTCGTACCGCTCCCCAGCCTTCAGCGTCACCGCGGGCGACTGGTACGACTGCAGCCCCACTGCCGTCACCAGCACCGTGTAGGTGCCCGGTGGAAGGTTCTCCACCTCAAACTGCGCTTCGCTGTCGGAGGTGGCTGTTCCCACCGCCTTGCCCGCCTTGTCCTGCACGGTGATCGTGGCTCCCGGCACCAGCCCGCCATTCACGTCGTAAATCTTCCCCAGGATCTTCGCCGGCACTTCCGCCGTGGCCTGCAGAAATCCAGGCGAGTCCGGCAGCGAGTCGCCCGGGGCGCGCACGGAAGACGACCAGGACACCGTCGCGGAAGACAGGATCGGCAGCGACGGCGAGGACGAGGAAGACGCCGCGGCCTCAATAAGCGCCTGTGCGCCCGCCGCCGGTGCCGCCAGGCATCCCAGCATCGCTCCCATGCGGCAGGTGATCTTCAAACGGTCTTTCAGAATCTCGTGCATCGGGCCCACGCGTCACGCTCCTCAAAGTGCAACAGTTCGGAGACAGCTCCCGCCAGACATGTCTCGCGGTTCGCTCCAACAGTACAGGGAAAACTCTCTTTTGCAGTGCTCTCCTCTTTGGACGACATAAATCGGTCTTGCGGGTAGTGGCGCGCCACTTTCTTTCCGTGCGCCATACTGGGAAACGGGAGAGCCGCACCCCCATGGTCCTGTTCGCCGACATCGCCCGCCTCGCCGACGAGCTCGCCCGCGAGCCCTCCAAGCTCAAAAAGCGCGCCGCCATTGCCGCGGCCCTCTCGCAGGCGGTCGATCCCGGCAAAGAGGGCAGCCCCGCCGAAGCCGGCCGCTTCTGCCTCTATCTCGCCGGCCAGCCCTTCGCCGAAGCCGACGCCCGCAAGCTCAACGCCGGCGGCGCCATCCTTTCCCGCGCCGTCAAGGAAATCTCCGGCACCACCGATGCTGCCCTCAGCGCCGCCTACCGCCGCCACGGCGACCTCGGAGCCGCTGCCTACGACCTGCTTGCGCCGCCGCACGGCAAAGCGGCCCCCACCGCGACCCTCACGCTTGACGACGTCGCCGCCGCCTTTG
>CAXSHQ010000002.1:0-427 GCA_964236875.1 uncultured Acidobacteriaceae bacterium | reverse complement strand
AAGTACCTGCTCAAGCTCATGCTCGGCGACATGCGCATCGGCGTCGCTCAACCGCTGGTCGAAGAGGCGATCGCCGTAGCCAGCAACACCGAAGTCATCGCCGTCCGCCACGCGGTCATGCTTGAAGCCGACCTCGCCCGCGCCGTCGAGCGCGCCTTCGCCGGCACCCTCGCCGAAGCCCGCATGACCCTCTTCCATCCTCTCGGCTTCATGCTCGCCTCCCCCGTCGAAACCCCGGAGGAAGCCGTAGACCGCTTCACCCCCAAGCCCCCCAAACTCCCCAAGCCCCAGCCCGCCAAAAAGCCCCGCAAGAAGAAAGGCGCCCCCGAGGAGACGATCCCCGAGAACGCTGATGAAGCCCCCGACGACGCCGAGGCATTTGCCGACTTACCTCCCCTCGAAGCAGAAACCGCCGAAACTCCGCAGG
>CAXSHQ010000001.1:51514-55148 GCA_964236875.1 uncultured Acidobacteriaceae bacterium | reverse complement strand
ATGTCGAAGATGGGGCTGTATGGCTTTCTGCGCATCCTGCTGCCGATCTTTCCGGCCGAGATGCAGGCGATGCGAACGCCGCTGCTTTGGCTGGCGGTCGCGACCATCGTGCTCTCGGCGTACGCCGCGCTGGCGCAGAAAGACCTGAAGCGCATCTTCGCGTACTCGTCGATCAACCATCTGGGCTACTGCCTGCTGGCTGTGTTCGCGGTGGCGAAGAGCACCGGCACGGAGGTGGACCGGGTGGCGGCGGTGGATGGCGCGATTCTGCAGATGTTCAACCATGGGCTGACCACAGCGACAATCTTCTGGTTTCTCGCGCTGCTGGAGCGGCGAAGCGGCGGTCTGCGCGGACTGGATGACTTTGGCGGCCTGCGCAAGGTGGCGCCGGTGTTTACGGGGCTGATGGGGATAGCGCTGTTCTCTTCCCTTGGACTGCCGGGGCTGAATGGATTCGTGGGTGAGTTCCTCGTCTTCCGGGGCTCGTTTCCGCTGGCGCCGTGGGCAGCTTCGCTGGCGGCCATCGGGCTCATGGTGACGGCCATTTTCCTGCTTGGCATTTTGCAGCGCGTGTTCTCCGGGCCGTTGGCGGCGAGGTGGGCCGGGTTCAGCGACCTGAGCACAGCGGAGCGATTCGCTTTGGCGCCGACGATCGTGCTCATGTTTGTGCTGGGACTGTATCCGCAAGTGGTCATCGGGCTCTTCAACGCAACGGCAGTGAGGATGGTACAGGGGCTGAAGTTCTGATCAGGCTCAGGTAGAGGTGCAGGGCAGGCAATGCTGGCGTGGACAATCTACATTTCGTTTGGGGGGGCGCTGACCGCGCTTCTGCTGCCGAAAGGCAGCACGGCGGCGGTGCGTACGCTGGCACTGCTGATCGCGGTGGCGGGATTTCTGCTGGCGCTGGCTGGGTTCCTGCAGCACAAAAGCGGCGAGATGTTCGAGATCGCACGCATCTCCTGGATGCCTGCGCTGGGGATCGAGTACCACTTGGCGGCGGACGGCATCAGCCTGAGCCTGGTGCTGCTTACGGGCATCGTGGCGGTATGCGGCGTGTTGTTTTCGTGGAACATCGAGCATAGGGTGAAGGAGTTCTTTGCGTTCTACCTGCTGCTGATCGGCGCGGTGTATGGGGTGTTCCTGAGCCGCGATGCGTTTCTGCTGTTTGTGTTCTACGAGATCGTGATCGTCCCGAAATACTTCCTGATCGCGATCTGGGGATCGACGCGGCGCGAGTACGGAGCGATGAAGCTGGCGCTGTACTCATTTGCGAGCAGCGCGATGGTGCTTGTGGGAATCATCCTGGCGTATGTCGCGTCGGGCTCGCGGAGCATGTCGCTGGACAGCCTGGCGCAGGCGCACTTCTCTCCGCACTTCCAAACGATCGCGTTTCCTGTGGTGTTCCTCGGTTTCGCGGTGCTTGCCGGCATGTGGCCGTTCCATACGTGGGCTCCTACGGGCCATGTGGCGGCGCCGACCGCGGCTTCCATGCTGCTGGCCGGCGTAGTGATGAAGCTGGGCGCGTATGGCTGCCTGCGCGTGGCGATGACGCTGTTTCCGCTGGGGCTGGCGCCGTGGGCGCACCATGTGCTTGGGCTGGGCTCGTGGCGTGATGTGTTCGCCGTGCTGGCCGTGGCGGGAATCCTACATGGCGCGCTGGTAGCGCTGGTGCAGAAAGACCTGAAGTTCATCATCGGGTATTCCAGCGTGAGTCACATGGGCTTTGTGCTGCTGGGGCTGATGACACTGGACGGCATCGGCCTTTCCGGTGCGGTGGTGCAGATGTTCTCACACGGTGTGCTCGCCGGGCTGCTGTTCGCGACGGTGGGACGCATGGTGTACGAGCGCGCGCATACACGCGAGCTCGCCATCCTGGGGCCGATGCAGTTGAGTAAGGCGCTGCCGTTTGCTGCGGTGACGTTCGTGGTCGCGGGCATGGCGGCCATGGGGCTGCCGTTCTTCAGTGGGTTTGTGGGCGAATTGATGATCGTGGTAGGCGCTTGGCGGGGGTTCCCGGTGCTCGCGATCCTTACGGGCTTTGGGATTGTTCTGGGTGTGGCGTATGTGTGGCGCGCGATGCAGGCAGCGTTCTTTGCCGACGCGGATACGGCCATCCAACCGGCGGCCATGCCCACCATCACGGCGCCGGAGCGCGTGGGCGCAGCGATCCTGATTGGGACGAGCCTACTGGTGGGCGTGTACCCGCAGATGCTGCTGCGGTTGATTGAGCCTGCGCTTCACGCGCCGGCTTTCGAAGCCCTGCGCCGAGGAGTGTGGCCGTGATCTCGTTCCCGCAGCTGCTGCACCTCCTGCTGCCCGAGATCATCGTCGTGGCGGCGGCGCTCGTGGCGCTGACGCTCGACCTGGTCGTTTTGCGGCAACGCCCGATGGCGGTGCGCTTTCGCGTGGCTGCCATAGTGGGCTCGATGGGCTGCGTGGCAGCCATCCTGCGTCTGCTGGTGCCGGAGCGGGTCGATCTTCTCCATGGAGTGTTTCTTTCCAACCCGCTGACGCACCTGGTACAGATCGCACTGTTGATGCTGAGTGTGTTTGTGCTGCTGCTGGCGGCGGATTCGCGGTTCACCGAGCACGTGGGCGAGTTCGTGCTGCTGGTGCTGTTTGCCACGGCAGGCATGATGTTCCTAGTTGCTACCGAGGACATCCTGGTGATCTTCGTCTCGCTGGAGCTGTTGAGCCTGTCGCTCTATGTGCTGACGGGGTTCGACAGCCGCAGCATGCGCGGGTCGGAAGCGGCGCTCAAATACTTCTTCTTCGGCGGCATGTCCGCGGCATTCCTGCTGTTCGGTTTCAGCCTGCTGTATGGGCTGACAAACTCCACGAATGTGAGGGAGATCGGTGCGGCAGTGGCAGCGATGCCGACGGCTCCTGCACTGGTGATTGCGCTGGTTGCGGTGGCCGCGGGACTGGGGTTCAAGATCGCGGCGGTGCCGCTGCACTTCTGGTCGCCAGATGTATATGAGGCTGCGCCGGCGGCATCGACGGCGTTCATCGCATCGAGTTCCAAGGTGGCCAGCTTCTTTGTGTTCTTCGAGCTCGTGGCGGCCGTGGTCCGCCCAAGCACGGTGTACACGCACGCGGAAGCCATCGCCATTCCGCTGCTGGGCGGGATGGCAGCGCTCTCGATGGTGCTCGGCAACCTGGTGGCGATCCGGCAGACGAATCTGCGGCGGCTGCTGGCCTACTCGGCGATTGCGCATGCGGGGTACATGCTGCTGGCCCTCGTGTCGCACACGGAGAGGAGCCTGGCGGCGCTGCTGTACTACGTGATCACGTACGCGCTGGGGACGGTGGGGATCTTTGCGGTCGTGCAGGCGACCGAAGCGCAGAGCGGCAGCGACATGAGTGCGGATGCGGGACGGAATACGATTTCCGAACTCGATGGTTTGAGCCGGCGCGCACCGGCTGCTTCGCTTTGCCTGCTGGTCTTTCTGCTATCGCTGGCGGGTATCCCACCGCTGGCAGGGTTCTTCGGGAAGTTCTACCTTTTCGCAGCGGCGCTCGCATCGCCGTCAAGAACGGCGGGACTGCTTGGCTTGGTCGCGCTCGCAGCAGCTATGAGTGCGGTCTCGTTCTTTTACTACCTGCACGTGCTGAAGCGCGTGTACGTGGCGAA
>CAXSHQ010000001.1:31475-51503 GCA_964236875.1 uncultured Acidobacteriaceae bacterium | reverse complement strand
GCCGAGGGCTCCAGCGCGCTGCAGACGCCGCTGCTCACCCGGATCGTCATGATCGCGCTGGCTGCGGCAATCGTGCTGCTGGGCTGCGCTCCACAGCTTCTGCTGCGGCCTCTCATGCAAGCCATCGCCGCGGTGACGAGCTAGAGAGCTCGACAGACGGCGCTTCCCTGCGGTTTGGACGCTCTGGTAAACTCGTGCCCTTTCCGGAGGTGCCTGGTGACAGCAAGTGAACTGCAGGAAGTGGTGGAGCAACGCATGACCGATCCAGCGGTGCTCGGGAGGGTGGCATGCAATCTCGGCAGCGATGCGGTGGAGCAACGGCACCATGACGGCCTGACGCTGAACGTCGCCTGGCAGGAGCTGGGCGACGGGTGGCGGTGCACCGTGGGCTCGAGCGAGCCGCAATCGAGCGGCTCCCAGCAGCGGCGGGTCGCGCAGATCGATATCCACGAGAATGCAACGGTCAGGGTGGAGGCTTATGAGCCCTGCCGGATCGCAATCTGCCCAGAGGATCAGGTTCTTTGCCTGACACGGTTCAAGGCGCAGGCCTGAACGTAGCACACTCACTTGCCGGCTCTAGCCACAAGAGTAAGAGGTCATGCCAGCACGGCAAGCCCCGCCTTGGCATTGCCGACGAAGTCGCTCGCGGTCTTCACCACGAAATCCAGCATCTCGGTCGTGAGTCCCGGGAAGACGCCGATCCAGAAGACACGATCCATCACATAATCCGTGTTCTTCAGCTCGCCAACCACGCGGAACTCCCAGCCCTCATACGCCGGCTGTCGAGTTAGATTGCCGGCAAACACCAGCCTTGTGCCGATCTTGTTGGCTTCCAGCGCCTGTGTCAGCTGGTCACGCTTGAAGGGAGCGTTTTCCCGCACGCCAATCGGGAAACCGAACCAGCTCGGGTCGCTCCCTGGAGTCGCCTCGGGCAAAATTAGCACATCTTCCAGAGGCTTCAGCTTCTCGCGCAGGTACGCAAAGTTCTCCTTGCGGCGCTCGATAAAGTGCGGCAGCTTGTCCATCTGCCGGACGCCTAGCGCCGCCTGCATATCGGTCGCCTTCAGGTTGTAGCCCACATGCGAGTACGTGTACTTGTGGTCATAGCCGCAAGGCAATGTCCCAAGCTGCCAATCGAAGCGCTTGCCGCACGTGTTGTCCACCCCCGGCTCGCACCAGCAGTCGCGGCCCCAGTCGCGGAAGCTGTCGATCAGCACCTGCAGCGCAGGCTTGTCGGTCAACACCGCGCCGCCCTCACCCATGGTGATGTGGTGCGCCGGATAGAAACTGATCGTGGAGATATCGCCGAACGTACCGACCTTCTGGCCTTTCCAGGTGGACCCCAGCGCATCGCAGCAGTCTTCCACCAGCCACAGGTTGTACTTCTTGCAGAACGCCATGATCGCATCTAGATCGAACACGTTCCCCAATGTGTGCGCAATCATTACAGCGCGCGTCTTCTCGCTCCGTGCCGCTTCCAACTGCGTCACGTCGACTTCGTAGGTCGGCAGCGTCACATCGATGAACACGGGAACGAGCCTGTTCTGGAGAATCGGGTTAACCGTGGTCGGAAAGCCTGCGGCCACGGTGATGACCTCGTCGCCGGCTTTCAGCGCACGTTCGCCCAGCTTTGGCGACGTGAGCGCACTCAACGCCACGAGGTTCGCCGACGAGCCTGAGTTCACCAGCGACGCGGAGCGGACGCCGACAAAGCGCGCCAGCTTGCGCTCAAACTCTTTGGCCCAGCGGCCCGTGGTAAACCACCCGTCCAGCGCGGAATCCACCACGGCGCTCATGTCTGCCGCATCGATCACTTTGCCCGACACGGGAACCGCGCTGCTGTTAGGCGTGAAGGGTTTCGGCCCGAAAGCTTCCGCGTGAAATTCGGCTGTTAGTTGGAGAATCTGCTGTCGAAGCTGTTCGGAACGCTCACTCATAGACTCCCTTCAGAATATCAGGAACAGCACGTGCACACGGTATGATGGGAACTGTCGACTCGTTACGTTTCCATGGAGTCGGAAGGGTCAGGAACATCACAGTATGAAGGCAGTTATTCTCGCCGGCGGCCTCGGGACGCGCATCTCTGAGGAAACCTCGGTCCGGCCCAAGCCCATGGTTGACGTTGGAGGACGGCCGATCCTCTGGCACATCCTCAAGATTTACTCACAGCACGGCATCAACGATTTCATCATCTGCTGCGGATACAAGGGCTACGTGATCAAGGAGTTCTTCGCGAACTACTTCCTGCACACGTCTGACGTCACGCTCGACATGCAGGACAACAAGATGGAAGTGCACAACTCCGAGGCGGAGCCCTGGCGCGTGACGCTGGTGGATACAGGAGATGGCACCGGCACAGGAGGCCGTCTGCGCCGCGTCGCCAAGTATCTTGAAGGCGAATCCGATTTCTGCATGACCTACGGCGACGGCGTGGCGGATGTTGACATCACCGAATCCATCCGCTTTCACCGTGAGCACGGCAAACAGGTGACGCTCACCAGCGTGCAGCCTGTGGCGCGTTTCGGCGCCCTCGGCCTGAAGGACACGCAGATCTATTCGTTCCAGGAGAAGCCGCACGATGAAGGCGGCTGGATCAACGGCGGCTTTTTCGTACTTTCTCCCAAAGCCATCGACGCGGTCACGGATGACTCACAGATGTTCGAGCGCGAGCCCATTGAGAAGCTCGTCACGGAAGGCGAGGTCCACGCGTTCTTTCACCACGGCTTCTGGCAGGCAATGGACACGCTGCGGGACAAGCAACATCTCGAAGAGCTTTGGAACAAAGGAAAGGCGCCTTGGAAAACATGGTGAGCCAGGCAGGCGCGGAACAAAATATCTGGCGCGGCAAGCGCGTGTTTGTCACCGGCCACACCGGCTTCAAGGGCGGTTGGCTGGCTTTGTGGCTTGCCTCCAAAGGCGCAGTCGTTCGGGGATATGCGCTCGACCCCAGCACGGAGCCCAGCCTCTTCACCGAAGCTAGGATCGGTACCGTGATCGAGGATATCCGCGGGGACATCCGCAACAGCGCCACGCTGGAGCCTGCTCTCCGCGACTTCGCGCCGGAAGTTGTCTTCCATATGGCCGCTCAGCCGCTGGTGCGTTACAGCTACGAAGACCCCATCGGCACTTATGAGACCAATGTTATTGGCACGGCGCGTGTGCTCGATGCCGTGCGCCGCACGCCCAGTGTTCGCGCTGTCGTAAGCGTCACCACCGACAAGTGCTACGAGAACAAGGAATGGCTCTGGGGATACCGCGAGACTGATCCCCTTGGCGGCTATGACCCGTATTCCAGCTCCAAAGCCTGTGCGGAAATCGTCTCTGCGGCTTACCGCCAGAGCTACTTCCCGGCGGCTAAGCTGGCTGACCATGGATGCGCCATCGCGACCGGCCGCGCCGGCAACGTGATCGGTGGCGGCGACTGGTCACTGGATCGACTCATCCCTGACCTTGTGCGCGGCTTCCTCGCAGGCGAGCCTGTACGCATCCGTCGCCCGCAGGCAATCCGGCCTTGGCAGCATGTGCTCGAGCCGCTTCACGGATACATGCTGCTCGCCGAGCGGCTTCTAACCCGCGATCCGCGATACGCAACCGCGTTCAACTTCGGCCCTGCCGATGACGATGCTCAGCCAGTCGGCTGGATCGTGGAGCGCATGACGAAGTTCTGGGGAGGCACGGCATCCTGGGTGCTGGATCCAGATCCCGGCGTACACGAGGCCGGTTACCTCAAGCTCGATGCCAGCCGCGCCCGCACGGAACTTGGCTGGCAGCCGCGCCTGCGGCTGGAACAGGCGCTGCTCTGGCTGGTGGATTGGTACAAAGCGTGGCAAGGTGGCGCAGACATGAACGCCTTCACCCTGGAGCAAATCAAATCGTACGAAGCCGTGAGCCTTTCGCTGTAAATCAGTGCGTGGGAGCGGCTGAAACCCGCCTCTCCCGCGCACGTCTCACGATGCAGGTCTAGATCGTCCTTGCCGGCTTCTGTTCCGCGGGCGCGATCGCAGGTTTCTTCTCCCTGGCATCGCTGTATACCCGAACGGAGCGACCGCCCACGATCGCCTTGTCGTGCATCTCTGCTTCGCAGAATGGATCGTTAATGCTTTCGGTATCGAGCACCTGAACCCACGGATTCTTCCCCGGTGTTTCTGGCAGGGTGTACTCGACGCCCTGATCCGATGCATTCACGATGATAAGGAAGCTGTCGTCCTTTACCGGATTGCCCTCTTCATCCGACACGCCCAGGGTATTGCCGTTGTACATCACGGCAATCGATTTGTTCCATGGCGAACTCCAGCTTTCATCCGAAAGCTCCGTCCCATCCGTATTGAACCAGGCCACGTCATGAACCACTGAGCCGCGAATGGTGCGGTCCTGGAAGAACTTTCCACGGTGCAGGTTCGGGTGATCCTTGCGCAGCTTGATGAGCTTGCTGGTGAAGTCCAGCAAGCGCTTTCTGGGCGCATCAAGGTTCCAGTCGTGCCATGTCAATTCATTATCCTGACAGTAGCAGTTGTTGTTGCCCTGCTGCGATCGTGCGATCTCATCGCCGCCAGCCAGCATAGGCACACCCTGGCTCAACATCAGCGTGGTCAGGAAGTTGCGGATCTGACGTTCCCGCATGGCGTTGATGCCCTCATCATCGGTCGGCCCTTCCGCTCCCATGTTCCAGCTGTCGTTGTCGTTGGCTCCGTCGGTGTTGTTATCGCCGTTCGCTTCGTTGTGCTTGTCGTTGTAGCTCACCAGGTCGCAGAGCGTGAAACCATCGTGTGCGATGACGAAGTTAACGGAAGCGGACGGCGTGCGACCATCGCCTTGGTACAAATCACTCGATCCAGTAAGCCGGTATGCGAAATCGGATAGCAGCCCGTTATCACCCTTCCAGAAACGCCGTACGGTGTCCCGATATTTACCGTTCCATTCACCCCACAACACGGGGAAGTTACCAACCTGATAGCCGCCATCGCCTACGTCCCACGGCTCCGCAATGAGCTTCACGCCGGCAAGCGTCGGGTCCTGGTGAATCGTGTCAAAGAACGCGCTCAACCTGTTCACGTCGTGCAGTTCGCGGGCCAGCGTGGACGCAAGGTCGAAGCGAAAGCCATCCACGTGCATCTCGGTGACCCAGTACCGCAGGCTATCCATCAGCAGCTTGAGCACCTGCGGTTTATACACGTTCAGCGTGTTGCCGGTACCGGTGTAATCCATGTAGTGCTGAGGGTCACCTTCGACTGTCCGATAGTAGGTGGTGTTGTCCACGCCCTTCATGGAAAGCATCGGGCCTTTTTCATTGCCTTCACAGGTGTGGTTGTAGACGACATCGAGAATGACCTCGATTCCATCCTGATGAAGGCGCTTCACCATGCCTTTGAACTCAGCGACCTGACCACCCGTATCACCTTGCGAGCTGTACCGCGCCATGGGAGCGAAGTACCCGAGCGTGTTGTAACCCCAGTAATCCCGCAAGCTCTTATCCAGCAGGTTTCCCTCATCGATGAAGTGATGAACCGGCAGCAGCTCAACGGCCGTCACACCCAACTTCTTCAGGTACTCGACACTCGAGTCGTGGGCGAGAGCCGCGTAGGTTCCACGCAGCTGTTCCGGAATCGCGGGGTTCCGCTGTGAGAATCCACGCACGTGCACCTCGTAGATGACAGAATCCGCAATCGGTGTATCGGGCGTGCAATCTTCTCCCCAATCGAAATGTTTCTGAATGACGATGCTCTTCGGTGCGTAATCTGCGCTGTCCGTGGTGTCGATCTTTGTGTCGTCACCGGAGGTCACGTCATAGGGGTAGATCGGACCGCGATGGTCCGGCTCTCCCGAGATCGCCTTTGCATACGGATCGACCAGCAGCTTGGCGGGATTGAAGCGCAAGCCGTTCTGCGGCTCCCATGGGCCCTCCACACGGTAGCCATAGCGCTGGCCATGCTTCACACCGCGAATAAGACCATGCCAGACAAACGCGGTCCGCTCCCTGAGCTGGACACAATCTGTCTGCTTGCCTGACTCATCGAAGAGACAAACGTTCACAGCGGTGGCGTTCTCTGAGAAGAGCGCGAAGTTTGTGCCTTTTGACAGGACAGTTGCACCTAACGGGTACGGTTTTCCAGGAAGCAGCGTGCGATCCATTGAGCCTCTCGCGAATGTTTAGTTGCGCGGCGGCTAGGAGCAGCGCAGTCAGGTAGATGCGAAAGAACGACGAATTCGCTGCTTTGTTCCTGACGCATGCCGCAGGTTGACTAGAAGACGGTGAGCGTTGCTGTTGTGGAGTGTGAAACAGCAGCGCCGGCCAGGTTCGTGCCCGTGCCGCGAACCGCAAGGGAGAACGACTGTTCGGCACGAGCCGACACTCCGGTCGTGCGCGCACCGCAGCCGAGAGTAGGAGCAAGAGCGGTCAGCACAAGCAGCCCAAGCAGACGAGCATGGCGGCGCGCGCGGGCCCTTGTGATGGGCCAAAACAGACAAGCGATCCAGCAGAGTGCCATTGACACGCGCCGGCTTCGATCCTCTCGCAAGGCACCGCTTCGAGCTACCGTCTGCACGGAGAGAAGGACGTGATCCGGGCACAACCGAAGCCGGTGAAAAGCTAGCCACCGCTCCCTGCGGCAAACCGCTCACACTGAGAACGACCGCTCCGGTGAACGATCCGTTCTGGGGCAGGACACTTAGGTTGAAGGAAGCCACGGAGCCGCCCTGGACAGACTGGCCGGCCGAGTTCATTGCCAGGCTGAAGTCCGGCATCGCCGCAATGGTGACACTAGCGGGCAATGACTGACTGAGGAGAAAGTTCGTGCTTCCGTTGTACCGGGCTGTGATGACGTGCGCGCCTTCCGTCGACGTCAGGATCGTCGCTGTAGCGGAGCCGTTTACGGCAGATGCAGTGCCGACCACAGCGGAGCCGTCCAGGAAATCAACCGAACCACCTGGTATTCCAGACGTAGAAGACGCAACACTCGCGGACAGGCGTAGAGGAAGGCCCGCATACGTCTGGTTGACCGGGGCAAGAGCGATACTGCTGGCGGCTGGCGAGATGACAAGCGAGCCGGAGTTCGCTCCCATAGTTAGAACGTAATTTGCACTGCCCTGCCCGCTGAGGACAGCCGTTATGGGATAACTGCCGACGTCCGGCTGCGCACCGGCCGTGCTCAAGAACACGGCTCGAACGTTGCCGGCATCCTGCAAAAGAATGCCGGAGAGGCTTCCAGTCAGTGCCGGCAATGATGCGCCATAGATCGCGGAAGCGGAGTTCGCAGTGGCTGCGGCCGATGCGGGCGAAACCGTCACGTCCGTTGCCACGCTCGATGAAGCGGCATTTAGACCATCTCCGGCGTATCTTGCAGAAAGGGCATGACCACCGACCTGAAATGTACTTAGATCGAAGGCCGCCTGGCCAGCCGCAAGCGGTGCGGAGCGAACAGCTTGGCCGCCGTCCAGCAGGGCAACAACGCCCTGCGGAGTAGCGGCGCCGCCAGTGACGCTCACGGTCGTGGCAGAGGTTCCGTACACAACCGTTGGCAACGCGCTCAGAACCGTTCTGCTGGTGCGCGGCGCCGTTAAAAGCGCAAGCGTATACAGTGCCTCGTCGTTCGCCAGCTCGCGAACGACTGCATTCCGTGAATCAGCAAAGACAGGCTGCCCCTGCAGCTGCAAGCCTATGGCACGCGGGCTGTTCAGATCGGCTGTGAGTCTCGGGACGCCGTCCGTCACCGCCCCCTGCAAACCGTTACCCGCAACCGTGGAGATGATGCTTTGTGGCGACACGGTACGTATGCGCTGATTCCCTGCATCCGCGATAAGCACCGTTCCGTCAGGCGCAGATGCCACTCCGAAAGGCATGTTCAGCTCCGCCAGGGCGGCCTGCCCTCCATCTCCCCCAAAGCCCTTCTTGCCGATGCCTGCGTATGTGCTGATCGTTCCATCCGTGTGGAGCGCGCGTATCCGCTGGTTGTGAGTATCGGCAATCAGAATGGCGCCGTCGGTTCGCGCCGCTATCCCCAACGGAGTGTCCAACTCCGCCGATGTACTCAGGCCTCCATCTCCGCTGAACCCTTGCACTCCGCTGCCAGCAATCGTGGAGATCATGCCGACGCGTAACCTGCGGATCCGCTGGTTGCCGGTATCGCAGAACAGCACGTCCCCACTCGCATCGAGAGCTATGGCGGTTGGGTCGCGCAGTGCCGTCTGCAGGGCTGTGCCATCACCTGAATAGCCTTTTTTGCCAGAGCCGGCAACGGTGCTGATGATCCCATTCACTACCGCACGGATGCGCTGGTTGCCGGTGTCGGCGATATAGAGCGTTCCGTCCTTGGCGATCGCCAGCCCGCGAGGAGAGTTCAGCATCGCTGCAGTCGCGAGGCCACCATCTCCTGCAAAGCCCTGTTCACCCGAACCTGCAACGACGCTCCAGGTTCCGGCGAGCGTCAGTTCAAGAACCTGATGCAGCCTTGAGTCCGCGAAGAACAAATTTCCAGCGGAGTCGTACGCCACAGCCACCGGAAGCAGCAAAGAAGGCGTAGCTTGGCTCGCGGATGGTAGCGCTTCCGCGTGCGCTTGCCTCGGCGACGGAGGGCTCTGAGGATATGCGCTACTCGAGAGGCACAGGACTGCAGCGCCGATGCACGCGGGGCTAGTAAGCGCCTCGAGCGCTCGCCTAACGCACCTGAGCAGCCCACTACTCCTACTCGCGAACAACAGCCTTCACCAGGTTACGCGGGCGGTCTACATCCACCCCATGCTGCAGTGCCATGAAGTACGCGAACATCTGCAGCGGCACCACTTCCGAAATCGGCAGCAGGTATTCATTGCCCGCATCGACTCCAATGAAGTCATCGCTGAGCGCCAAAAGCCGGCTGTCTCCTCGATTCCCAATCACGCACAGGCGAGCTCCCTGCTGGCGAAGGTCTCCCAGCAACGAGATCGATTTTTCGTACCGCAGGACAGACTCGGCATCGTCTCGGTCTACTGTCGCCACTGCCACGATCGGCACGTCGTGCGACACCAGAGCATTCGGCCCATGTTTCAGCTCTCCCGAAGGATAGCCTTCCGCGTGCACATAGGACGCTTCTTTCACTTTGAGCGCCCCCTCTCGAGCGATCGCATAATGGATGCCGCGTCCCAGGTAAAGCAGCGTCTTCGCGTCAGCCAGGCGTCCGACGATCTCCTTCACCTCGGCTTCCCAACCGGGCAACTGGCGCTCGAGTGCCTCTGGAAGTTCACGACAGAGCCGAAGCGCCGCCGCCATCTCCGCAGGCGACTGCGGCGAACTCGCCTGGGCGACAGCCAGGCTCAGCAGGCGGAGCAACTGGGTTGTGAAGCTCTTGGTGGCCGGGATGGCTCGTTCCCGGCCCGCCAAGGTGGGCAGGAAGACATCGGCTTCGCGAGCCATGGAGGAGTCTGCAACGTTGGTGATCGCAAGCGTTTGCAGACCTCGCTTCTTGGCTTCGCGCAGCGCTGTGAGCGTGTCAGCGGTTTCGCCGGATTGCGAGAGCACCAGCACAGCAGGCCGGCGCCGCGTGTGGGTGGCACGGCCGATGTATTCGCTGGCATACTCCACATCCACCGTGAGGCCCGCCGTGTCCTCCAGCATCAACTCCGCGGCCAATCCGGCGTGGCGGCTCGATCCGCTGGCGGCGATGACAAGATCCTTGCCTTTCGTGAGGATCTCCTGCGCCGCACGGAAGCGGTTCTCGCGCAAGGCCTCTCCCCAGATGTACTCATCGAGCGTCCGGCGCAAAGCCGCGGGCTGCTCGTAGATCTCCCGCAACATGTTGTGTTCAAACGTGCGCATCTCAGGTGGCAAGCCACTATCGTACCGAAAAGAACGCTATTCTTGCGCTATGCGCGTTGTGCCGAAGTTTCTTTTGTCTGCGATGCACGCGGACCAGTTCCCGCCGTCTCGCCAGACCGGTGACGCACCGGAAATCGCCTTTCTCGGCCGCTCCAACGTCGGCAAGTCTTCCCTGCTGAATGCCCTGCTCGGGAGCGCGGCCGCGAAGGTGTCCTCCACTCCCGGGAGAACGCGCGCCATCAATTTTTTCGCTCTTCACGAGGGAACTCCCGCGAAGCACAGTGTGCAGCCGAGCATGCTCTTTGCCGATCTTCCCGGTTACGGCTACGCCAAAATCTCCAAATCCATCTCTGCCGAGTGGCCCAGTTTCATCGAGCCGTATCTGGCGGAGCGGGAGATGCTGACGCTTTGCCTCTGCCTGGTCGACACCAACATTCCTCCTCAGGAGAGCGACCGCATGCTGCTCGATGCCTTGCGCCAGATGCGGCGACCACTTGCGGTCATCGGCACCAAAGCTGACAAGCTGAGCAACAACCAGCTTGCCAATTCCCTGCGCGCGCTCAAGCGCGACCTGGGTGAAGAACAGATCATCGCCGTCTCCACCAAGAAAGGCACGGGGATCGGCGAACTGTGGAAGCAGATTGGAAGCGCTCTGCCCGCGTAGCTTCTAGGGAACAACCTGGGCACGCTCCGCTTCAGACGCCCAGCAGACGCGCGTTGGGATGGACTGAACGGACCGCTGATGTTTGCTCAGCTCTCCCAGCCAGCGTCTTTGCACCGAGTCGTCTTGGGCAAGCACATTGGCTGTGCTTCGTTGCGCCGCCCCTTCCAACTGCAACCGGGGCAACTCCTGCACGCTCCATCGCTGGTCCTCAAGCCAGTTGAGGAACTGCTTCGACGGTGACGCCTCGTTGATTGACGCGCGTTCTGCCATCGCTGCGTCGGTGGCCACTTCGTCACGGCCGCGTAGCAGTAAGTCCGCTACCAGACCTCGCTCCTTCATCTCTGCCTGCGTCTGCCTGGGATCGGCATGTAGCCCAATCGCGAGCGGCCGGCCCTTCCGCAATTCATTCTTAAGCGCTCGAAGCGCCTCGTCCAATGTGTTCACCAGAAAGTCGAAGGCGCCGTCGCGGAAGTGCAGCTTGAGCTCTGTGCCGGCGGCGTCCACGCTGAGCGAAGCAGCTCCAGCGAGGCTCGCTGCAGCGGCAAAGCCCGTAGTGCTCGCACCCACGAAGCAGGCAACCGCAAGTTTGCCGCCCCATTGCGCCCTGCGGCACATGAACTCGCCATATAAGCGAAGTGTCTGCCGCTGCAGAGCAGGTTGGAGGATGGTCGGCTGCACGCTTCTCCCAAAAACGAAAGCCCTGCGAAAGGCAGGGTTTTCGAACTGTTGTTCCAACTAGTCGCCGTAGTAGTCAAGCCCAAGATGCGTGATGAGGTCCTCACCCATGATGTGCCGCAGAGTGTTCTTCAGCTTCATCGATTGAATGAAGAGATCGTGCTCCGGGTAAACGCCGGGCGCGGAATCCGGATCCTTGAAGTAAAAGCTCAGCCACTCCTGAATCCCCAGGTGCTTGAGCGCGGGCGTACGCTGTGCAAGATCCATGAACAGGCACAGATCCAGTGCCAGCGGTGCAGCCAGGATCGAGTCGCGGCACAGGAAGTCCACCTTGATCTGCATCGGGTAACCCAGCCACCCGAAGATATCGATGTTGTCCCAGCCTTCCTTGTTATCGCCGCGCGGTGGATAGTAGTTGATCCGCACCTTGTGAAAGATATTTCCGTAGAGCTCAGGGTTCTTTTCGGGCTGAAAGATGTTTTCCAGAACACCAAGCTTCGAGACTTCCTTGGTCTTGAAGTTGTCTGGATCGTCCAGCACTTCTCCGTCGCGATTGCCCAGGATATTAGTCGAATACCATCCACTTACGCCGAGTTGACGCGCCTTGAAGCCCGGCGCAAGCACTGTCTTGATGAACGTTTGTCCTGTCTTGAAGTCCTTGCCGCAGATGGGCGCGCCTACCTGCTTCGAAAGCTGCTGCAGAGCCGGAATATCAACGGTGAGGTTCGGTGCGCCGTTGGCAAAGGGAATGCCTTCTTTCAAGGCAGCCCAGGCGTACAGCATGGAAGGCGAAATGTCGGGATCGTCCTCAACCAAGCCTTTTTCGAACGCTTCCAGGGTCTGGTGTACGGCCTTCTGCTCAATGTAGATCTCCGTCGAGCCACACCAGATCATCACCTGACGGTCCGTGCCGGACTTCGACCGGAACTCGGCAATGTCGTTGCGCACCTGATTCGCCAGGTCGCACTTGTTCTTGCCCTTTTTCTGGAGCTTGGGATCGAGCCTCTTCACCCAATGCTGGTCGAAGGCGGCGGGCATCGGCTCGATGCTCTCCAGGAATGGCCTCATGCTTTCGAGCTGATCACGATCCAGCACACCCGCGGTCTTCGCGGCGTCATAGAGGTTGCCGCCGAAGATATCCCATCCTGTGAAGACGAGGTCGTCGAGCGGAGCCAGCGGCACGAAGTCCTTGATCAGCGGAGTGCGGTCATCCGTGCGCTTGCCCAGCCGTATGGTGCCCATCTGCGACATGGACCCGATAGGCCGCGCAAAGCCACGACGAACAGCCTCCACGCCGGCAATGAGAGTGGTTGCAACGGCTCCCATGCCGGGGATCATGATGCCAAGCTTTCCTTTGTGCGGGGTGATGCTCGCGGCGCCCTGCGGGGTCGCGTCAGAGTTCGACATTGCATACCTTCTTGTTGCGATTTGTGCCTCTAGGGCCAGACGGGTAAGTATCTCAAAGCGCGGAACCGAGGTGCAAACCGCGCCTGCGGATCACGCCGGATCGATGCGTGCACGGTTCTTCCAATGTGTCCACACGAAGTAAACCACCAGCGCCAACAGCACGGCTTCCACACCGAGATGGAACCGGTGGAAGATCTCCTTGAAGCGCGGATCGGTTTTCCAGCGATCGCCCAGCCACACGCCTGCGTACAGCAAACCGTAGGACCATGGCCATGAGCCAATGAATGTGTAGATGTGGAAGCGGACCTGGTTCATCCTGGCGATGCCCGCCGGAAACGCTATGAAACTGCGCACAATCGGCAGCAGGCGACCGATCAGGACCGCGATGGACCCATAGCGGAGGAAGAACCGATCTGCCCAGTCAAGGTCGCGCTGACTCAGCAGCAGATACCTGCCATAGCGCTGAACCATGGGACGCCCGCCGCGTGCGCCTACCCAGTAGGCCACTGCAGAGCCGATGTTCGATGCCAGCGAAGCCAGTGTGGCGAGGAGAACGAGCTTGCCTTGCGACGTGCCAAATGCCGCTCCTGCTGCGGGCAAAATGACTTCCGATGGGATCGGAATGCAGGCCGATTGAATGGCCATGAGGAGCATAACCCCGGTGTAGCCGCCTTTCACGATGAAGGCGACGAGTACTGCAATCAGCTTTTCGGACATCCCTTTCAGTATAGCGAGCCGCATGCCGCCGTTTTGCTAGCATGAAGGCATGTCTGATGCCTCCGCCACTGCTGTTGCCGCACCTCCAAGCACAACCGAAACACCCGCCCTGGGGAGACCGCAATCCAGCGGCTACGGCTCTCCTGCGGTTCACGGCGGGGCTCCAGTCAGGCGCCAGATTGTGGCTTTCAGCTTCTACCGCGTCCTGCCCGAGTGGCGGCGGCTCTCTGCCGAACAAAAAGCTGCGCAGAAGGACGCGTTTCGTCAGATCATCGAGCGCTGGAACCGGCCGGGTGAGTTTCTATCGCTGACATACTCGACGACAGGCACACGCGGCGACTGCGACTTTTGCGTCTGGTCCATCTGCTACTCGGTGGAGGAGATGAACCGCATGCGGTCGGAGCTGATGGCTTCGCCGCTGGGCGGCTACCTGGAAGTGCCGCACAACTTCCTTTCGATGACCAAGCGCTCGGTTTACCAGATTAACCGCGAGGACGAAAGCGAAGGTGAAGGCCGTGGAGCCATCCGGCCGGGCGGGCAGAAGTACATCTTCATCTATCCTTTCTGGAAAACGCGTCCCTGGTACCTGCTGCCGATGCCCGAACGCAAGCGGCTTATGGACGAGCACATCCGCATAGGCCTGCTGTTTCCGCGCGTCAAGCTGAACACCACGTACTCCTTCGGCCTGGATGACCAGGAGTTTGTGGTGGCTTTCGAGACCAACTTTCCGGAGGACTTCCTCGATCTGGTACAGCAACTGCGCGAGACGGAGATCTCCGTCTACACGCTCAAGGACTACCCGATTTTCAGCTGCGTGCGTTTGAAGACGCAGGAAATGCTGGACCGTCTTGGCTAAAGCGCGCAAGTCAGCAAGCCCGCAGGTCAGCAACTCAGCGGCGAAGAGCAGAGGGCTCACGCCGCCGCAGAAGCTTGCTCCGGCAGCGCGTGTGAAGGCGATCAAGGGCGTTCCGCCTGAGCGTGCGAGGACGATTGCCGCCAAGGAGCCCGTCGCTCCCAAGCTAAAGCGCGGCAAGACAGCCAAGCCGCTCGCTCCGGAGCGCATCGCTGCCATCCTTGAGGCATTGCGTGCCACTTACCCGAACGTGGTTTGCGCGCTGACGCACCACAATGCGTTCGAGCTCACCATTGCAACGATCCTTTCTGCGCAAACCACGGACGCGGGAGTGAACAAGGCGACGCCGGAGCTGTTTCGGCGTTTCCCTACGCCGAAAACCCTGGCGGCTGCATCCGCGGTCGAGGTTGAGCAACTGATCAAAACCACAGGGTTCTATCGGGCGAAGACCAGGAACATCCAGGGTGCTGCACGGGTGCTGGTGGAACGGTTTGGCGGTGTCGTGCCGCAAACAATGGACGAGATGCTGGAGCTGCCTGGGGTTGCGCGTAAGACCGCGAACGTTGTGCTGGGGTCGTGGTTTGGCATTCCTTCAGGCGTTGTGGTGGACACACACGTTCACCGGCTCAGCAAGCGCCTGGAGCTCACGAAGAACGACGATCCGGTGAAGATCGAGCAGGACCTGCAGAAGGTGATTCCGCAGGACCGCTGGATCCAGTTCAGCCATGAGCTGATTCATCACGGGAGGCAGATATGTATCGCACGCAAGCCGCGCTGTGTGGACTGCTCACTGGAGCACATGTGCAACTCCGCCGATAAGACGTGGAGCTCGCACTGAAGGGGGGTACCCCTCCCCCTTGCTTTGCGCAAAATCTTGCATTCAGGCACTTAGGCTAGGAGCGTTACCGCAAAGTATTGAAAACGCATGTATTTACGGGTAAAGTATTCATTTCACGAGGCTTACATCTCGGCGAACCAGTGGCGGTGAAGTGAGTCGGTTTCCACAAGGTGTATTGCTCCATGAGCGAAATGCGGATCCTGAGCTGCGCTCAGGCTGACACCTCTGCTTGGGCGAGCACTTTCCTTAAGGAAACGGCTGCAGACGCCACACGCGTGCGGCAGGATTTTTTTGCCCCTTATCTAGTGTAAGAAATCGATGCGAATTGAAGTGCAAGTATTTCGACGCAGCTAACCGTTTTGCGAACAGCGAGTTAGCGGGATCGCGGAGGCTGCAGGTACTTGACAAGAATTTCGGCGAGCGACTCGACGGCGGCTTGGGGAGCTTCGACGTGGGGTGGAAAGCCGAGCTCCTGTAGAGTGGCCGACGTGATGGGGCCGATGGAGGCGCGCACCACGTTTTCAGGGAGCGTCATGCCGGCGGCTTCCAGCAGAGTGAAGAGGTTGCGGGCCGTGGAGGAGCTGGTGAAGGTGACAGCATCCACGGCGACGCTCGTGAGGAGCTGCCGGATGCGCTCGGCGGCGCCCGCGGGCACGACCGTGCGGTAAGCCGGGCCGACCGTCACCTCGGCTCCGGCAGCGCGCAGGAGGAGAAAGCGCGTGGGGGAGCCGTCGGGCTGGTGCGCGTGGGGCAGGAGGGCTTCGGCGAGAGATTCCGCGACGGCCTGGGGAGGCAGGAGGTCAGGAGCGAGGCCGATGTCGGCAAGGGTGCGCGCGGTGGCCGGGCCTATGGCGGCGATGCGGGAGGATCCGAGGATGGGCGGGAGCGGAATACAGGGGTCTCTCCACTGCGCGCTTCGCGCTCCGGTCGAGATGACAGGGTTTAAGGGTTGCGCTCCGGGCGAGATGACACTTTCCGGAAGGAGCGAACGACCGATCCCAGCAAGACGGCGGACGAGGGCTTCTACCGCGTTGGCGCTGGTGAAGAGGAGCCAATGGAAGTGTGAGAGCTGGGCGAGGGCGGCGTCGAGGGCGGCGAAGGAGGCGGGGTCTACGGTTTCGATGGTGGGGATCAGGACGGGCTCCGCGCCGAGTTCACGCAGCCGGTCTGCAAGCGCAGACGCCTGCTGCGGCGAGCGGGTGACGAGGACGCGCGGGCGAGTGCGGGGCACGAGGTGATTGTTGCAGAACATCCGGGCGTTGGCGCAGGGCTGGATTGCGATCAGCCAGGAGCTACGAGGGATGGAGCAAAGAGGGTTGGGAGCTACGTGGTTGGCGAGTAACGAATTGGCGAGCGACTGAAGGTGCCGTCACCGTGTGTGGGTGCACGACAGCAGCGCTCAAGGTCGAAGATTTCCGTTCGAGTAGTCTGTCGGTATGCGGTTCCTTTGGGTGGCTCTGGGTAGTGCGCTGGGCGGCGTGGCGCGTTATGCGTTCACGCTGCAGACGGTCGCGCTCAGCCAGAGGCTGCCGTGGGGAACGATCCTGATCAACGTTGCAGGCTCGTTCCTGATCGGCTTCTTCGGAACCATTACCTTGCACGGAAGCCGCTTTGCGGTTTCCGATGAGACGCGCCTGTTCGTGATGGTGGGGATTTGCGGCGGGTTTACGACGTTCTCTTCTTTCAGCCTGCAGACGCTGGATTTGCTGCGGACGGGAGCGTATGGCCGCGCCCTAACCAACGTTGGGCTCTCGGTTGTGCTTTGCCTGTTGGCGGTGAGCTGCGGGCATCTGCTTGCGGACCGGTTTGTGCCGCGGACGGAGATTGCGCAGGCGCAGGTGGAAGAGCTGGCCGGGTGAGGCGGTGCAGAAGCACCGGCCAGCGTTTCCCAAGTGCCAAAGCCTTTCCCTTCAGGTGTAGTGGCGCGACGAGCAAACTACCGAGATCCTTCGCTGCGCTCAGGATGACGCCTTTCCTTCAATAGGAGCCATACCTTGAGGGAACGGGGCCAAGGCCCCGAAGTTCCGGGGCGTCCTGGTGTCCGGGCTGAAGCCCAGACCTATCTCAGAAGCAACGATGAAGGCGGAGACAAGGCTGGTGGTTCTTTTCCAATGGCTGTAGTGGCACTTCGAGCGAATACGGGGATCCTCCGCTCCGCTCATGATGACACCCTTTATGGGTGGGGGGCTGCAGTAGCACTCTGCTGTTGCATTCCCGCCGTTGGGTAGAAGACTTCGACAGTGCGGATTTCGAAGGGCTTGATGGGGAGGGTGACGGTGTCGGCGGCGAGGGGCAGGTGCTGGGCTGGGCCTCCACTGGACGCGGGTAGCGGCTGCTCCATCATGTTCGACTCGACGGCGTACTGCGCGCCGGGTGGGATATGGAGCTTGACGTCGCCTGACTTCCCTGCCCATTCGTAGAAGCGGAAGATAAGGGCGTCGGCGTCTTCGGCCTTTTTGACGGCGGTGAGGGTGACGTTGGGGTTGTCGATAGAAGCGAAGCTGTGCGTGGGCGGGAGTGTGCCGGTGTGGGCGAAGACCTGCTGGGCGGTGAGCGGGTTGTTGAGTTCGTAGCCGCGGCGGACGGTTTGAGCCTCCTGCCACGGGCCAGAGTGCGGGTAGATCTCATAGGTGAAGTGCTGCGGGCCGCGGTCGGCGTCGGGGTCGGGCCAGGTAGGCGAGCGCAGGAGCGTGAGGCGGAGGGTGTTGCCGAGCGCGTCGTAGCCGTACTTGCTGTCGTTCAGGATGGAGACGCCCTGGTGTTCGTCGCCGAGGTCGGCCCAGCGTAGGGCGGGTACTTCGAACTGGGCTTTGCTGAAGGAATTGTCGCGCGTGGTGGGCCGTTGGATGGAGCCGTAGGGGATCTCGTAGGTGGCCTTGGCTGACGTTGCGGCGAGCGGGAAGGCGGCTTTGAGGAGGACGTGGGACTCGTGCCAGTCGACGGTGGTGTCGACGCGAACTGTGTCGGCATGAGCGTCGAGAGATACGTCTTGGGTGATGTGGCTCTTGTTAAACGTCCGCTCTATGCGGATGGTCTTACGGAGAGGACCAGCGGCGACGACGCGTATTGAGTCCACCTTGTCCAGAATTGTTGGAGGTTTGTCCAATGTGCCGGGGTCGACATTCCAAGCGTCGTAGTTTTTCGGGTTATCCGCAAAAGCCTGAAGTTGGTTGCCACAGGCATTCGATCTCGCCATGAACTCAGGTCCGCTTTTCCCCGTTGCGTTCAGGAATGTCAAACTCTTGAAACATGCCGTGTGAGGGTCAATGGTGAGCCGGATGTCACCATTGTCGAGAACCGTTGGATCGGAATCCAATCCCATGGATCCCATCATCAGTGGCGCGTCTGTGCCTATTGCATGGAAAACGTCGTAGCCTTCTGCCGGGACGTCCCAGACCTTCACCAATGCCCTCACCGTTTTCGAACCCGAGCCGGAAGGCAGCAGCTGGTATGTGAATGGATGGGCATTTTGCCTGTCAGCAAAAGAAAGTGCTTTGTAGGCAGAGGGTGCCATTTCAATCTCTACAACACCGTCACGTGTCCATGGTAAGGCGTTGAACGCTATGAAGCTGGCAGCGGCTCCCCCCTTCGTTGGATCGGTGGTATCTATGTTTGCGGTTAGGGTTTTGATTGCCGCTTCATCGATCAAGGTGTCGGAGTTGAAGACTTCGGTGAAGTCCTTCTGGGCGTCGCGGTAGATGACGCCGATGCCGGAGCCGGCGGCGAGGTCGTGGAACTGGTTGAAGGTGATCTTCTTCCAGTTCTCAGTGAGGTCGGCGGCCGGGTAAGGCTGGCCCATAAGCCAGGCGAAGCTCGAGAGCTTTTCGGCGTCGAGGGTGGCGGCTTCGCTCTTGCGGATGTTGGCCTTGTGCTTGGCCTGCGTGGTGTAGACGCCGCGGTGGTATTCGAAGTAGAGCTCGTCGTTCCATGTGGGTAGGCCGAGGGCTCCGTTGGGGCCGGTGGGTGGGGCTGTCCAGCCCTTGGCGATGCGGTCGTAGTTCCATGTGGGGGCGTTGGGGTTGAGGTGTTGCTCGACGGTGGTGAAGAAGGATTGGGCGGTGCCGAAGTGCATGGTGGGGAGGGCGGCAGGAGACGCTGCCGCGACCTGAGCCCCCGCAAGGCCCTCAGGGGCTGAAGCCCCTTCTGTTTTGGTGGCGGTAACGGACGGGCTGAAGCCCGTCCCCTTCAAAGCCGAACCCGAACCTGTGGATGCCGGAGCGCTTCCTGTGCCCTGGTCCCTGCTCCCTGTTTCCTGCTCCAAAGACATCCAGTGGTTGGCGCCGTCGAGGATGGCTCGGGTGGGGCCGCCGCCGTGGTCGCCTATGCCGTAGAGGTCGAGGTGGGCGACGGTGCCGGGGTTGCGGGCGGCGGATTCGGCGAAGTCGGCGGAGATGCGGGTGGGGCTTACGTTGTCGTGGACGTAGTCGGTTGGGAAGTAGGTAAGAACTTTGCTGCCATCGGGCGATTGCCACCAGAAGAGGCGGAACGGGAGCTGGTTGGTGTCGTTCCAGTGCATTTTCTGGGTGACGAAGTAGTCGAGGCCGGAGCGCTTGTAGATCTGCGGGAGCTGCCAGTTGTAGCCGAAGCTGTCCGGGTTCCAGCCGATGCGGGCGGTGACGCCGTACTCCTTCTGGAAGAGGCGCTGGCCGACGAGAAGCTGGCGGACGAGCGATTCGCCGTCGGGGATGTTGAGATCGGGCTCGACCCACATGCCGCCGACGATCTCCCAGCGGCCTTCCTTTACCCGCTTGGCGATCTGCGCGTTCATGTCGGGGTACTTGTCGGCCATCCAGGCGGTGTACTGCGCGGCGGACTGCGCGTAGGTGTAGCCGGGGTACTCGTCCATGAGTTGGAGCGCGGTGGTGAAGGTGCGGCGGACGACGTCGATGGTTTCGGAGCGGGGCCAGAGCCAGGCGGCGTCGATATGGGCGTTGCCGGTGAGGGTGACGCTGGCCTGGGCGAGAACCGGGTGGAGCTCGGCGAGGATGCTCTGCGCCTTGCGGAGGGAGGCGTCGAAGACGGGTTGGTTGGCGGCGGCGAGGGCCTGGAAGTCGACATGCGCGGTGAGGTCGGCGCCGCCGGGGTCG
>CAXSHQ010000001.1:25983-31465 GCA_964236875.1 uncultured Acidobacteriaceae bacterium | reverse complement strand
TCGACGGCGGCGATGGCGGCTTCGACGCGCGGGAGGAGGCCTTTGCGTGGGGTGGGGAGCGCGGGGAGGAGGTTGGCGGCGGTGATGACCTGCGCGCGGATGTCGTTGGGATCGGGACGTTTGGAGTCGGCGGCGGGCTCGATACGGAGGTTGACGCCGGTCCAGGTTTTGTTGTCGACGGTGTGCAGGAGCTTGACGGCGACGAGAAGCTTTTTGCCGGGGCGGGCGGGCTCGAAGAGGACGATGGGCTCGAGGTCGTCGCCGAGCGCGACGCGGCGGCCGTTGACGTAGATGATCTCGGGCATGGGGCCGTTGGCGTCGGCGCGGAACTGGAACCAGACCCGCGCGCCGGTGAGGTCGTAGCCGTGGAGGGTGCGGGGAATTTCGACCGTGCTGCGATACCAGACGGCGTCCTTGGGAGCTTTCTGGCGGGTGGCGGCGGTCGTGGGCGCGGGCAGTTTTTGCCAGGCGGAGTCGTCGAGCGTGGGCGACTCGCCGTGGGGGATGTCGCCTGCGTGGAAGCGCCAGTTGCCGGGCGGAAGGGCGTTCAGGGTTTCGAGGGTGTGGAGCTTTTCAAGCGCGCCGGGCGAGAGATTCTTGAGCTCGCGGACGGGCGTGAAGGACTGGGCCTGGATGCCTGCAGGAAGGGTGACGGACGCGAGGAGGAGCGCGGCGGCGTGAAGCGTCGGACGGAAGCGCATGGCGGCAAGGGTAGCACCCTCGCATGACGCGTGGACGGGGCGGCTTGCCGGGCGCTTGGGCTTGCTTTGGATTACTTCGGCTTGCCAGCCTGTGGCTGGTGCTTGAGCCAGCGGACGAGGAGCTTGTGGTCGCGCTCGGTCTGGTCGGCGTAGGCGCGGGCGAAGGTGACGAGGGCCTGGTCGAAGCGCGGCGAAGGACCCAGATAGGCGGCGATCTGGACGGGGTCGCCGGCGCGGGCGTGGCCGCGGGCGAAGAGCTCGCCGCAGAGCTCGGCGTAGGCGCGGAGGTCGGAGGCGCAGAGGGTGGCGATGTCGATGCCGGCTTTGTGGTCGTTGAGCTGGCGGACTAGAAAGTCGCGGCCGTCGATGGTGGTGTAGCCGAGGAAAGGGTCGGAGGTGAGCTGCAGGGCGCGCTGAGCGTCCATGACGCGGCGGCCCTGGTGGGTGTAGGCTTCGGCGGCCTGTGGCAGGTAGGGGGCGTAGGCGGAGGCGGGCTCCTCCTTGAGCTGGAGGAAGAGCGGGTCAGCGCCGGGCGCGGCGCTGCGGGAGGATTCAAAGTAAATGCAGTAATCGCGCAGGCCGACTGAGCCGGTGCCGACGACTTTGAACGCGACATCCAGCGGCTTGTATTGCGCGAGGAAGTGGCGGCGCTCGGGCTGCAGGGTGGCCGTGTAGGCGGAGAGCGAGTCGAGGACCTGGCTGGCCTGGGGCTCGGGCAGCGAGTACAGCAGCGGTGGGTTGTTTTTGAAGCGGCCTCGCTCGGTGAGCCTGGTGACGAGGCGTTGCGGGGTGGAGCGCTCGGCGGAGTCCAGCACGCGGGCGATGGGCGCGAGATGGCGCAGGCGGTGGACCTGGTAGCGGGCCAGCTCGAGGACGGGCATGGCCGCGAACTGCTGCATGGAGTGGCGATAGCGCTCCGCGAAGATTTCAACCGCGCGGCGACGGGCAGTGCGGCGGATGCCGGCTTCGCGGCCGGCAAGGAGCAGGCTGGTGGCGAGACGCTTCAGGTCCCACTCGAAGGGGCCGGGGAGGGACTCGTCGAAGTCGTTGATGTCGAAGACGAGGCGGCCATCGGGCGCGGCGTAGGCGCCGAGGTTGTGGACGTGGGCGTCGCCACAGAGCTGAGTGACGATGCCGCTATTGGGCTGGGCGGCGAGGTCGGCAGCCATGATGCAGGCTGCTCCGCGAAAGAACACAAAGGGAGAGGCGGCCATCCGCTGGTACTTGAGAGCAACGAGCTCCGCGATGCGGCCGGCCTGGGCGTTACGCAGGAGGGTAAGGGGGTCCACCGTGCGGGTGCGCTCGGAGAAGCTGCCGTGGGCGCTGCGGGCGAGCTGCTTGCGAGCCCGGATGCCGGAAGCCCGGCGCTCCGCGTGGCTGAGGGGTTGAGTCATGCTGGTGGGGATTGTAGCGGCTGCCTGTGTGCGAAGCGGGTATAAACTTCTGTCTTCCCGCCGCGTGCGGATGGGAACGAGCTCGGAGCGATGAGCTGGTTGGCTCAGAGCGGGTCGTCAGAGTCCTGAGGGGCTTGCTGGAGGTGGGATGTGGCCTTGAAAGAAGAGTTGACGAACGCGGCGGCGCAGGCGCCTTCGCCCGAGCTGCCGGTGTCGCTGCATGGACGGACGCTGGAGCCGAACCGGCGGATTCCACTGGAACTGGACTGGGTGGAAGAGGTGCGCGTGAATACCTCAGCGGTGGAGCGGCGGGCGGCGACGGTGGGCACGCGGCGCAGCGTGAAGAAGGACTGGCAGGCGGCGTGGCTGCTGCGCGCGATCGCGTGCATGGACTTGACGACACTGAGCGGAGACGATTCTGCCGAACGCGTGAAGCGGCTGTGCGCGAAGGCGCGGCGGCCGCTGGAAGACAAGATCGTGCAGGCGCTCGGCATTGGAGAGTTAGGCCTCCATGTGGGTGCGGTGTGCGTGTATCACGCGTTTGTGGAGACGGCGGTGAAGGCGCTGGAGGGCTCAGGGATTCCGGTGGCGGCGGTGAGCACTGGCTTCCCTGCCGGGCTAAGCCCGCTGGAGACGCGTGTGGAGGAGATCAAGCGCAGCGTGGCGGCGGGCGCGAGCGAGATCGACATCGTGATCACGCGGGCGCACGTGTTCAACGGCGAGTGGAACGCGCTGTACGACGAGGTCGCTGCTTTCAAGGAGGCGTGCGGGCCGGCGCATATGAAGGCCATCCTGGGGACGGGCGACTTGCTGACGCTGCGGAACGTGGCGCGGGCAAGCGTGGTGGCGATGATGGCGGGCTCGGACTTCATCAAGACTTCGACCGGCAAGGAAGCGGTGAATGCGACGCTGCCGGTGAGCCTGGTGATGGTACGGGCGATCCGCGAGTATGCCGAGCGGACGGGCATGGCGGTCGGGTTCAAGCCAGCAGGCGGGATCAAGACAGCCAAGCACTCGCTGGACTGGCTGAGCGTGATGAAGGATGAGCTGGGGAGGCCGTGGCTCGAGCCGACGCTGTTTCGTTTTGGGGCTAGTTCGATGCTGTTGGATATCGAGCGGCAGTTGGAGCACCATGTGACGGGGCGGTACTCTGCGGGGTATCGGCATCCGCTAGCATGATGTCCACTCCTAACAGCCCCGAAGCTAGGACAGAGCGTTGGTACATGGAGGATGCTGAGCGCCGGCTGAACAAAGTCAGAACCCAGAGTGCGACGCTATTCGTGGTTGTGCTGATTCTTGCAGGTGCATTTCTTTGCTTCACCCGCGACACCGCACACACGAACGCCTCTACCCATCCGAATCGTAATCGCTACTTGATAGCAGCCGCGGCCCTCGCCTACGCAGGAGCCAGGGCTGCGGTGAACATACGGAAAGCAACGCGGTACGTTGATGCAAGTCGTCGTGCTCTGGAGCAGAGCGAAGTAAGTAGTACAGTCTCCGATGACGCACGCTCCGGATGAAACTGAGGTCTAGAAGCGCCAACATCGAACGCGTCGTCCTCACCCGCCAAAACAGCACGGCCCGGTTTCCCGGGCCGTGCGTCCTGAAGATCTTGCTGAAGACTAGGCTGACGCTGCTGGAATGAAGCCGTCGCATCCACTGATCGCCGTGACCTTCAGGTGCAGGTCGGCGTGCTTGGGGTGGCCACACTCGTCGAGGACCTTCAGGTCAGCCTGGTGGCTGCTGAGAATCGTGACCAGCACGTCCGTCTTGTGGTGTTCGCCGAAATGCGTGCAGAGACCGCACTGTCCATCCTGTACTGATTCCATGTCTTTGCCCTCCGGTGGCACCACATACGATGCGGTGTCTGCCTTCCGAGGCCAGAGTAGTATGTCTCTTCTTTTCTGCGAACTGCGACCGATCAGTCCACAAGATCAAGGACTGCCCGGTCGCAATTGAACTGGCAGTTTTCCTTACGAGTGCCCGGCAGCTTCGAGAGGCAGATTCCTCCGCTTCGCTGCTGAATGACAACCAAGGAAAGGCGCGCCCTGCACGTCAGTTCGCAAAGCGCTCTAGCTACTCCGTGCCTTATCGCTGTTCTCCTCGGGGTGTAGTGCGACTACGAGCAGAATACGGGGATCCTTCGCTTCGCTCAGGATGACAACACTTGGAGTAAGCACTATAGCTAAACGGAGAAAGGCTCTAGCTATTGCCTTTTGCCTTGGCGTAGACTTCGCGGGCTGAAGTGCTTCCCGGCACCTTCTCCGTGCCTTCAACGCCAAATTGGATCCAGCCTGAGTTCACGCTTTCTGTCATCTCCTCGAAGGCCCAGGTGGACTCCGCCGGGATGCCCATGTGTTGCAGGGTGGGGGACCAGGCTTCGCGAGGTATCGCCTGTGCCTTCACCTCGCGCTCAAGAACTTCGCCGAGGGCCGTGGCCAGGTCGTCCGGGCTGACAAGGGAGCCCAGCTCAATCACCCTGGCTCCTTGCCAGACAGGAGCTGTGAGGAGCTTGGCCACCTGGGCGCCGATGTCGTCGGTGGCGATCATGGGCAGCTTGCGATCGGCCGGTGCATAGAACACCGGCAGGGTGCCGCCCTGGGCTGCCTGCAAGCCGAACGAGTAGTTCTCAATGAAGGAACCGGCGCGGACGAAGGCGACCGGTGTGGGCCCGTTCTCCAGGGCTCGCTCCAGCAGCGACGTAGAGGTAATGAGCCCGAGGCCGCTGGTCTTCTCCGAGCCGATGGAGGAGAGGATTACGATGCGCGGGACGGGAGCATTGCCGAGCGCCTGCACGTAGCTCGCGATGACTGCCTTGGCCTCGCGGAAGTCGCGGGATGGCGTTTGCGTCGGCGGCATCATGAGGTAAACGCCCTCCACGCCTGAAGGGCCTCCGTCAGTACGGCGGTATCCTGCCACTCGCCTTCGACGAGCTCCACGCCCTGGTCTTTCCAAGCTGCCGCTTTCTCAGGGTTGCGCACCAGCGCCCGCACCTGTTTGCCCGCAGCCAGCAAGTGCCGCGCTGTCGATCCACCTACGTTGCCTGTGATTCCCGTTACCAGAAACATCCGAGTTTCCTCCATTCCCTGTGATGTTTCGGCTTCGGCTGCGTCGCAAAACGTTTTGCCACTCTTCGCGGAGAGCTATGCTGGTCACTGCATCCGCAACAAAGAGGCGAAGATGGCGAGCAGCGTGATGGAAAAGTTCGAGTCGATGGAGTATGGGCCGGCGCCGGAAGATGCGGGTGAGGTGACTCGCTGGCTGGAGAAGCATGGGCGGCGCTTTGGGCACTACATCGACGGCAAGTGGACGCCCACAGGATCGGATCACCGGGGCGGGGGCTTCGAGTCGTTCAGCACCACCAACCCGGCGACCGGCGAACTCCTG
>CAXSHQ010000001.1:20806-25930 GCA_964236875.1 uncultured Acidobacteriaceae bacterium | reverse complement strand
ACAAGCCGATGCCGCGGATGTGGACCGGGCAGTGCAGGCGGCGCGCGCTGCCCTGCCCGGCTGGCAGGCGCTGAGCGGGCACCAGAGGGCGCGCTACTTGTATGCGCTGGCGCGGCAGGTGCAGAAGCACTCGCGCAAGCTGGCCGTGCTGGAGACGCTGGATAACGGTAAGAGCATTCGCGAGTCGCGGGATATCGATATCCCGCTGATGGCGCGGCACTTCTATCACCATGCGGGGTGGGCGCAGATCGCGGATGAGGAGTTCCGGGGCTATGTGCCGGTGGGCGTGGTGGGACAGATCATCCCGTGGAACTTTCCGCTGCTGATGTTCGCGTGGAAAGTGGCTCCGGCGCTGGCGGCTGGGTGCACGGTGGTGATCAAGCCGGCGGAGTACACGCCGCTGAGCGCGATCCTGATGGCGGAGATCGCGGATGAAGTTGGGCTTCCCCCTGGCGTGCTGAATGTGGTGCAGGGCGATGGGCGCACAGGTAAGGCGCTGAGCGAGCATCCCGGCGTGGACAAGGTGGCGTTTACCGGGTCGACCGAGGTGGGGCGGCTGATCCGCAAGGCTACGGCCGGGACGAGCAAGAAGTTGAGCCTGGAGCTGGGAGGCAAGAGCCCGTTCATCGTGTTCGACGATGCGGACCTGGACTCGGCGGTGGAAGGACTGGTGGACGGGATCTGGTTCAACCAGGGGCAGGTGTGCTGCGCAGGGTCGCGGCTGCTGGTGCAGGAGCGCGTGGCGGAGAAGCTCTACGACAAGCTGCGGGCGCGCATGGAGACGCTACGTGTGGGGTCGCCGCTGGATAAGGCAATCGATATTGGGGCCATCGTGGACCAGGTGCAGTATGACCGGATCCAGAAGCTGGTGGCGATGGGCGTCGCCGAGGGCGCAACGTGCTGGCAGCCGGATATTCCGATGCCGGACAAGGGGTTGTTCCTGAAGCCGACGCTGCTGACGGGTGTCGCGCCGGCGAGCACGGTGGCGCAGGATGAGATCTTCGGGCTATGACATTCCGCACACCGGCGGAAGCGGTGGAGCTGGCAAACAATACGGCGTACGGGCTGGCTGCGTGCGTGTGGAGCGAGAACATCAATGTCGCGCTGGATGTGGCCGCGCAGGTGAAGGCCGGCGTGGTGTGGGTGAATGCGACCAACCTGTTCGACGCGGCTTGCGGGTTCGGTGGGTATCGCGAGAGCGGCTATGGGCGCGAGGGCGGCAAGGAAGGCATGTACGAGTACCTGGAGCCGGAGTGGCTCCATGCGGAAACGTTTGAGCCCGCAGCGGTGCCGTTGCCGGAGCCGGTGCCCGGGTCGGAGTTTGGGGAGAAGCAGGTCCCCTTCGGGGATGACAACCAGAAAAGCAACGACAACGGCTCGGCAGGTGAGGTGCTGCCGAGACCCGTGGAGTTTGGGATCGACCGGACGGTGAAGCAGTACATCGGAGGCAAACAGGCGCGGCCGGATTCGGGGTACAGCTTCGAGGTGCGGGGCAGCGATGGCAAGGTGGCCGGGCAGGCGCCGCTGGGGAATCGCAAGGACATTCGCAATGCCGTGGAAGCGGCGCGCGGCGCGGGCGCGAAGTGGGCGAGGACGGCGGCGCATGGGCGTGCGCAGGTGCTCTACTTCGTCGCGGAGAATCTGGTGCAGCGGCGGGCCGAGATCGAGGCCAAGCTGGGGGCCTTTGTGGGGCTGGAGCAGGCGGCTATCGAAGTGGACTACAGCGTGGAGCGGTGCTTTGCGTATGCGGCGTGGTGCGACAAGTTCGAAGGCTCGGTGCACAATCCGCCGTTCCGCATGGTGACCCTGGCGATGAAGGAGGCGATCGGTACAGTGGCGGTGCTCTGCCCGGATGAAGCGCCGCTGCTGGGCATGCTGAGCCTCGTGCTGCCGGCGATTGCGATGGGCAATGCCGTGGTGGCGGTGCCGAGCGAGCGGGCGGCGACGCTAATGGGCGAGCTGTACCAGGTGTTCGACACGAGCGACCTGCCGGGTGGGGTGGTGAACCTGGTGGCGGGCAAGCCGATGGAGCTGGGCAAAACGCTGGCCGAGCACGACGATGTAGACGCGGTGTGGAGCTTCCGCGATGAGGCGGCCAGCGCGATGGTGAAGCTGGGGTCGATTGGAAACCTGAAGCAGGTTTGGAGCAACGACGGACGTGCGGTGGATTGGTTCGATCCGGCGCAGGCGGAAGGCCGATGGTTCCTGCGGCATGCCACGCAGGTGAAGAACATCTGGGTACCTTACGGCGAATGAACGTTGTAGGGGGAGCCTGCCGAGCGACCGATACAATGAAGGCAGCCCCTGCACGACGAGGACCCTTGCCCCAAGCGCTTTCAACCGGCCACAACCCACACCTGTCACGACTGCTGGTCACCGGCGCTTCCGGCACGTTGGGCTACAACATCGTGCGTCACATAGCGGCGCAACATCCGCGGACGCGCATCCATGCGCTGCTTCGCCAGCCCGATCCTCACCTGTTTGCCGACTTCCCGAACGTAGGCCAGCAGCGGGTGGATATGACAGATGTGGCCGCGTTTACACGGGCTACGCTGGACTTCGAGCCCAACGCGATCGTGCATTGCGCGGCGACTGGGGTACGCCCCTCGCAGATTTCGTGGTTCGATGTAATCGACCTGAACGTTTCCGCGACGGTGCAGCTTTTCCGGGTTTCCGCGGAAATTCCTGATTGCCACTTCGTGCACGTGAGCACGGGACTGGTCTATGACGCGCAGGAGCGGCCGTGCCATGAGGGAGACCCCATCGACACGCTGCACCCTTATGGAGCGAGCAAGGCAGCTTCCGATTGCCTGCTGCGCGCGGGCGCGGAGCGGCTGGACCGGCACCTGACGGTGGTGCGGCCGTTTTCCTTTACCGGCCTTCATGACGGCGGTGGACGCCTGTTCCCTTCCCTGCTGCGGAGCGCGCTGGAAGGCGCGCCGATGAAGATGTCGCCGGGCACGCAGATCCGGGACTTCTGTGCCGTGCAGGATGTGGCGGAGGCCGTGTGCGTGATTCTGGAGCACGGCACAACCCGTGCGCGCAACATTTACAACGTGGGCTCCGGGCAGTCGCCGACACTGCGGCAGCTGGTGGAAAGTGTGGCGGCGCAACTGGGCATCTCGGTGGACCTGCGGTTTGGCGAGCTCCCCTTCCACCCCTATGAGCCTATGCATCTGGTAGCGAACCTGGACCGGATACGCTCGCTGGGCTGGCAGCCGCGAACCAATCTTGCCTATGCGGTCTGGGAGCTTGCCCAGACCGAGTTCCCAAGGCTTACCGTGAAGCAACCGGAGCAGTTCCTATGAGTGCCGATATGCCCGCCAGATCCCCGGTGCAACTCAGCATCATGATCCCGGCTTACCTGGAAGGGGAAAACCTGCCGGAGCTTCTGCCCAGCATCCACAAAGCCGCCGGGGCGCTGACGCCGGCGTACGAAATCCTGATCGTGGACACACAGACCGATATGGACAATACACGTGCGGTGTGCGAGGTCAACGGCGCGCGGCACATCAACCGCACCGGGGGTAACTCCTACGGGGACGCGGTCCGCACGGGCATTGCGATGGCCCAGGGCGAGTGGATGCTTTCCATGGATGCGGACGGCTCGCACAGCCCCACGTATTACGCGAGAATGTGGTCGCGGCGCGATGCCGCGGACATCGTGATCGGCTCACGGTATGCGCCGGGTGGGCATACGGAGAACCCTGCCGTCCTCATCTGGATGAGCTATATCGTGAACTTCACGTTTCGCGTGGCGTTCTCCATCAAGGCCAAGGATGTGACCAACAGCTTCCGGCTTTATCGACGGTCGGTGCTCACGTCTTTGCGGCTGGAGTCGAACGACTTCGACATCCTTGAAGAAATCCTGATCAAGGCAGTCACGCGGCAACCGCCGGCAGGCATCGTGGAGGTCCCGGTGACCTTTGCGCGCCGCAAGGCTGGAGAAAGCAAACGCAAGCTTGTGCAGTTCGCGTTCGGCTATCTCGGCACGCTGAAGAAGCTGCGCAAGTTCCAGGCGGACGCCCGCCGTGAACTGAAGACCAACACTACACAGAAGTCATAGCGAAAGGATCTGATACTTTGAAGGCCCTTGTAACCGGAGGAGCGGGGTTCGTTGGTTCGAACCTCGCCGCGCACCTGCTGACAGGTGGAAACAATCAGGTGTATGTGTTCGACTCGCTAGCGCGGCATGGCGCGGCGGAGAACCTGGAATGGCTGCGGAGCCTCGGCCTCCAGAATTTTACGCACGGCGATATCCGGAACGCTTCCGATGTGGAGCAGATCGTCCGCAGCGTCGAGCCGGAGGTCATCTTTCACCTGGCCGGGCAAGTGGCCATGACGACCTCCATGCAGAGCCCGCGGCGGGACTTCGAGATCAATGTACTGGGCTCGATCAACGTGCTGGAAGCGGTGCGCCAGTACACCCCGACGACGGCGGTGGTGTACGCCTCGTCGAACAAGGTGTACGGCAACCTGGAGCATCTCGACCTTGTGGAAGCGCCCACACGGTACACACCGCGCGATCCGCAGCAAAAGGGTGTGGATGAGGCGGTGGCGATCGAGTTCCACACGCCGTACGGCTGCTCCAAAGGCGCGGCGGACCAGTACATGCTGGATTATGCGCGCGGGTTCGGTTTGAACACCGTTGTGTTTCGCCACTCCACGATCTACGGCGGACGGCAGTTCGCCACCTATGACCAGGGATGGGTGGGCTGGTTCTGCCGCCAGGCGGTGGAGTCTCAGAAGGACCCGGGGCGGCCGGCATTCACGATCAGCGGCGATGGCAAACAGGTGCGCGACCTGCTGCATGTTTCCGACGCGGTGAGGGCCTACCTGGCCGCGTTCGAACACATTGCGGAAAGCCGTGGACAGGCGTTCAACATCGGCGGCGGGCTGGAAAACAGCATGAGCCTGCTGGAACTGCTGTTGTACCTGGAGAAGCGTCTCGGTATCAAGCTCCAGTACACGCACCTGCGGTGGCGGCAGAGCGACCAGAAGTTCTTTGTGGCCGACAACTCGAAAGCAGAGCGCCTGATGCAATGGCAGCCTCTGACGACGAAGGAGCAAGGCATCGAGGATACGATCGGGTGGGAGTCGCGGTAAGGTCGAGGTGAGCAGCCG
>CAXSHQ010000001.1:0-20796 GCA_964236875.1 uncultured Acidobacteriaceae bacterium | reverse complement strand
CACGCATAGAGGGGTGAGTTATGCGATGGCCTCAGACGTTGAGGAGCGATCTCCGTCGAATGCCTCATGCGGAAAGGGATACCGCAGACAGAAACCCAATGCCACCAACAGGGCGAGAGCTTTGATCTGGCCGCCGAAGCCTCTCCCATGGCGAATAAACTCCGAGCAAACGGACGTAGCGACTGCGAGACAGCCGAACACGATGCGGAGCCCTGGCGCGGAAAAGTCCCATCGTTTGGCGGCGACGAACACCAGCAAGGCCCAAGCCGTGTAAAGGTGCAGGAGCGTGTAGTCGTAGGAAACCGGAGGAAAGAAAATGGAGCAGATGGTAAGACAAACTACTTGATTCGTGAACGGCAGGAATCGGATACGAAGGAAGTACAGAAGACATCCCGCGACGGCGATGAGCGGCAAATACCAGTGCAGAAGCGTTGAAAAGTTCTCATTGAAGAGATGCCGGTGCAAACCCGCGTCCGCGAGCAGCTCCGTAGCTGCGAACAAACTGTGATCGAAACCGATTTCGCGGCGGATCACCAGCGGAACGGTCCTCTGATAGTGATCCAGGTTTTGGGCAATGCCGTGCCACGCGACGCCGAGCGTAGGTCCGATATACAGCAGAGACAGAAGCGTAACGGCTGCAGCTGAAACGAGTGACGTGAGGATCGGCAGATAGCGTTTGCGCGCCAGGAAAAGACCCAGATACATGAAGGGGAACATCTTCATGGCAATCGCTGCGCCTATCAACACGGCGGCGGTATGCATGCGGTTTCGCACGAAGCACCAGATGCTGAGCGCGAGGAGAGCCCACACAAAGATTTCAGTATTCCCCTGCTTGGTTTCGAACCAGACCGGAAAGGAGGCACAGACTGCAAGAGCGGGAATGGCGATGCTTTGCGCAAGGCCGAGACCCGTGCGCCGCAGACGCCAACCAAAGAGCGAGGCAGCCGTCAGTACGATGACGGCGATAGCGGTCTCCATGGCGGCGACCGGATTGCGAAACGAGAGCAGGGCGCCGAACACAGGAGCCAGCGCCGCGGGATACATGAACGGCACCTCTAGTCCGGGGGAGAAGAAGTCCGGAGTGTGCACGTGCCGGAAGATCGGGATGGCGAACATCAGATCTGTGCACGGGGAGTCGTCCATCCCCACCGTTCTGTACGGCCACGGCAGGTGAAGAACGTGATCGGCGTATTTTGCGCAGCAGACGCCCAGCACATTCAGCACGAAGGCCACGATGAAGAACGAAAGCAGAGACGGAGGCAACGTCATCCGTCTTTGCAAAGCTGGCTGCATTGGAACCGACCTCGCTGAGATTAGCTTTGTTGTGTGGATCGCACCATGCTACGAATTCCAGGCTCCGACGATGCATGCGGCACGAAGCCGAGCTCCCGTTTGGCCTTCTCGAAGCTATAGTACGTGTGCCTGCCGAACTCGCCCACGATCGTGGGCAACCGCAGGTGGATCCCTGCGTTGCCGGCCCACATGGCAATCTTCTCCGACAGGCGTGCCACGGCAGCCGGCACACGTGTGGTTTTGAGCGGAGTACCGAGCGCGCCGGCGAGGCACTGATAGAAGCGGAGCGTCGACATCGGCTCTTCATCTCCGATCAGGTACGCTTCCCCGGAAACTCCATTCGTTTCGGCGAGGATCATGGCATCGACGACCTTGGCGATGTCCACGTAGGAACGAAGGAACCCACGCTGCGAAAAGACCGGGACAGACGATTCGCCGATGCGTTGAATGAGCTCGCGGAGATTTTTCGAGGGATTGTCTCCATAGAACACTGCCGGCCGCAGCATGATGAGACGCGTGTTGCCGGGCTGGACCAGAGCTTTCAGCTGCTGCTCTCCCTGTGCCTTGCTGCGGCCATAGTGGGTGATCGGATGCAGGGGCGCCGTCTCGTCGAGGAAGACCGTGGAAGTCTGGTTCGGCCCCAGTGCGTTGATGCTGCTGATGTGAACGAAGCTGCCGACGCCTCCACGCATGCATTCCCCAAAAAGGGAGACGGCGGCCGTGGCGTTGATCGCGTAGATGTCGCGCGTGGCTTTGGGGTGCAGAACACCGGCGCAGTTGAAGACCGTCTCGCACTCCGCGAATCTCGCGGACAAGGCGGTGACGTCGCGGATGTCAGCTTCGATGGCTTCCACGCCGGAAAGCTGCCTGATCCTGGACCCGAGGCGTACATCGACGCAGATGACTTCTCGCCCCGCTCCTGTCAAGCGCTCGATCAACCGTTCACCGAGCCAGCCTCCCGCGCCGAAAACCATTGCCTTGTTCATTGAGCCGTTTTTCTGATGACGTTCCGCACGAAAGCGGGAAACACCGCGCTAAGCACCGCGTACACTCTGCTCTTCAGGGTGGTGTAGCAAAGGGCTTTGTCCTTTTGGATGGCGTTTGCGATCGTCTTCGCCACTGCTTCAGCAGAGGCGGACTTCAACTTCAGAGCAAGAGTCGTGTTTTCCCGCGACCCCACGACATGGCTCGTGAAGTTCGTTTCAGTGCGGTCAGGCACAACGAGCAACGTCTTCATGTGACCCGCTTCTTCGAGTGCAACCGCTTCGGTAACACGCTCCAGAGCCGCTTTCGATGCCGCGTAGATGCCCTGACGGTACGGCGCATGCTTCGCAGCAGCGGAAGAGATGTTGACCAGCATGCCGTTCTGAAGCAGCGGAACGACAGTTCGCATTGCCCTCAACGGACCGAAGAAGTTGGTGTTGAACACAGCTTCGACGTCCTCAGAGGTGGACTTCGCTGCGTTCTCGAACAAGCCCAGGCCAGCATTGTTGACGAAGATATCGACGGTGGAGAAGGCGTCCTGCACGCTCGCAACGAGCTCCTGTGCGGAGCGATCCTTCGTAACATCGAAGGGGATAGCGAGATGCTCGACGCCGTATGCGCTCAGCAGCAGTGAGGTTTGGCGGAGATCAATGGGGGAGCGTGCGGCTACAACAACCCTTGCGCCTCGCAGACCCAACTCCACAGCCAATGCGCGGCCGATCCCGCTGGAGCCGCCGGTCACGACAGCCACTTTCCCTGCAATCTGCATCTCTGGCCATGATATCCCACCTCCCTGCAGAAGCTCGCGTGTGCTCCGGATGGAGGCTTTGCCACTGGTCCATTCTGTATACTTAGGGCTGGAAATCGAGGTAATGCGTTGGGTCTTTCGGGTGAAGGTAAGGTCGCTGTTATAGGCGCCGGTATGGCGGGCCTGGCTGCAAGCAAGACACTGGGTGAGTTGCCCTGCGAAATCTATGAAGCACGATCACATGCGGGGGGGCACTCCTCTTCTTTTCAGATCGCCGGAGGATTCACCTTCGACGAAGGTCCGCACGTTTCCTTTACGCCGCATGAACGCATTGCGAACTTCTTCGCGCGCAGCGTAAACAACCAGTACTTCGAGTACCCCACGTTTGCGACAAACTACTTCGAGGGGCACATCCTCAAGCATCCGGTGCAGTGCAACCTGTATGGATTGCCGCCGGAGCTGATCACCAAGTGCATTGCCGATTTTGTACGGGCGCAGTATGAAGACAAGCGGCCCCTGCAGAGCTACAAGGACTGGTGCTATCGCGGCTTCGGCGAGACCGTGTCAGAGGTCTTCACGCGGCCTTACACGCGCAAGTACTGGAACCTGGAGCTGGAGCAACTGACGACAGACTGGGTTTCGGAGCGGATCTACGCACCCAAGCTGGAGGAAGTGCTGAACGGCGCATTGACTCCGCCGATCGTGGAGACTGAAGAGCACTACTACATGAAGGGGTTTCGTTACCCGGAGGTCGGCGGATTCGGCTCCTACACGGACCTGCTGGCCAAAGATGCTCCCGTGCAGTTCAACAGGAGAGCCACGGAGATCGACCTGGAGCATAAGAAGCTCTCGTTTGCCGATGGCAGCGAGGCGCACTTCGATCACCTGATCTCCACGCTTCCGTTGCCGGAGTTCACGCGGCTGTGCAAGGACGCGCCCCCAAACGTTCGGCAGGCGGGTGAGAAGCTTTCGTGCAGCTCGCACTTCGTCGTGAGCGTGGGGATCAAACGGCCGCACGTGAGCGATGCCTACTGGACTTACTACTACGACGAGGACATCCCGTTCTCGCGGGCGAGCTTCCCTTCCAAGTACAGCAAGAAGACGGCCGCGCCGGACTGCTCCAGTATCCAGGTGGAGGTGGTGCACTCGCGCTACAAGGCGCTGCCCAGCAAGGATGCGCTGGTGGAGCAATGCATCGAGTCGATGCTGAAGGTGGGCTTGCTGCAATCGCGCGATGAGATCGTGTCGCTGGATGCACGCGACCTGAAGTGGGCGAACGTGATCTTCGACTTCGACCGCGCGGCCAATCGCGCGATCGTGCACGACTTCATGAAATCAAAGGGCGTGCGCTGGGCAGGACGATATGGCGAGTGGGCATATCTCTGGACGGATCAATCGATCCTGAGCGGAGAACGCGCCGCGACGGAAGTACGCGCAGCCATGGGTCTGCCGGCACGCGCTTTCGACGAAGGGGAGTAAGCCCGGACCCCGTCGCGTTCTGCTATCCTTCGGAAGCCATTACGGGTTTATGCTGCAAATGCATCAAGACTTTACTGGTCAACGAGTTGCGATCACCGGAGCATCCGGTTTCATCGGGATGCACCTGATACGAAGGCTGCTGACCCTGGGGGCCGATGTCACGGCAATCGTGACGGCGGACAGGGTGAACTCCCGGTTGCAAGCGCCCTCCATTCCCTTTGAGCGCATCGTGCTGGATGACGTGGAGCAGATCGGCGACGCCATTCGCAAGACCGCGGCGAAGTATGTCATCCACCTGAATGCGTATATCTCCCTGGAGCGCAGCCTCAAAGCAGTGGAGCAGGCGATCCAGGCGAACCTTACGTCGACAATTTCGCTGCTGACCGCGTGCACGGAAATCAAAGCGGAACGCGTGGTCCTGATGGGGTCCTGCGAGGAGTATGGGCAGAAGTTCTGCCCGTTCGATCCAGCGCTGGCGCCGGATCCAAACTCTCCGTACGGGGCGAGCAAAGCGGCAGCGACGGCATACGCGCGGATGTTTTATGGCAGCTTCAAACTGCCCACCGTGGTGCTGCGGCCGTCCGTGGTTTACGGGCCGGGGCAGTCGCCGCGCATGCTGATCTCCATGGTGATGAAGGCATTGGCTGAAAACCGTTCCGTGGATGTGACCGCTGGCAGACAAACCCGCGACTTCTTCTACATCGACGACACAGTCGATGCGATCCTGCTTTCGCTGACGACGCCGGACATCGTAGGCGAGGTATGGAATGTTGGCTCCGCGGAAGTGGTGACGGTACGCGAATGCCTGGAAACGATCGAGCGTCTCACGGGCCGCTTCGGATTGATTCAATATGGCGCCCGGCCCTACGCGGAGAGCGAAAGATTTCACTACGAACCCATGCTGGAGGCCACTTTCAAGGCCTTTCACTGGCAGCCCTCCATTATGCTGGAAGAAGGCCTGCGCCGCACCTGGCAGTCCATGCTGGAAGATCAGTAGCCCGCCACAAGGGAAATAAAACGCTTTCATGAAGATCAGTGTTGCTTTTACGGCCCGCAATGAAGCAGACCTCATTGAAACCACCCTCACCGATGCGGTGAGAGATATGAACGCCCTGGGTTCTCCCTACGAGATCATCGTGGTAGACAACGCGAGCACGGACAACACCGCCGAAATTGCCGAGCAGTTCGCCAGCAAGCACGAGCACGTGCGCGTGATCCGGCATGAGAAGAACCTCGGTTACGCGCACTCCAACCTGACCGCTTACAAGAACGCGGATGCGGATCTGGTGGCCGTGGTGGACTCCGACGGGCAGCAGACGCTGAGAGACATCCCAAAGTTTGTGGAGAAGATCCAGGCGGGCGCGGATGTGGTGTTCGGCTGGCGCAAGCAACGCAACGACCCAGCGTTCCGCAAGGTGATCTCGCGCGGGTTGAACATCAGCTCGCGACGCATGCTGCGGTGGAAGTTCCATGACATCAATACCGGCTTCCGCATGGTGACGCGTGAAGTGGCGAAGAGCTTTACCGATGTTGTTCCGGTCAACTATTTTGGGCCGGAGCTCTGGGTGCGAGCCGTGCAGCATGGATGGAAGGTGGACGAGGTCGTCGTGGAGCACTTCGAACGCAAGGGCGGCGCGAGCGTTCACATTCCGTGGCGGATGCCCATCACGATCAAAAACGCCTATGTGTACCTGAATACGCTCAAGAAACAGCTGCCGCCGAAAGCCTGAGCGGCAGGCGCGCTCCCGACAGATATTTCACGTTCATGAGCCTACCCACATCCACCCGTGCCGCCCGCCCCTCGCAGCCTTGCCCGCTCGGCCTTTGGGACTGGGTGTGGATGGGCGCTGTTCTGCTGCTGCTGGGGGTATACAGCTATGCGCGCGCACGCAACCGCATCTTCTGGGGCGACGAGCTCAACGCCTATGTGCTGATGCAGCAGAAGTCCTTCTGGGCCATGATGCACAACTGGCGCTTGAGCCTCGATAGTGGCAGCCTCTTCTATACGAGCGTGGGGTACTGGTGGGTGCGGATATTTTCTCCGCCGGAGATCGCCCTGCGCGCCTTTTCGGCTGTTGGCATGGGGGCCTCCTTTGTGCTGCTGTGGATCACCGCACGCCGCTTTTACCCGGTGATCGTGGTGGGCGCATGCGTGCCGCTCGCCTACATGCTGAACGAGTTCGTCCGGTGGCAGTTCTATAACGGCCGCATGTATGGCGGCTTCATGGCAGCCACCGCGCTGGTCATCTTCGCCCTGGTCAAGGCGGCGCCGGGCCAGCCGCTCACGCGACGCGTCCTCCTGCTGACTTTTTTCGCCCACCTGTTCCTGATGAGCAGCCATGTGCTGGGATTGCTGTACAGCGGTGTGTTTGTCGCGGGGCTGGTAGCGCAGGACCTGTGGGCGCGCAGCTTTCGACCGCGGCTGTACCTGAGCGCCGCCGCGAGCTGGCTGGTTCTGATTGTTAGCTACGCGAACATAAAGAACACAGCTGCGCTTTCGAAGTACGGCTACTTCACGCAGACACCTCGACTGAGCGATCTGATCAACGGCACCACGGTGTACAGCAAGGGCATGCTGCACATCGTCTGCCTGTTGTTTGCGAGTGCTTTACTGGCACGCTTGCTGACACAGAAAGCGATGCCGCAGGCCGAGCGCGCCCCGGCACGAACGCCTGTCTACTTTGTCCTGCTCTGCTGTGCCGCCATCCTCATCCTCGCGTTTGGGGTATCTCGTTTCGCCACTTCCATTTTCTATAACCGGTATCTGCTGCCGGTTTGTCTTGGCGATGCGCTGCTGATGTGTGAACTGCTCTACTGGACGATCACTCCCCTGCCGCGCTCAAGAGCACTTCGCTATGTGGGAGTAGAGCTCGCCAGTGTCTTGTTTGTCGCGCTGTACGTGAGAAAGTTTTCGCTTCCGTTTGAGTTTCCGGTACCCGACTACACGGGCGCGTGGATGGAGAAAGCTCCAGCCGGCATGCCCATGGTCATCACCGACCCGGGCGTCTTCGCGGAATTGAACCACTACCATGGCGAGCAGCGGACGATGGTGATCCCGCTGGACTGGAGCGTATCCACCGGGCCGAACTCCGATTCCGCCACGGCAACAGGCACCTTGCAACTGGAACGCTGGCAATCCGGCGGCATTTTTGCCGGGCACATTCTTTCGACGGACGCTATCCTTACCGGCTTTCCTGCCTTCCTGGCCTTGAATACACCTGAGCACTCGCTCTGGTTCCAGCGGTATATCAAGGACAACCCGGGGTATGACGTTGTGAAGGAAGGCACGTTTGGAGGGCAGGACTTCTGGATCGTCCGCAGGCGTGGGAGCGGCGGGAGTTTTTCGCCTGGAACATAAGCCCTGCCGTGACGAACGGAAGCTTTGGCTGGACGCGTCGTCTGCGCCATGGAGCACGCAGTTTCGAAACCTGGCTTGGATGGGCGAGAGTTACCTGCAAGGTTAACCTTCCTTGATTCCCTCCTCGAAAGAGGCACTCATTTGCAGGCTCACACGCCGTATGCTGAAGACCGAGTCAGTCGTACAGCGAGACACCGTGAACATGGAAATCAGCATCGTCCTGGTTACGTGCGACCGCGCAGAACAAATGCGCGTCGCCGTGAGGAGTCTGCTTGCGCAGGGGATGGACCCATGCTGGAAGTTCGAGCTGGTAGTGGTGGACGACGGTTCCTGCGACGACACCCCTGAGGTGCTTCAGGAGCTGCGCGCGAACTCCCCTGTGCCGATGCGGGTGCTGCGCACCGTGGGCATGGGTGTGCCGGGAGCCCGGAACCTGGGAGCGGCCGCGGCGGTGGGCCGCTGGATGGCCTGTTTCGATGACGATCAAATTGCTTCGCCGGACTGGCTGCAGAACCTGCGGCGCGCGGCGGAAAAGACCGGCAGCCGATGCGTGGGTGGAGCGCTGGACCTGCTGCTGCCAGAGGGCGCGAACGCGAGCCTGGCGACGCGGACACGGGCGATCCTCGGGGAGCATCTGCTGGGTGGACGCTTGCGTCCGTACCCGCGCAGATGGGTGCCCGCCAGCAATAACGTGCTGATCGATCTGGAGCTGTTCCATGCTGTGGGCGGCTTCGATGAGCGGTTCGTACAGGGCGGCTCCGATACGGACCTGTTTCGCCGCATGCAGGATGCGGGCGAGCCGATCTGGTTCGCGCCGGAAGCGCAGGCGCAGCATGTGATTCCGGCGCAGCGGCTGCGGCCGGAGTACCTCCGCTGGACGAGCCTGAAGGTGGGTGCGGCAAGCGCGCGCATCCTGGCGCGGCGGCGCGGTGTTGCCGTTCGTACCCTGGCAGCGGTCACGCGGTGCGGCCTTGCCCTGCTCCGCGACTTGCCCGCGCTGTGTGTGGCGCGAGCGGCGGGCAGCCGAAAGCGCACGCTGGAAGCACGCTGCAGCCTGTGGTACACCGAAGGGCTGCTGCGCGGCTTGACTGCGGGGTGGGCGCCGCAGGTGTTCGGCGGCGACCGCTTCCTGGAGACGCTAAACTTCCGCAGGCATGGCGGCGAGCGACGGTCGGTGTCGCAGGCGCGAGCGGGCATCGTTTAGCGCAAGCCTGTGCCGCAATTTGGCCGCTTTCACCTTCGTGAAATCCGAAGTGCGTGTGTCGGCGACCGCGTTCGTTGTCCACGGAATCTGGGCTTACCATAGGGATGTAGGCAGCGGTGTGGGCTGCCACGGAGGTTCGACCCTATGGCAGAGAAGACGATGAACGGAAACGGCAATGGCGCCAATGGAGCAGGCAATGGCGCCGGACCGAGCGCCGGCGGCAGCGACATGACGTTGACCACGCGGCAGGGGCATCCTGTGCCCGATAACCAGAGCCTGCGCACGGTGGGCAACCGCGGGCCGGCGACGCTGGAGAACTACCACTTTCTGGAGAAGATCACGCACTTCGACCGCGAACGCATTCCGGAGCGCGTGGTACATGCGCGCGGCGTGGCGGCGCATGGCTACTTTGAGCCGACCGGCAAAGTGGGCGATGAGCCGATCTCTAAGTTCACGCGCGCCAAGCTGTTCCAGACCGCGGGCAAGCAGACGCCGATCTTCACGCGCTTTTCAACTGTGGTGCATGGCGGGCACTCGCCCGAGACGCTGCGCGATCCGCGCGGCTTTGCGATCAAGTTCTACACCGAGGATGGCAACTGGGACCTCGTCGGCAACAACCTGAAGGTGTTCTTTATCCGCGACGCGACGAAGTTCCCGGACATGGTGCACGCGTTCAAGCCGGACCCCTTCACGAACCGGCAGAGCGATGCGCGCTTCCAGGATTTCCTGGCGTGCACGCCGGAATCGACGCACATGTTCACGTTCCTGTTTTCACCGTGGGGCATCCCGGCGAACTACCGGATGATGCAGGGCTCGGGCGTGAACACCTACAAGTGGGTGAACGCGGACGGCAATGCCGTGCTGGTGAAATATCACTTCGAGCCGAAGCAAGGCATCAAAAACCTGCTGCAGGACGAGGCGAACAAGATCCAGTCGACGAACTTCAACCATGCTACGCAGGACCTCTACGACGCGATTGAGAAGGGCGAGTTCCCCGAGTGGGAGATGTTTGTTCAGACCATGAGTGACGATGAGCATCCGGAGCTGGATTTCGATCCCCTGGATGCGACTAAGACCTGGCCTAAAGACCAGTTCCCTTTTCTGCATGTGGGCAAGATCGTGCTGAACCGCGTGCCGGACAACTACTTTGCTGAGACGGAGCAGGTGGCCTTTGGCACTGGCGTGCTCGTGGATGGGCTGGACTTTTCGGACGACAAGCTGCTGGTTGGGCGGACGTTCAGCTACTCGGACACCCAGCGCTACCGTGTGGGCACGAACTACCTGCAGCTGCCGATCAACGCGCCCAAGGCAAAGGCGTATACCAACCAGCGTGACGGCCAGATGGCGTTCCATGTGGACTCTGCCCCGGGGCAGAACAAGCATGTGAACTATGAGCCTTCATTGATGGGTGGATTGAAGGAAGCGGCGCCCGCAGGCAAGCCGTACGAGCCGTTGTATGAAGGCCGGCAGGTGCGCGCGAAGATCGACCGTGAGAACAACTTCAAGCAGGCAGGCGACCTGTGGCGCAATGAGTTCGACGAGACCTACCGGGCGGAGCTGATCAACAACCTTTCCGGCGCGCTGGCGAATGCGATTCCTGCGGTGCAGGAGCGGATCGTGGGCTACTGCACACAGGCCGATGCGGAGTATGGCAAGCGGCTGAAGGAAGCGCTGGATGGAAAGCTCGGCAAGCCGGGCGGACAGGACGCGCGCGACGAGGCAGCGGTGGAAGAGGCGCTGGTGGGGTCGGTAGCGGGCAAGGAGTACTAAGTAGCAAATAGTGATCAGGCACTATCGAGAGGCAAGCCAATGAGGCTGGCCTTCCTGTCTCAGAGCTTGCTACGGGAGGAGAGCATGGTTAGGCGTCTACGTCAAAGTGCATGGCTTTGTACTGGGATAAAGCGTCAATACCGTGGGGAGTAAGTAGTCTAGGTTTCAATGCACGTTCCGCTTCTTGCAGAGCCACGGTAGTCCACTTACTTCGATCCCCAAAAACGATGTCTAGAAGTTGCTCGGTCGTTTTCTGCTGCATACTGCGTCCAAGTTGCTGAACCGTGTTTTCAGGCCGATGGCCGTCTTCCTTGCTACCTCGCAGCAGCCACGCGCCAATCACGATGAGAACGGACAGAAAGAGGCTTGGTAAGACAATCACTTCGATTGCTCTTAATGGATGCAGAATGATGTTTAGCGCAAGACGGCCCCACAGGAAGAGCAGCAAGGCTGCGACGGCCAAAAGTATAAATACAGACATATATCTTTTTGCCATTTAGGTGGCCTCTTACTTCTGATACGTTCTTACCGTGCTCAGGGTACTTCCAGCGCAGTATATATATCGTCGGCATTTCCCTCGTGCAAAACTCGCCCGATGGCAGGCGGACATAAGCGGTTTGAACCCTAGGCCTTCGGCCTAGGCTGGTATGTGCCGCGCTTTCAGCGCTGAGGATAGGCGTCTTGACTGCGTGCAGTGCTCATATCGCTTCTTGCAGTTCTTCGCGTAAGAGATCGAGCGCGCCGCGGGCGATTAGTTCTTCGGCGGCCCACTGGCCAAGTTCGGCTGCCGGTGTGCCGAGAGGGGCTTTGTGCAGGACGTGGGCGGTCTGCTCGCCGTCTGGCGCGGCGACCATGGCGTGCAGGTGCCAGTGCTGGTCTACCTGGTGGCAGTAGGCTCCGAGGGGCAGCATGCAGCCGCCGCCCAGCGCGGCAAGGACGTGGCGCTCCGCAATGGTGGCGAAGGCGGCGTTAGCGTCGTGCAGTTTGCAGAGCGCGGCGGTGATGTGCGCGGGCGCGTGGGCGAGAGTTTCGAGCGCGAGGGCCCCCTGGCCCGGCGCGGGCGTGAGCTCGTCGACGGCGAAGCGCTGGTGGACGTGCTCGGTGCGGTTGAGGCGGTCGAGGCCGGCGGCGGCGAGGACCAACGCGTCGGCTTCGCCGGCCTGCCACTTGCGGAGGCGGCTATCGATGTTGCCGCGCATCTCGACGAACTGGAGGTCGGGGCGCAGGGCCAGCAGCATGGCCTGGCGGCGCGGGCTGGTGGTGGCGATGCGCGCGCCTTCGGGTAGCATGTGCAGGCCCCAGTACTGCTCGCAGACGAGCACGTCGCGGGCGTCGGCGCGCTCGGGGATGGCGGCGAGCGTGAAGCGGGAGTCTAGGGCAGTCGGAAGGTCCTTGAGCGAGTGAACCGCCACGTCGATGCGGGCGGCGAGGAGCGCGTCTTCGAGCTCCTTGGTGAAGACGCCCTTGGCATCGAGCGGCGTGCCGTCTTCGAAGGTGGCAGGCGCGCGGAAGCTGGTATCCTGCATGCGGTCGCCGGTGGTGCGGATGACTTCGACTTCTACAGCGTGGCCGTTGTGGCGGAGGGCATCCGCGATGTGGTTGGCCTGCCAGAGCGCAAGCTGCGAGCCGCGCGTGCCGATGCGGATGGGTGTGGTCATGACTTGCTTAGGATACCCGGCATGTGAAGGCGGTGCGGCTAGTGAGGCGGCTGCAGGGTCACGGGCATGGTGGAGGCGGCGTTCAGGATCGCGGTGGCTTGCTCGGCAGAGATGTCCGACGCTCTGGTCTGACCGAGCTTGGCGTCGAAACGCTTCATGCGCTCGGAGATCGGGACCTTCTGGCCATGCACCTGCTGGAACTCCGCAAGCGCGACCTCAGCGTGCGCGCGGGCCTTCGCCAGGTCCGGTTTGCCGCCGTTGCCGGCGCCCTCGGCGATCGCGCCCATGTAGAAGAAGACGCAGGCCACGTTGTGCTGTGCCGCTTCACGGCGGTCGAAGCCGAAGGTCATGTACTGCAGGCCCGGGAGACCACGGGTGCCCTGCACGAGCGGCACGGGTGCGTGGCCGGCGGCGATGGCGGCGTTGTTGGCCTGGAGGAGGTTGCAACGCAGCTTCCAGGCTTCGTTGTCGCGCGGAAGCTGCGCGTGGAGTGCGAAGGAGGAAGTGAGAAGAGCGAAGGTGCAGGCAAAGCGGAAGACGAGGAAACGGGCCATAGGCGTTGAGAGTGCGGAGCGCGCGACAGTGGTTGTCATGGACCGGCGAAGCCGGAGCATGATTTCCACGCAGGCGATATCGATCGCGTTCGCAACAAGAAAGCCCCACTCGCTTCCGGGTGGGGCTTTCCATACGGGTGCTCCCTGCAGCTGAGGCTTCTTACCGGCTGCTACTTTCTTAGCCACCTTTAGCGCCAGAGCTACGCGCAGAGAACCTGCCCGCAGACTTCTTGCTGCCGGAGGTCTTTGCGGTTGCATTCTTTGCCGCGGATTGCTTAGCAGGTGCCTTCTTGCCAGCAGACCTGCCGGGAGCCTTCTTGGCGACCGTCTTCTTCGCAGCTGACTTCTTGCCGGGCGCCTTCTTTGCAGGGGACCCTTTCGCCGCAGCCTTCTTTCCGGCAGTCTTCTTGGCTGGGCCTTTGCTGGCTGCGGTCTTCTTCGCGGGGCCCTTCTTGGCTGCAGTCTTCTTGGCTGCAGTCTTCTTGGCCGCCACCTTGGCAGGCGCTTTCTTCCCTGCCGATTTGCTGGCGGACTTCTTCGCGGTAGATTTCGCCGTGGCTTTCTTTGATGAACCCTTCGTTGAGCTGCGTGCGATCTTGTTGGCCGCCGGGGTGCCGACCTCGGGATAGGTCAGCTTGTTGAAGTTGCTCTTTTGGCCGTCGGCCGTTTCTTCCTGGTAGTGGAACTCGAGGCCGCTGCCCTCGAACTTTTCGAACCACTCGTCCCACTCGATCTCCTCGAGCGCTTCGTCGTTGGCGTGGGGCGCGTCGGGGAACATGAGGCGGAGAATGCCGGTGGAGTCGTCGCCTTCGGTGGCTCCCACCACGGCCGGTTTCGCTCCCCGGGATTCAGCCCACTTCTGAATTTCTTCGGTGTCTTGAGTTACTTTCGCAAGTGCCACGGTGTTGCCTCCTGTGTGCTTGAGAGTGCAGTCGTGCGTTGCCTGAACCTCTCCGCACATGGGATGGTACAACGCACGAGAGAAGCTGTCTGCAAGGAGTTTTCTTGTTCGTTGCTGCGATGGGACTGGACGGCACATGCTTGTTTCTGCGCGGTACCGATGAGGTTGTCTGGATGCGGCCGTGGCACTACGGACGAATGCGGGGATCCTGAGCTTCGCTAAGGATGACACCCGTGGTGAGGAGACGTCAGATGGCGCTAGTCGCGCGGCTTGCTTGCGTCTTCTCCACGAAGGGCGGTGAGTTGCGGGTGGAGCAGCTTGGCGGTGAGTGACTTGGTGAGGGCTTCGATGGCGGCCTGCTGCTCGGGGGTGAGAGGCGCAGCGGCTAGGCGCTGCGCTGTGCGGGCGAGTTCGGCCTTGCGAAGGCTTTCGGCGGAAAGCTGGAGCTGCTTGATGGCTTCGGTGGCGGGCGCCGCGGCGAGGCGCGCGTCGTAGCGCTCGGTTTCAGCGGAGATGATGCGCTCGGCTTCGGCGGCTTCGCGGGTGCGGCTGCGCTGGTGCTCGGCGGCGACCTGCTGGAGGTCGTCGATGTCGTAGACGAAGCAGCCTTCGAGCTTGTTGACAGCGGGGGAAACGTCGCGGGGGACGGCGATATCGATGAAGAAGACGGGGCGATTGCGGCGGCGCTGGAGCAGGTTGCGGGCGTGCTCACGGGTGAAGACATGGCCGGTGGAGGTAGCGGCTGCGCCGGTGGAGGTGATGATGATGTCGGCGCGGTGGGACTGGTCGTGCAGCTGCGGGAGCGGGATGACGCCGGTGGTGATGGAGGGCGTGCGCAGCGCGTCGGCGATGCGCTCGGCGCGGGACTCGGTACGGTTGGCGACGAGCAGCGTGGTCGCGCCCTGGGCGATGAGGTGGCGGGCGGCCGACGATGAGGATGGTCTTGCCCGCGAGCGAGCCGAAGATCTTGCGCGCGAGCTCGGCGGCGACCGAGGCGATCGAGACGGACGAGCTGCCGATTTCGGTTTCCGTGCGCACGCGCTTGGCGACCGAGAAAGCACGCTGCAGGAGGGGGTCAAGCTGCGAGCTGCGGGCGTCAGTGGACTGGATGGCGCCGACCTCGCGGGCGACCGTCCACGACTCCTTGACCTGGCCGAGAATTTGCGGCTCGCCGACGACCATGGAATCGAGCGAGCTGGCCACGCGGAAGAGGTGGCGGATGGCTTCGCGTTCGCGGAACTGGTAGAGGTGCGGCGTGAGCAGGGCCGGGGGCAGAGCGAAGTAGTCGTGGAGGAAGCGCGTGAGAGGAAGTGGTGCGTGCTCGGAGGCGGCAGCCGGTGCAGGCGCGGCAGAGGCGGCGAGTTCGGGTTCGTGCGCGATGAGGAACTCGACGCGATTGCAGGTGGAAAGGATCAGGGCTTCGCGGATGCCGGGCTGGTGAGCGAGGGTGCGGGTGGCCTCGGGCAGGCGCGCGGCGGAGATGGCCAGGCGCTCGCGCACGTCGAGCGGCGCGGTGGTGTGGTTGACGCCGAGCAGCAGGAGCGAGCCGGCGGGATTGATCGCGAGCTCGCTCATGGGGCCTTGAACCTGTGGACCAGCGAGAACTGGTTGGCGGCCCAGACGGCGAGCACGAACAGGAAGGCGAAGCTGGAAAGATAGACTGCGCGGCGGCCGCGCAGGCCGGAGTGCTGGCGGATGTAGATCATCAGCATGTAGGCGAGCCACATGGCGAGCGAAAGCAGGACTTTGAAGTCGGCGAAGAAGGTGGGGCCGACGGTTTGCAGCGCAATGACGGAACCGATGAGTAGGCCGAAGGTCATGCAAGGCAGGCCGAAGAGAAGGGATCGAAGCGCGATGCTGTCGGTGGTGGCCAACGGAGGCAGGCGCAGCCAGATGCCGCTGGGCGGAGTGACGCGCTTCTGCTTGAGGCGGCGCTCCTGCACGAGGTATAGCAGGCTGGCGAGCAGCGAGACCAGCAGCGCGGCATAGGCGGCCAGCAGGAGCGCAATGTGGAGGATGACCCAGCCGGTGCGGAGGTACGGGTAGCTCAGGGTTTCGGAGCCCGGGCGGAACGCGGGCACCAGGGTGAGGAGGATCGCGATAGGGAGAAGAAAGATACCGAAGCTGACGGTCTTATAACGCGCGGTGAGGAGCAGGAAGCCGAGGCCGAGCAGCAGGCCGAGACCGGAGAGGGTTTCGTGGGTATCGACCGGCAGCGCGTGGTGCGTGGCGACCAGCATCTCGACGATCGCGACGAAGTGGAAGAAGATTGCAGCGATTGCGGCCGGCACGGCGAGGTGTCGCCAGCGCGGGCGGTTATAGAGGGCCGCGGGCAGCACCGCGAGTGCGGCGAGCGCGTAGAGGCAAACCGCGACTCGGAGCCAGAGGAGAGACATGAAGGTCGGTACGCCAGGTGAATAGCGCCGCTCCCAGTATATGGGTTATGGAAGCCGCTAGATGCCTGCGCCGGGGATGGCTCCCTGACCAGTCAGCGCACGGCGAAGGTATTCGATTTGCCCGAGATGCCGGTTGAGGTGGCCGTAAATGTGGATGAGAAACGGCTCGACCGGGAGCGGCCGTTCAAGGACCACAAATGGGTAATCCGCCGCCAAGGCTGCAGGGGAAAGCGCTTCGACGACGCCAGGGATCGTTTGCTGCAGCGTGCCGATGCGGGCGAGGAGGTCGGCGGCGGGGAGACCCCGGGTGCTGAACTCGAGATCGCGGGTGCGGTTGTAAGCGAGGCCGCCGAGCACCCGACCGATGTACTCGCGCAGATTGCCTTCCAGGTGAAGGGTAAGGTTCCCGGCCGAGTTGGTGATGCCTGGCAGCGTTTGCCACAGGAGTTCGTCGCTGGGAAACGCTTCGATCTGCTGCTGCAGCCTGAGGAGATCGCGGCGAAATAGATTTGCCAACTCGGGCGTGTTCAAGATGTTGCTCCAGGGAGGTATGGGGATCTACACCGATGCAGCGCCGCCCGGAGCCCTGCCGGCGGCGAGGCTCTGTTCGAGATAGGACTGGAGGCGGCCTTCGATGAGGCTGACGGGGAGCAGGAAGGGCTTGTCGACGATCTCGATGCGGAGCTTGCCGTCGGTGTGCTCGTACTTGGCGGTGATGCCGTCCTTAGTGAGCGTGCCGGAAGGGCCGTTGAGCTCGATGCCGTTTGCGCGCAGGCGGGTGGTGGCGGAGGCAAACTGCTCGTCGTTCATGGGGACTTCGATCATGAGGAGCAGTGTACGCGGAAAGCAAAAGCGGAACGCAGAGTGCGCAGATTCCCCGCGGATTGCGCAGAGGAAACGACGATGGCCCGGTGTTATCTTCGTGCTTCAAGACTCTGCGCAATCCGCGTTCCCGCTCTCGGCCCTGTGTTGCAATCGGCCCTGTATTGCAGAGGACGAGCGGATATCCTGATTCCCTGTCCTGATGGCTGCCGCCGCTCCCATTGCCGTGTCCGATGCCGCGCTTTCGCCTGCGATGCGGCAGTATCGCGCGGCCAAGGAGGCACACCCGGATGCATTGCTGTTCTTCCGCATGGGCGACTTCTATGAGCTGTTCTTCGAGGACGCCGTGGTGGCCGCGCGGGAGTTGCAGCTCACGCTCACGGCGCGCGACAAGCTAAAGACCGTGCCGATGTGCGGGGTGCCGTACCATGCGGCGGGAACGTATCTGCAACGGCTGCTGCGGCGCGGCTTCAAGGTGGCCATCTGCGAGCAGATGGAAGACCCCAAGCTGGCGAAGACGGTGGTCCGGCGCGAGGTAACGCGCGTGCTGACGCCGGGCACGGCTCTGGACCTGACGATGAGCGCGAGCGAGAGCCGCTGGCTGGCCAGCGTGGCCGGGCTCGGGAAGGGCGCGGGGGCCGGCGCGAATGCGTGTGTGGGTGTGGCGTCGATCGATCTTTCCACGGGGGAGTTCCGGGCGACGGAGTTTGCAGGCGTGCATGCCTGGGCGCTGGCGTTGGATGAGCTGGCGCGGATGGCGCCGGCGGAGGTGCTGTTCGCGCGGAGCGCGGGAGCGTTCGGGGCTTCGAGCCCGAGGCAGACGAGTCTGGGTGCGGCGGCTAGTGGCCGCGAGCCCGCCCGTGACGGTGAAGCTGTCATGGATGGAGCACCCGGAAGGAGTGGTGCAGCTCCTGGAGTCGACAACAAAGAAGAGAATGCGCCGGAGATTTCGGGTACGCGCAGCGAACTGGAGGAGTGGGTCTTCACCGAGGAGTATGCCGTGCCGTTGCTGCGGCAGGCGTTACGTGTGCATTCGCTGGCCGGCATGGGACTGGAGGGACATGCCGCGGCGGCGGTCGCGGGCGGGGCGATCGTGCACTACCTGCGCGCTACCAAGCAGGGCACGCTGGAACACCTGGACACGCTGCGCTTCTATGGCAAAGCCGATTGCCTGGAGCTGGATGCGGTGAGTGTGCGCAACCTGGAGATTGCCGATCCGCTGTTCTCCGCCGAAGGGCCACAGACGACTCTGTTCTGGTGCCTGGATGCGTGCTGCACGCCGATGGGCAAGCGGCTGCTGCGGGCACAGTTGCTGCGGCCCATGGGGGAGCTTGCGGCCATTTCGGCGAGGCTGGAGGCGGTGGGCGTGGCGGCTGGGGACATCCGCCGGCGGGAAGGTCTGCGGCGGTCGATGGATGGGGTGCTCGACCTGGAGCGGCTGCTGGGGCGGGTCGCGCTGGATTCGGCGGGGCCGCGCGAGGTGACCGCGCTGGGGTCTACGTTGGGCCGGTTGCCTGGGCTGAGGGCGGCGGTGGCGGACCTGGCAGCAGCGGAACCCACTCACCGCGATGGAGCTGCGGTGAATGGGCCCCCCGAGAATCTTCAGGGCCGTTGGGCTGTGCTGGCGCGGGGGCTGGATGTGCTCGGCGACCTCCAAGAGCTGATTGCGCGGACGCTGGTGGAGGAGCCGCCGGTGTCGCTGGGCGATGGTGGCGCGGTGCGGGCGGGCGTCGACCCGGAGCTCGATGAGTTGCGCGGGCTTTCGACCAGTGGGCGCGAGCGCATTGCGGCCATCGAGGAACGGGAGCGGGAGCGAACCGGGATCGGGAGCCTGAAGGTGCGGTTCAACTCTGTATTCGGCTACTACCTGGAGGTCACGAAGGCGAACGCCAAGGCCGTGCCCGCGGATTACGAGCGCAAGCAGACGCTGGTGAACGCGGAGCGCTTCACGACGCCGGAGCTGAAGGAATTGGAAACCAAGATCCTGACCGCGCAGGAGCGATCGGGCGAGATCGAGCGGCGCATCTTTGCGGAGCTGCGGCGGCAGTTGCTGGCCGAGGCGGCGCGGCTGCGCGAGACGGCTCGGCAGGTGGCGGAGATCGACCTGCTGGCGGCGTTTGCGCATACTGCCGCGCTGCGCGGATGGACCAAGCCGCGCGTAGATCAGAGCGGCGTGCTCGAGTTTGTGAATGCGCGACATCCGGTGGTCGAGCGGCGGCTGGAGGAAGCGGGAGCAGGGCGGTTTGTGCCGAACTCGCTGCGGTTGTGTGCCGAGCCCACCCGTGAGGAGGCTGCTGAGCCCACGCATGACGATGAGACCGTCATGAGTGGGGCACCCGGCCCGTCGAGTGAGGCTTCGCTGCTGCTGATTACCGGGCCCAACATGGGCGGCAAGAGTACGTACCTGCGTATGGCGGCGCTGCTGACGATCCTGGCGCAGTGCGGCTCGTTTGTGCCCGCCGAGAGCATGCGGCTGGGGCTGGTGGACCGCGTGTATACGCGTATCGGGGCGAGCGACAACGTGGCGCGCGGGCGCTCGACGTTCATGGTGGAGATGACCGAGACGGCGGCCATCCTGAACACGGCGACCTCGCGCTCCCTGGTGCTGCTGGACGAGATGGGGCGCGGTACGGCGACCTACGATGGCTTGTCACTGGCGTGGGCGACGGTGGAACATCTGCACGACCATGTGGGCTGCCGCACGTTGTTTGCCACGCACTACCATGAGCTCACGCTACTTGCGGAGCGGCTGCGCGGCCTGCGCAACGTGCGGGTCACGGTGCGGGAGTCGGGGGGAAGCATTGTGTTTCTGCACCACGTGGAGATGGGCGCGGCCAACAAGAGCTATGGCATCGAGGTGGCGCGGCTCGCGGGATTGCCGCAGGCGGTGGTGGAGCGCGCGCGCGAGGTGCTGCGGGTGCACGAGAAGGCGGAGTCGCAGCAGGTGCGGGAGGCCGCGAGCGTGCCCGGCAAGAACGCACCCGCGTTGCAGATGACAATGTTCACGCCGCTGTCGCAGAGGATCGTGGACCGGATCGAAGCAGTGGATGTGGATGGGCTGACTCCGCGCGAAGCGCTGGCGCTGGTGGCGGAGTTGCAGCGGGAGTTGAAGGGCGCGTAAGGAAACCTGAGGGCGTGATGGCTGGACGAGCGAACCGCAGATTCCCTTCGGGGATGACAACCAGAAAAGCAAAGGCAACAGCATCATCGACGGTGGTGAGTGGAATTGAACCGCGGTCCATGACGGTCGCTGGGGTGATGAGCGGGACTTCGGCGGACGGCGTGGACGTGGCGATCTGCCGGGTGTCGCCGGGGCTGCGAGGTGGCTTGCCGCGCGTGAAGGTGCTTGGGCATCGAGCGTTTCCCTACACTGCGGAGGTGCGTGAGGCGGTGCTCGCGGCGATGGATGCCAAGCAGACGAGCGCGGCGGAGCTGGCGCGGTTGGGATGGCGGCTGGGCGCGATCTATGCGGAGTGCGTGAAGGCCGCGGCGCGGGAGCTTGGCCTGCGCCCGCAGCTTGTGGCGTGCCATGGGCAGACGGTGTATCACCAGGCTGCGGCGGCGGAGTACGCGGGGGCGGAAGTGCGCTGCACGTGGCAGCTTGGCGAGGCTTCGCTGATTGCGGAGCG